>VAXO01000021.1 GCA_005888435.1 Actinomycetota bacterium | reverse complement strand
GCGGGATCCAACTGACGGCCGACTGCGAGCTGCTGCTTGATTAGCGCAGCTCGTGGTCGTTCAGGGGTCTGACCCCAGCCTTTGACGCCGTGCCTCTCGGCCGCCCGTTCTCGACGGTGCGTTTTCGTGGTGACTTAAAGGAAGCGGCGGATCGCTTCGCGCGCGACGCGGAGGCCGACGACGCGGCTTGCCGGGTCTACCTCGGCGATCGTGTCGGCCGGGACGAGACGGCGATGCCGCGAGAGGAACCCGCTCTTCACCGACAGGGCGTCGGGCACGTCCGGGAGTGTGCCGTACATCGGGCACTCGACCTTGCCGACGAGGCGTCCTCGGTTGTCGGCGACGAGGAACCCGGTCGTCGCAGTCAGGTTCAGTGGCAGAGCCGACACGTTTAGAACCTATTCCCCGTCTCTAAGGAAATTCCCGTCTTTGGAGTAAGGGTTCTGTTAACTGCCCGGCTTCCCCGTCATCGCGAACATGGCGACCAACAGAGCCACGAAATACACGCCGGTGATCACGGCGACGGTGCGGATCGGCCACGTGCGCTGTGGTCGGCGGACGGCCACGGCGCCGAGGATCGTCGCGACGATCAGGAGCACGAAGCCGGCGTCGCCGACGAGGTAGCCGATTCCGAGCCACGTCGAGTTGTCGCCGATCGGCGACTTCGAGTCTTCCCAGGCGCCGCCGAGGCGCATCAGGATCCAGGCCGGGAAGACGGCGAGCAGCAGCGTGCGCGCGACGACGAGCCGAAGCCACGGCCAGCGAGCCTCGTTCACCGCGCACACGAGCGCGGCAGCTGTAGCACCGGTCAGCACGGTCGCCCCGAGCACGTGCAGGAAGAGCGCGAGGTTCCAGCTGTCCGGGCGCAGGATCGCGAGCATCAGTGGCCCGGCTTCCAGATCATCAGAGCAAGGATTGCGATCACGACGATGCCGCTGCCCCAGCTGAGCGCGAGCGTGAGGCGATCGCGCATGCGGGCGCGCAGCTCCGCGCTCGGTCCGTCGCCCTCCGCGGCGAGTCGCTCGGCGAGCTTTCGCGTCTCCTTCTCACGGCGGCCGCCGGCTCCGCCGAGCGCGTTCGCGACGACCCAGAGGATGAGCGCCAGGATCACCCACGTGTTGCTCCACTTGACGAAGTCGAGGTCGCCGACCAGCCACAGCCCGAACACGAGTGTCAGGACCATGCCGAGCGAAATCGCCCTCACGGCGATCCGCACGAACCGGAACAGCACGACGATCTCGCTCGGGCGTTCCCGCCGGAGGGCGGCGACGTTCAGGATCCCGCCGAAAGCGGCGCCGCCGAGGATCAAGAACACGCCGGTCATGTGGAAGACCAGGAGCCAGTGGTAGCGATCCACAGCGCTAGCCTAGGGATCCAAGTGGACGTACACGTGGACGTACGAGAGCGCCATCTCCGTCTCCTCACCGAGACGATTGCCGCGGTCAACTCGACGCTCGACCTGGAGGAGGTGCTGGCACTCGTCGCGCGGAAGGTCGCCGACGTCCTCGACGCCGATGCGTGCTTCGTCTATCTCTACGACGAGCGCAGCGACGAGCTCGTCCTCCGTGCTACGCACGGGACGAACGTCGAGGAGATGACGAAGCGGCCGCGGATGCGGGCGGGCGAGGGCATCACGGGCAGCGCTGCCGCCGAGCGCGCGCCGATCATGATCGCGGCCCAGGCGCACCTGGATCCGCGGTTCAAGCTCTTTTCCAACCTACCCGAGGACCAGTACGAGTCGATCCTCGCCGTGCCGATCTTCGCGCGCGAGCGGCTCGCCGGCGCCCTCAACGTCCGGACGATCGCGCCGCGCGAGTTCACCCACGACGAGATGGAGCTCGTCGTCGCCATCGCGGCTCAGGTAGCTCAGACGATCGTGCACGCGCAGCTGTACGCGCAGGCGCAAAGCCGTGTCGCCGAGCTCGAGGCGCTCGCGAAGATCTCGGAGGCGGTGTCCGAGTCGCTGTACCTCGAGGAATCGCTCGAGGCGATCGTCAAGACGACGATGGAGGCCGTCGCGGCGACGGGCGCTGCGCTGGTGCTCCAGGACGGGGACATCGCCTGGCCCGAAGGCCGGCCCGGCAAGCATGCGGTGCGACTGCCGCTGCGCTGGAAGCGCCGCCAGATCGGCGAGCTCGTCTGCGATCGGGACACGCCGTTCACGGCCGACGAGCGCGCGCTGCTCACGTCGATCGCGCACCACGCGGCCGTTGCGCTCGAGCACGGGCGAGCGGTGATGCGCGGCGTGCTCGCGCAAGAGATCCATCATCGCGTGAAGAACAACCTCCAGACGGTTGCATCGCTGCTGCGGCTGCAGGCGCGCTCCGCGCACAGTGACCCGCGCAAGGCGCTCGAGGACTCCGTCAACCGGATCCTCGCCATCGCCGCAGTGCACGAGGTGCTGACGGAGCAGCGGGACGAGGTCGTCGATCTCCGCGACCTGATCGACCGACTGCGCGCGATGCTCGTGCAGGGCCTCGCCGCCGGGAAGCGCGTGCACGCGGAGCTCGAAGAGGTCTCCCTGGCGGGAAACCGCGCGACCGCGCTCGCGCTCGTCTTCAGCGAGCTGCTGCAGAACGCGCTCGAGCACGGCGGCAACTCCGTGGACATCGAGCTCGCGCAGCGCAACGGCGAGGTCCTGCTGGCAATCACGGATGACGGGAGGGGCATCGGCACGGACGCGTCGGGAACGGGCCTCTCGATCGTCCGGGCGCTCGTCAGCGACGAGCTGCAAGGGCGGCTCGATCTCCGCAGCGACGCGGGAACGCGCGCGGAAGTGTCGTTCCCGGCCTAGTAGGAGGGACTGACGAGACCATCCCACCGCCGCCGAAGGGAGAGTGGATGACTACGCTCGATCACGTCGGGTTCGCCGTTGCTGATTACGAACGAAGCAAGGCGTTCTACGAGAAAGCGCTGGCGCCGCTCGGGATGACGCTGCTCATGGAGTTCTCGGAAGCGGCCGCCGGGTTCGGCAAGGATGATGGAGAGAGACCGTCGTTCTTCATCGAGGCCTATGGGGAGCCTGTGCGGGGTCGGCTTCACATTGCGCTGAGAGCTGAGAACCGGGCGCAAGTGGACGCCTTTCACGCCGCAGCTGTCGACGCAGGCGGGACCGACAACGGCGCACCCGGCGTGCGGGCGGTGTATCACCCCGACTACTACGGCGGCTACGTCCTCGATCCCGACGGCAACAACATCGAGGCCGTCTGCCACCAGCCGGACTAGGCAGGGCGCTGGTGTTGAGAACTGGGGGGTATGCGGGGATCGGCGACTACGCCGCGGTCGGTGACGGTCGGGCGTGTGCGCTTGTTGCCTGTGATGGCTCGATCGATTGGTTTGCGCTGCCGCGTCTCGACACGGCGCCGGTCTTCTTTGCGCTGCTCGACTCGGAGGAGGGCGGCCGCTTCGAGCTCGTCCCGGAGGAAGCATTCGAGGCATCCCGCGCCTATCTCCCGCGGACGAACGTTCTGACGACGACGTTCCGTACTGCTGCCGGCAGCGTGCGGGTTACGGATGCGCTGGCGCTGCACGAGTTCGGGCTCCTGCCATGGGTTGAGCTCGTGCGCCGCGTCGAGGGGCTCGCTGGCAACGTGCCGATGCGTTGGCGGCTGCGGCCGCGGTTCGGCTGGGGTGAACTGGAGACGCGGTTCGAGCAGCGGCGGGGCGCGTGGGTTGCACTTGGCGGCGAGTTCGAGCTCGCGCTCCATTGCTGGGATGCGGGCGAGCCGGTGCACCGCAGCGGCGAGGTTTCGGGGCGGTTCACGGTCCGCTCCGGCACGCGGGCATTGTTGGTGCTGACCTCGGCGCACGAGGAGCCGCTCGTGTTTCCGGTGCGTGAGGACGTGGAGCGGCGGCTGGAGACGACGGCTGATCTCTGGCGCCGTTGGCTCGATTCGGGTTCGTACGCAGGCGAGTGGCGGGAGGCGGTCGAGCGCAGTGCGCTGGTGTTGAAGCTGCTCACGTACGCTCCGACCGGCGGGATCGCGGCTGCGGCCACGACCTCACTGCCCGAACGGATCGGCGGTGACCGCAACTACGACTATCGCTACGGCTGGGTACGCGATGGTGCCTTTGCGGTCGACGCGTTGATCAACCTCGGTCTGCGGGCGCAGGTGCACGCCTCCTTTGCCTGGCTGCTGCATGCGACGGCCGAGACGCATCCAAAGCTGAAGCCGTGCTACCGGCTCGATGGCCGACCGATGACGGGTCGTCAGCGTACGCTCGAGCTGGCCGGCTTTCGCGGCTCGCGGCCGGTCCTGACCGGAAACGCGGCTGCGAAGCAGCTGCAACTCGGCGCCTACGGCGATCTGCTGGAGACAGCGGAGCTGTACGTGCGCGAGGGGAACGCCCTCGACGACGCAACCGCGAAGCGAGTCTGCGAACTTGTCGACCATCTCGCCAAGCTGTGGCGCAAGCGGGACGCCGGTATATGGGAGCTCGACGACCGCCAGCACTACACGAGCTCAAAGCTGGCCGCCTGGACCTGCTTCGAGCGGGCGCTGCGCCTCGTCGAGGGCGGACAGTTGCCCGCGGAGCACGCGGAGGCCTGGCGCCGCGAAGCCGAGCAGGTGCGCGCGTTCATCCTCGAGGAGTGCTGGTCGCCGGAGCGGCGCAGTCTCCTCATGCACCCCGGGACCGAGAAGCTGGACGCCGCCACCCTGCGCGTCGTGCGGACGAGCCTGCTCGACCCGAAGAGTGCCGAGATCGGGGGAACGATCGAAGCCGTTCGCACCGAGCTCGCCGGCGGCGGACCCTTGCTCTACCGCTACAGCGGCCAGCAGGAGGTCGAAGGGGCCTTCGTCGCGTGCTCTTTCTGGCTCGTGGAAGCACTCGCCCGCGCCGGCCAGCTCGACGAGGCGCGCCAGACGATGAACGCGATGGTCGACCTCACGAACGATGTCGGTCTCTATGCCGAAGAGCTCGACCCTCACACCCACGAGCAGCTCGGCAACTTCCCGCAGGCGCTCAGCCACCTCGCGCTCGTCAACGCCGCCGCAGCGATCCAGGAGGACTCCTAGCGCGCGAGGGAAGCCAGCACGAGCGGCCCGAGCGTTCCGGCGATGCAGCAGGCGTAAAACGTCGCGATCCCGCCGCGCGACAAGGTCACCCGCGGCACATACGACCCAGGCAGCGGGTCCAGCACGTGCAACCGCGCCTCAGCCGCGATCTCGGGCGGCGAAACGAGCACAAGCTCGGGACTCACCAAGTCCACGCCGCGATTGCACCACGTAGCACGAACGCAGGCATCCCCCAAATGAGTGACGACCAGAAAGAAGCCGTCGCGTAAGCCAGCGCGACGCGCAGTACCTCAAAAACCGGCGAAGCGCAGCTTCGCCGAGTTAGTAAACGCCGCCGTCGCCGCCGGCGGGCCGCTGCCACCAGGCGTCGTTGCCGGAGCCGGACATGGCTCCCTGCAGCTGATCGACGTAGCTCACGAGGTCGCGCTCGCGCCGGTCCAGCGTCTGCTCGAGCTCTTCCAGCTCCGTGCGCCAGCGCTCGATCCGGTCCTCGCGCAGCTCCACGTCCGCGTCGAACTCCGCCTCGCGCAGCTCCAGCTCGCTCTCGCGCTGCCTCAGCTCGAGGACCCGCGCGTCGACCGCTTCCTCCGAGACCGGAGCGGGTACCGCCGGCAGCGCCACCCCGCTCAGGAGGGGGGCAAGCGCGTTCGCCTGTTCCGCCGAGATCTCTACTCGGAAGACGAGGGACTGGGGTTTGGGGGTGAAATCCGATTCAGACATCGGTGGCCGCACCTCCACCATCGCCCGCCGTCCGAGCCGCCGCCATCCCTCGGCCGAGCGTTTTCGACAAAACTCACCCACAGATGAGGATCCTGGTTGCCGAAGACGAGACGATCATCCGGCTCGATCTGAGGGCTCTGCTGGAGCGGGCCGGCTTCGAGGTCTGTGCGGAGGCCCGCGACGGGGAGGAGGCCGTCGCCCTCGCGAGATCGGAGCAGCCGGACGTGGCCGTGCTCGACGTCAAGATGCCGAAGCTCGACGGCATCGAGGCCGCCAGGCGGATCCTCGACGAGCGTCCGATCCCGATCGTGATGCTCACCGCCTACGGCCAGGACGAGCTGGTTCAGCGCGCAGCCGAAGCCGGCGTCTTCGGCTACCTCGTCAAGCCCTTCCGCGAGCAGGACTTGCTGCCCGCTATTCGCACGGCCCGGGCCCGGCACGAGGAGCTGACGGCGCTGCGCGAAGAGGCGGAGTCGCTCGCAGAGGCGCTTGCCGCGCGCAAGGCGATCGAGCGCGCCAAGGGTCTCCTGATGGCGAAGGAGGGTCTGTCCGAACAAGACGCGTTCGCGCGTCTCCGCAAAGCGAGCCAGATCTCGGGGCGGCCGCTGAAGGTGGTCGCCGAAGCGCTGATAGCGACACTGGGGTCTGACCCCAAAGGGGTCTGACCCCAGCCTTTCGCTCTTAGAACGGGCGCGTCAGGTCGAACAGCACGCCGACCGCGATCAACAGGATCCCCATCAGGAAGTGCGCCTCCTGCCGCGCGCCCGTCGGCTTTCGCCGCGTGATCGTTCCGCGGAACGTCGAGTAGCCGCCGGTCGGGAACATCCCGACTACGAAGAGGCCCGCGCCGACGATGTAGTACGCGCCCGCCATTCCGCCGGCGATGTCGTGACCGGTCCCCCAAGCGACGAGTGCGCCGATCACGCCCACCACCACGATTGCCACGAGCGTCTGGAGGGCGAAGCGGCCGAGCGCCTCGCCCATCCCGGTCCAGCGGCCGACCTCCGGAGGGGTCGGCGTCGGCGTTCGCTCGGTCATGTCTGAGCCCGCTCGAATGCCGTCTCCCATCGCTGCAGCAGTGCCTGCAGCTCGTCCCGTGCCTGGCGGTGCGCTGCGAGCGTCTCCACGTCGTTCCAGTCATCGGCCAGGCGCCGTTCGAGGTCGGCGACGATCGACTCGCGCGCCGCGATCTGCGCTTCGATGCGCTCGAGCTCGGACGGCGCCGGCTTGCGCGGTGCGCGCTGCTTCGGCGGCTTGGCCGGTTTCGGCTCGGCCGCGGGCGGCGGTGCCGAACGCGCTTCGCGCTCGCGCACGTAATCCGCCCAGCCGCCGTCGTACGAGTTGAGGTGCAAGTCCTCGACCGCGAGGGTGCGCTGCGCGGCCGCGTCGAGCAAGGCCCGGTCGTGGGAGACGAGCAGGACAGTTCCCGGGAATGCCTCGAGCGCGGCCTCGAGCGCCTCTCGGCTTTCGAGGTCGAGATGGTTCGTCGGCTCGTCCACGACGAGGAGGTTCGCGCCCGAAGCGACGACGATTGCGAGGGCGAGGCGGCGGCGCTCGCCGCCCGAGAGCGCGACGACCGGCTTCTCGTGCTCGCCCCAGCCGGAGAAGAGAAACCGGCCGAGCAGCTTCTGCGCGTCGGGCCGCTGCAGGCCGGTGGCGCGCTGCACGCACTGCAGCACCGACCCACGCGTGTCGAGCTCCATCTCCTGCTGCGAGAAGTACGCCGCCTCGACGCCGTGGCCGAGCCGGACCGAGCCGCCCTGCACCTCGCGCTTCTCGAGGATCGTCTCGAGCAGCGTCGTCTTGCCGGATCCGTTCGGCCCGACGAGCGCGACGTGCTCGCCTCGCTCGATCGCAAAGGACACGTCGTCGAGCAGGACGCGGTCGCCGATCTGCACCGTGAGCCCGTCGGCTTCGACGACGGTGCGTCCGCTCCGAGGCGGCTTCAGGAACTCGAAACCGAGCTTCTTGCTCCTGCGCGTGAGCAGCTCGATCTGGTCGGTTGCTTTCGACCGCTCCTGCTTGTAGCGCTCGATCTGGCGCATCTTCACCTGCGCCTTGCGCGCCATCTTCTCGGTGGACGCGCGGAAGCGGGCGACGAAGCGCTCGAGCCGCTCGATGTCGGCGCCGATCCGGTCGGCCGTCTTCGACGCCGCGTGCAGCCGCGCGGCCTTCTCGATCCGCCACTCGTGCCAGGGGCCGGCGAAATACGTCGAGCGGCCTGCGTCGAGCTCGAGCACCGCGTTCGCCACGGCCTCGAGGAACCAGCGGTCGTGCGCGACGATCAGAATGCCTGCGTCGAGCGACTGCAGCTCGCGCTCCAGCCACTCGAGGCTCTCGACGTCGAGGTGGTTCGTGGGCTCGTCGAGCAACAGCAGGTCGGGGTCGCCGCCGAGCGCACGCGCAAGCGAGGCACGTGTCAGCTCGCCGCCGGAGAACGTCTCCAGCCGGCGGTCGAGGTCCTCGTCGCCGAAGCCGAGGCCCCGCAGCACCGCCGTCGCGCGCTCGCGCCAGTCGTAGCCTCCCGCATGCTCGAGCCGCGCCTGCGCCTCGCCGTAGCGGCGCATCGTCGCGTCGGCGTGATCGCCCTGCGCCATCGCCTGTTCGAGCCGCCTGAGCTCGTCCTCGAGCGCGAGCAAGTCGGATGCGCCGGAGAGGACGTACTCGCGCAGGCTCAGCCCGCGCTCGAGCGGCGGCCGCTGGTCGTGCAGTGCGATGCGGGTGCCTTTCTGGAACGCAAGGTCGCCGCCCTGCAGGCTCGTCTCCCCCATCAGCGCGCGGAGGAGCGTCGTCTTGCCGGCGCCGTTCGGGCCGGAGAGGGCGACACGGTCGCGGCGCTCGACCTTGAACGAGACGCCGTCGAAAAGCGGGTCGCCGCTCAGCTCCTTGCGCAGGTTGGAGGCAATCAGCACGGCCATGGGCTGTAAGGGTACGGCTCGTGACGCGCGTGCTCGCACTCGACGTCGGGACGTCCTCGGTCCGGGCGCAGGTCTTCGACGCCGACGCGCAGGAGCTCGAGCCTGCTCAGCGCAAATATGCCGGCGAGAACGACCCTGCGCGCATTGTCGAGCTCGTGCGCGAGGCCGTCGACGAGGCGGTTGGAGGAGAGGAGTACGACGCCGTCGGCGGGTCCTGCTTCGGGCACAGCCTGCTGGCCCTCGACGAGCACGGGCGGCCGCTGACACCCATCCTCGGGTGGCGCGACACGCGCTCCGCGGACGCCGCCGACTGGCTGTCTCGCCGTGTGGACGCGGATGCCGTTCACGCACGCACCGGCTGTCACATCCACACGAGCTACTGGCCCGCCAAGCTCGCGTGGCTCGCCAGCGAGCAGCCGGAGGTCTGGCGGTCGACACACAGCTTCGTGTCGATCTGCGACTACCTCTACGCCGCGTTTCTCGGGCGGCCGGTCGCGGCCAGCACGTCGATGGCGTCGGCGACCGGCCTCTTCGATTTACACGCGCGCGCGTGGGACCAGGAGCTGCTGGCGATGCTCGGCCTCGATGCGGGTCAGCTGCCGGAGCTCTCCGACGAGGCTGTCGAGGGTTGGTACCCCGCGCTCCTCGACGGCGCCTGCTCGAACGTCGGTGCGGGTTGCGTGACGCGCGAGCGCGCGGCGCTGATGATCGGCACCTCGGGGGCTTTCCGCACGGTCTACGAGACGGCGCAGGCGCACGCACGGCCTGGCCTCTTCATCCACTGGGTCGACGAGCGGCGCGTCGTCGAGGGCGGCTCGCTCTCGGACGGCGGCAGCCTCGTGCACTGGCTCGAGCAGACGTTGCAGGATGCGGACGGGTCGCTCGGCGATCGCGATCCCGACACACACGGACTGACGTTTCTCGCGCTGCTCGGCGGCGAGCGCAGCCCCGGTTGGCACCAGCACGCGAAAGGCGCGGTCGAGGGCCTCACGTTCCAGACGACAGCCCTCGACATTCGTCAGGCGGCGCTCGAGGGCGTCGCGTTCACGTTCGCAAGAGTCGCCGACCTGATGCCGGAGGTGGAGGAGATCGTCGCGACCGGCGGCTCACTGCTGAAGGACGACGACTGGCTGCAGATCATGGCCGACGCACTCGGTCGCCCCGTCACGACATCGGGCGTCAAGGAGGCGTCTCTGCGCGGCGCGGCCGTCGCCGCGCTCGAGCGGCTCGGGGAGGCGCCCCCGCCCGGAGCGCTCGGCCGTGTGATCGAGCCTCGCCGCGAACGTGCAGACGCATATCGCGCCGCGCGCGAGCGGCACAAAGAGCTTTACGACGCCGCGATCGGCTCTCGCCAGGCGACGTCTTAACGGCGCCGCGTACGACGACTTCGTTACGAAGTGGCTATCGGCTCTCGGACAAGCTGACGAGCCGTGCTCGCGATGCCGTCGGCGTCGATGCCGAAGGCGGCCAGCAGCTCAGCCGACTTTCCGGAGTGCGGCATGTCGTCGACGGCCAGCTTCACGACGCGGGCCTCGGCGCCGCTTTCGGCCAGCGCCGCGAGGACGGCATCGCCCACACCGCCTTCGGGGTAGTGATCCTCGACGGTGATGATCCGCCCCGTCGCCTCGGCCGCGGCATGCAGCGCCTCGACGTCGATCGGCTTGATCGAGTAGAGGTCGATCACGCGGACACCGATGTCCTCGTCGGCAAGCGTCTCTGCAGCCTTGATCGCCTCGTGCACGGTGACGCCCGACGCGACGACGGTGACGTCATCCGTCACCGACGAGCGCAGAACGCGGCTCCCGCCGATCTCGAAGTCCTCGTCCGCGTCGTAGATCACCGGCGTGTTCGGCCGCAGCGTCCGCAGGAAGACGATTCCCTTCAGGTCCGCCATCGCTGCCACCAGCTTGGCGGTCTGGTTCGCGTCGCACGGCTGCAGCACCGTGCTCGAATGCACTGCGCGGAGGGACGCGATGTCCTCGAGCGCCATCTGAGACGGGCCGTCTTCGCCGATCGACACGCCGGCATGCGAGCCGGCGAGTCGCAGGTTCGCGCGGCTGATCGCGGCCATGCGGATGAAGTCGTACGCACGCGAGAAGAAGGCGGCGAACGTCGAGGCGAACGGGTTCCAGCCGCGCGCGCTCAGGCCGACGGCCGCAGCGAGCAGCTGCTGCTCGGCGATGTACATCTCGAAGTACCGCTCGGGGTGCGCTTTCGCGAAGATCTCGGCGAAGGTGGAGTTGCTCACCTCGCCGTCGAGCGCGACCACGTCGCCGCGGGCCGAGCCGAGTGCGGCGAGCGCCTCGCCGTACGCCTTCCGCGTGGCGACCTCGTCGCCGACGTCGTAGCGCGGCAGCTCGAGCGTGCCGCCGGGGAACGTGTGCGCCTCGGCCGGCTCCGGCTGTGCGACGTCGACGTGGATGTTCCGGAGCCCGCCGAGCTCCGCGATTGCCTCGTCGGGGTTGTCGAGGGCCTTGCCGTGCCAACCCGGTTGGTTCTCGACGGCCTTCACGCCTTTTCCCTTGATCGTCCGCGCGATCACGACGGTGGGCTTGCCGGTCGTCCCGGCCGCCTCCGTGTACGCGCGGGCCACGGCCTCGACGTCGTGCCCGTCCACCTCGATCGTCTCCCAGCCGAACGCGTGCGCGCGGTCGCGGTAGATGTCGACGTCCCAGCCCACCATCGTCTCGCCGCGCTGCCCGAGCCGGTTGACGTCGAGGATCGCTGTCAGGTTGTCGAGCTCGTAGTGCGCAGCGTGTTCGAACGCCTCCCACACCGATCCTTCGGCCATCTCGCTGTCGCCGCTCAGCACCCACACGCGGTACGGCAACCGGTCGAGATACTTCCCCGCCAAAGCCATCCCGACGCCCAGCGGGAGACCTTGTCCGAGGGATCCTGTCGCGACGTCGACCCACGGGATGCGAGGGGTCGGATGTCCCTCGAGGACGCTCCCGAACTGACGGTACTGGAGCATCTCCTCGTCGCTGATCGCGCCGGTCGCGCGGAAGATCGCGTACAGCAGCGTCGAGGCGTGACCCTTGGAGAAGATCAGGCGGTCGTTCTCGGCCCGTTTCGGATCGCCGAAGTCGTAGCGGTAGTGGTTCGCCACGAGCACCGCCATCAGGTCGGCGGCCGACATCCCGGACGTCGGATGGCCCGACTTCGCGGCGGCTGCGCAGCGGATCGAGTCGACGCGGAACTGCTGGCCGAGCTCCTGCAGCTGCTTGGCATCCATCGCCGGCCATTCTAGGTACGGTCCAGCTGTGAAAGTCGCGGTCGCCTTCGATCACCGCGGAGTCCATCTCCGTGAGGCTGTCCTGGAGGTGCTCGCGGCTCATGAGGTTGTCGACCTCGGCACCGACACCGACGTCGTGCGGATCGACTATCCCGATAAGTCGCGGGAGGTCGGCGAGGCGATCCTGAACGGCGACGCAGAGCGCGGCGTGCTCGTGTGCGGCTCCGGCGTCGGCGCGTCAGTGGCAGCTTGCAAGCTGCCCGGGATCCGCGCGGCGATCTGCCACGACGTCTATTCCGCGCATCAGGGGGTAGAACACGACGACATGAACGTCCTCTGCCTCGGCTCGGAGGTGGTCGGGCCATCACTCGCTCGTGAACTGATCGACACATTCCTCCGGGCACGTTTCGACGGCGGCGAGCGTTATGTGGAGAGGCTGAAGAAGATCGAGGAAATGGAAAGGGCGATGACGAATGCCTGATTCGAACCTGCACAAGCTGTCGGCGCTCGGCCAGAGCGTCTGGATCGACTACCTGTCGCGCGACCTGCTTCAGACGGGGGAGCTCGAGCGGATGATGCGCGAGGACGCCGTCGTCGGCGTCACGTCGAATCCGACGATCTTCCAGAAGGCGATCTCGCAAGGGAATCGCTACGACGCGCAACTGAAGGAGGTCCTCGAGTCGGGCGAGACCGACCCGAAGGAGATCTTCCTCCAGCTCTCGTCGCACGACATCGCGGAGGCGTGCGATCTGCTCCGCAAGGTCTGGGACGAAGGCCGCGGCCTCGACGGGTACGTCTCGTGGGAGGTCGATCCGACGATCGCCGCGGACCGTGAGGCGACCGTCGCCGAGGCGAAGCGGCTGCACGAGTGGATCGAGCGGCCGAACCTCTACGTGAAGATCCCCGCGACCGAGGCGGGCATCGGCGCGATCGAGGAGATGATCGCGTCGGGCCGCAGCATCAACGTGACACTGATCTTCTCGCTGGAGCGTCACAAGGAAGTGATGGAGGCCTACATCGGCGGGCTCGAGCGCCTCGTCGAGGGCGGCGGTGACCCCGCCAAGGTGCACTCGGTGGCGAGCTTTTTCGTGTCGCGCGTCGACACTGAGACCGACAAGCGGCTCGACGCGATTGGCGGCGACGCTTTGCAGCTGCGCGGGAAGCTCGGTATTGCGAATGCGAAGCTCGCGTACCAGAACTACCTCGAGACGTTCAGCGGCTCGCGCTGGGAGGCACTCGAGGCGAAGGGCGCGACGAAGCAGCGCTGCCTGTGGGCGTCGACGTCGACGAAGAATCCGGAGTACCGCGACGTGCTCTACGTCGAGGAGTTGATCGGTCCCGCGACGGTGGACACGATGCCGGAGGAGACGATCCAGGCGTTCCAGGATCACGGCAAAGTCGCGGAGACGCTGACGCAGGATGTCGACGAGGCGCGCAAGCTCTTCGACGACCTGCGCCAGGCGGGGATCGACTACGACGACGTCACCGACACGCTCGAGCGTGAAGGCGTGCAGAAGTTCTCGGACTCGTTCGACGAGCTGCTCGACGGCATCGAGTCGAAGCGCGGCGAGCTCGCACCGGCGTAGTGGTCGTCGCGTCGCACCAGGAGCTCGTCGAGCGCATCTGGTCACGCGACCCGACGGTCTGGACCGACTCCGGCGAGGAGAAGTGGCTCGGCTGGCTCGACGAGCCGAAGCGGATGGAGGAACGGATCGGCGAGCTGCGCGAGTTCGCCGACGGCGCGCGCACGCGCTTCGAGACGTTCGTGCTGCTCGGGATGGGCGGCTCGTCGCTCGCGCCGGAGGTCCTCAAGCGCACGTTCGGTGTGAAGAGCCTGCACGTCCTCGACACCACGCATCCCGCGATGCTGCGCCACGCTGCGGAGCTCCTCGATCTGCAGCAGACGATGTTCGTCGTCTCCTCGAAGTCCGGGACGACACTCGAGACCCGCTCGCACTTCGACTACTACTGGGAGCAGGCCGGGGGGAAGGGCGACCGGTTCGTCGCCGTCACCGATCCGGGCTCCGAGCTCGAGCAACGGGCGAAAGAGCGCGGGATGCGCGTGTTTCCCGGCGAGCCCACGATCGGCGGCCGTTACTCGGCCCTTTCGCCGTTCGGCCTCGTTCCCGCTGCGCTGATGGGGCTCGATCTCGAGCGCATCCTCGGCGGCGCGGTCCGCATGGCGGACGCATGCCGCGCCGACCAGGGCCCGGGCCTACAGCTTGGGCTCCAGCTGGGCGAGGGGTGGGCGGCCGGGCGCGACAAGGTCTGCCTGACGGAGACCGAGGGCCGCTTCGGGCTCTGGGCCGAGCAGCTGATCGCGGAGTCGACGGGGAAGCAAGGGAAAGGCCTCGTGCCGGCGCCCGGCGAGAGCCCTGACGGGCTCGACCGGCAGCGCGGCGACGTCGAGCTCGACGACCCGCTCGAGATCGGCGCCGAGTTCTTCCGCTGGGAGTTCGCGGTCGCGGTTGCCGGCTCGATCCTGCAGATCAATCCGTTCGACCAGCCGAATGTCCAAGCGGCGAAGGACAAGACGAAGGAGGTCCTCGAGTCCGGCGACGATCCCCTGCTCGAGGCGGAGGGGTCGCTGGACGAGCTGCTCGCGTCGGCAGAGCCTCCGAACTACATCGCGATTCAGGCGTTCATCGACCCGATGCGCGAGGGCGAGCTAGAGCCCTTGATCTCGCGCGCGCGTGAAACAGGATGCGTCGTGACGCACGGTCTCGGCCCGCGCTATCTCCACTCGACGGGCCAGCTGCACAAGGGCGGCCCCCCGACCGGCCTGTTCGTGCAGGTCGTCGACGACACCGGCGACGAGATCCCGATCCCGGGCCAGGACTTCGGCTTCGGCCGCCTGATCCGAGCGCAGGCCGAGGGCGATTTCCGTTCCCTCCGCGACCTCGGCCGCAAGATCGTCAGAGTGAGGATCTAGCGATGCAACTGGGGATGATCGGACTCGGCCGGATGGGTCACGGCATGACGGAGCGGCTGCGCGAGGGCGGCCACGATGTCAGGAGCTACGACCCGAACGTCGCCGAGCGCACGGCGGGCTCGCTCGAGGAGCTGAAGAGCCAGCTCGAGGCGCCGCGCGCGTTCTGGCTGATGATCCCGGCCGGGAAGATCACGGAGGACACCTTTCAGCAGCTGCTCGCGATCGCCGACGAGGGCGACGCGATCGTCGACGGCGGCAATTCGAACTTCCGCGACTCGCAGCGACGCTACGCCGAGGCGCAGAAGCGCGGAGTGCATTTCGCGGACGCCGGTGTCTCCGGCGGCATCTGGGGCCTGGAAGTCGGCTTCTGCCTGATGGTCGGCGGCGACGACGAGCCGGTGAAGCGGCTGGAGCCAATCTTCGAGACGCTCGCGCCGGAGGAGGGATACGCACACGTCGGCGCGTCCGGCGCCGGACACTTCGTGAAGATGGTGCACAACGGCATCGAATACGGGCTGATGCAGTCGTACGCGGAGGGCTTCGAGATCATGGAGCACTCCGAGTTCGATCTCGATCCGCACGAGATCTCCGGCATCTGGCGGAACGGCTCGGTCGTGCGCTCGTGGCTGCTCGAGCTGCTGCATGCCGCGTTCGAGCAGCACGGCTCGAAGCTGGAGGACATCGCGCCGTACGTGGAGGACTCCGGCGAGGGGCGCTGGACGATCACCGAGGCGATCAACGAGAACGTTCCGGCGCCTGTGATCTCGGCGTCGTTGTTCGCGCGCTTCGCGTCTCGTGACGAGATCAAGTTCTCCGCGCGCGTCGCCGCCGCGCTGCGGCAGCAGTTCGGCGGGCATGCGGTTCGCGCGCTCGAGCGCGCCAAGGCCGGCGAAGACCCGCGCTAGCGTGGCCACGACGCAGGAGAACCCGCTGCTGGAAGGACTGCAGATCCGGCGCACGCCGGATCCCTGCATCCTCGTCATCTTCGGCGCGTCCGGCGACCTGACGAAGCGCAAGATCTTTCCCGCGCTGTATTCGCTTGCGTACCGCCACCTGCTGCCCGAGAGATTCGCCGTCGTTGGCATCGCGCGCACGGAGGAGACGGACGACGACTTTCGCGAGCGCATGAAGGAGGCGGTACAGCAATTCGGCCGCGACGAGTTCCGCGACGACGTGTGGGACGGGCTCGCCGACGGGATCCGGTACCTGGCGGCGGACTTCTCGGACGCGAAGGGCCTCGATCACCTCGTCGACGTCGTCAACGAGCTCGACGACGAGCGGGAGACAGGCGGCAACCGCGTTTACTACCTCGCCATCCCGCCGAGCGCGTTCGAGACGGTGGTCGACTCCATGGGCAAGCGGCGCAAGTCCGAGGGCTGGAGGCGCCTGATCGTCGAGAAGCCGTTCGGCCACGACCTCGAGTCGGCCCGCCACTTGAACGGCGTCATCGAGAAGTACTTCGACGAGCACGAGGTCTTCCGGATCGACCACTACCTCGGCAAGGAGACCGTGCAGAACATGCTGGCGCTGCGGTTCGCAAACGGCATCTTCGAACCGATCTGGAACCGCCAGTTCGTCGACCATGTGCAGATCACCGTGGCCGAGTCGATGGGAATCGAGGGGCGCGCCGCCTACTACGAGCAGGCTGGCGCGATTCGTGACATCTTCCAGAACCACCTCTTGCAGCTGCTGGCGATCACGGCGATGGAGCCGCCGATCGACTTCACCGCCGACTCGGTGCGCAACGAGAAGGTGAAGGTGCTGCGAGCGATGCACACGCCGGGGCCGAAGTCGGTCGTGCGCGGGCAGTACGGCCTCGGCTACGTCGAGGGCGAGGAGGTGCTCGGCTATCGGGAAGAGGAAGGCGTCGACCCGCAGTCGATGACGGAGACGTACGTCGCCGCGAAGCTCTACGTCGACAACTGGCGCTGGGCGGACACGCCGTTCTACGTGCGAATGGGCAAACGGCTGCCGCGCCGCGAGACGACGATCGCGATCGAATTCAAGCGCGCGCCGCACCCGCCGTTCGAGGAGCTCGCGGCAGAGGGGCTGCGGCCGAACGTGCTGCTCGTGAACGTGCAGCCCGACGAGGGCGTCTCGCTTGCCATCGGCGCGAAGGTGCCGGGGCAGGGCATGACGATCCGGACGGTGCACATGGACTTCCTCTACGGCGGAGCGTTCCGCACCGGCCTGCCCGAGGCCTACGAGCGGCTGATCCTCGACGCCATGCTCGGCGACGCGACGCTCTTCACGCGCATTGACGAGGTGCTGGAGCAATGGTCGCTCGTCGACGCGATCGTGGCCGCATGGGTGCGCGACCGGCCTGGATTCCCGAACTATCCGGCAGGAACCTGGGGCCCGCCGTCTGCTGACGAGCTGCTCAAACGAGACGGGCGGTCCTGGCGCAGACATTGACATCGATCCGGGACATCGAGCGCGAGCTCTCGTCGTTGCGCACGGAGCCCGGAGCGGAGACGCCGTACCAGCGGACGAGCGTCATGACCCACACCGCCTGGGTGCCGCCCGAGTGGGTTGAGGCCGCCGAGGACGTGCTCAGCCTCCTGGCCGAGCGCCATCCGTCGCGGACGGTCGTCCTCTTTCCGCAGCCCGACGAGGAAGAGGGGATCGAAGGCGATGTCGAGGTCGACGTCTACCCGGTGGGCGAAGGTCGCGCGATCTGCACCGAGACGATCCGGGTGCGCCTGAAAGGGAAGCGGGCGTCGGCGCCCGCCAGCGTCGTCCAGTCGCTGCTGCTCCCCGACCTGCCCGCGTTCCTGCGCTGGCGCGGGCTGCCGCCGTTCGGCGCACCCGAGTTCGAGGGGCTGATCGACGTCGTCGACAGGCTCGTCGTCGACAGCACCGAGTGGCCTGACCTGCCCGAGAGCTACCGCGGCTTGACGGAGATCTTCGACCGTGTCGCAGTCTCGGACATCGCCTGGGCGCGGACGAGCAGGTGGCGGCCGATGCTCGCCTCGCTCTGGCCGAACATCGCGGGCGTGCAGAGGATCCGCGTGCAGGGAACGGCGGCGCAGGCGCATCTGCTCGCGGGCTGGCTGCGCTCGCGGCTCAAGCACGCCGTCGAGCTCGAGCACGATCCCTCCGACCGGCTCGTCGGTGTGGAGATCGACGGCGAGCCGGCCCCGTTTCCGCCTGGCGACCCCCCGTCGGGGGCAGACGTCCTCTCTGAGGAGCTCGACACATTCGGCCGGGACCGGATCTACGAAGACGCTGTCCGGGCAGCGCTTCCGTGAGCCGCAAGGGGACACGCGAGGAGTGGCTGGAGGCGCGCCGTGAGCTGCTGCAGGCGGAGAAGGAGCACACGCGCCGGGGTGACGAGCTCGCGCGGGAACGACGCGAGCTGCCGTGGGTGCGCGTCGACAAGGAATACACCTTCGAGACCGAGGGTGGCTCCGCATCCCTCGCGGACCTGTTTGCCGGCCGCTCGCAGCTCCTCGTCTACCACTTCATGCTGGGGCCGGAGTACAAGGCCGGCTGCCCGTCGTGCTCGGCGATCGCCGACGGCTTCGACGGCTCCGTCGTGCACGTGATGCACCACGACGTGATGTTCACCGCGATCTCGCGTGCGCCGCTCGCGAACATCGAGGCGTACAAGCGACGAATGGGCTGGAACTTCCCTTGGGCCTCGTCGTACGACAGCGACTTCAACTACGACTTCGGCGTCTCGATCACCGAAGAGCAGCAGCGTGGCGGTGTCGTCGAATACAACTTTCGGGACGTGGATCAACGTCCGCGCCTCGACCCTGCAGGCCCAGTCGCGGAGTTCGCGGAGACGGTCGGCACGGACGTCGCCACGTTTCTGCGCGAGGCGCCCGGCCTGAGCGCGTTCGCGCTCGAAGATGGCGTCGTCTACCACACGTACTCCGCATACGCCCGCGGCCTCGACGGTCTCTGGGGGATGTATCAATGGCTCGACCGTGCACCGCTGGGACGGAACGAGACCGGGGTCTGGTGGCGCCGCCATGACGAGTACGACTGATTTCCACACACGCGTCAAGCCGCTGATCGCAGACATCCCGGGCTGGCTGACGGACGAGGAGGGCGAGGCGCTCTACGAGCTTGCCCGACGCTGCCGCGGCGACGGGGTCATCGTCGAGATCGGCTCGTGGAAGGGCAAGTCGACCGTCTGTCTCGCGCTCGGGTCGCAGGCGGGGAACGGGGTGCCCATCTACGCGATCGATCCGCATGCTGACTACCGCTTCGGCGACTTCAAGACGAACGTCGAGCGCGCGGGGATCGCGGAGCTCGTGCGCCCGATCGCCTCGCTTTCGCAGCCCGCCGCCGACACTTTCGACGAACCGATCGAGCTGCTCTTCGTGGACGGCTCGCACGAGTACGACCTCGTGCTCGAGGACTTCGAGAAGTGGGTGCCGAAGGTCGTGGATGGTGGCTGGGTGGCGTTCCACGACACGACGTGGACGGCGGGGCCGCGCAAGGTGGTCGGTCACGCGATCTACCGTTCGCGGCGCTTCAAGGACGCGCGCTTCGTCGTCGGGTCCACGACGGTTGCGCGCAAGGTGCTGCACAACACGCTCGCCGATCGTGCGCGCAATCGCTACGTGCTCGGCGTGAAGACCGCGTTTTGGGTCGGGTCGTCGGCGCTGAAGAAGCAGCGTCGCCTACTGCCGAAGCAGGTCGAGCGCTTCGGGCGGCGCATGCTCAAAGCGATTCAGTGATGGAGCTCGACGAGCATCCCGACGCGAGCGCGTTCCTGGCCGCGGCAGCACCCGTGCTCGACGCGGACGAGGCGCGACACAACCTCGTCTACGGGATCTGCTCGACGCTCGTCGACGCGCCGGGTGCATACCCGGAGGCGCATCTCTGGACGGTGCGGGACGGAGGGGTCGTCGGTGCCGGCGTCATGACGCCGCCGTTCAACATCGTCGTGGCGAAACCGCTCGAGGACGACGCGCTGTCGTTCCTCGCGCAAACGCTGCGCGAGCGCGGTGTCGAGGTCCCGGGCGTGACGGGCGCGCTGCCTGAGGTTGACTCGTTCGCCGACACGTGGGGCGGGCCGCGACGCGTGCGCATGAGACAGGGCGTCTACGCGGCGCGAAGCGTGCACGAGCCAAGCGGCGTGTCCGGCGCGCCGCGTCGCGCCACCGCCGACGACCGCGACCTGATCCTCGACTGGCTGCGTGCGTTTCAAGCGGAGGCACTGGCGGACGACGGCCCACATGTCGAGCTCGAGCCTGCAGTCGATCGGCGCCTGGCGAGCACGACCGCCGGGTTCGGTCTCTGGGAGGACGGCGGTGAGCCGGTCTCGATCTGCGGCCAAAGCGGGCGGACGCCCCACGGGACGCGCATCGGGCCGGTCTACACCCCACCGGAGCGACGCGGCCGTGGCTACGGCAGTGCCGTCACCGCGGCGGTGACGAAGGAGCAGCTCGACGGCGGGCTCGACTACTGCTTCCTCTACACCGATCTGGCGAACCCGACGTCGAACAAGATCTACATGAACATCGGCTACGAGTTCGTCTGCAACTCGGCCGAGTACGCCTTCGGGGTCTGACCCCAGCCTTTAGGTTCGGCCGCCGCCGACGACTTTGAACTTCGGCTTAGCGACGACGATCCTCGAGGGCTTCGACCAGGACATCTGCTGCGCGCCGGTGGGGAGGTTGAGGTTGAAGCCGCGCACGCGGTACCACCAGGTCCCGGCGGGGAGCGGCAGCACGACGGACGTGCCGAGCGTCATGGTGCCGAGGGCGCCCTGGTTCGACGGGTTCGCCTGCGGCGTGAACGGATACCGCGTCTTGCTCCACTGCACCTCGTACGCCGACGCGCCGAGCGCGGGCGTCCACGCGACGAGCGGATAGCCGTAGAACGCCTGACTGCTCTTGCCGGCGGTGAGCCTGCCGCTCGGCGAAAGGCCCGACGCGAACAGCTCGCCGGCCGCGGTCAGCGACGGTTCGCTGTTCTTGCCGAACCGTGCGACGCGGTTGTACGGCGCTGCGCAGACGTCCTGCGGCAGCTCGAGGTCCTCGTACTGGAGGTTCCCGCCCGTGCGCAGGATCGGCTCACCCGGGCCGTGAGCGAACTTGAGCGGTGACGCAAAGCCGATGGTGGAGCCGCTGACGTTGACGATCGTCGCGTTCTCCTGGTTGCCCGAATTGCCGATCAGCACGGTGTCGCCGGTCGAGAAGCCTGACCCGTCGACTGCGGACGCCGAAACGCTGCCCACTGCGCTGAGGCTCGCGGTCGCGGTGGTGAGCGCCCCGGGCGAGACAGCGCCGACAGCGACGACCGTCCAGTAGTAGCCGCCGCTGGGCCATTCCGTGTCCCACAGGTCGACCGGCGCGCCGAGGTCGCCGCTGAACTTCAGCTGCGCAGGGCCGGCGGGCGTGGACGTCGTCGACGTGGAATCGGAATCCGTCGGGACCGCGGTCGTCGGCGTGGCCGCAGGCTCGGACTCCGTCGACTTGGCCGGAAGCCCGTCGAACATGAAGCTGTCCGGCTCGCTGCCGTCACGAAGGTAGTTGGAGCGCGCGGCCGGCAGCGCGGTCGGGCTCCTCGGCAGCGCCAGCGGTCCGTATGGGCGCGGTGCGTAGGCGGGGCCGCCGACGATCGCGCTCGTGTACACACGGTTGAGGCACTGGCGGTCGGTGAAGACGTAGATGCGGAAGAGCTCCGCCTTCGTGTCGTCGATCGCGGTGTCGCCGCTGAACGTGAAGCCCGGCATCAGGCGGTGCGCGGCCGACGAGCCATCGCCATTTGCGATCACGTCGGAGACCGTGTGGCCGAGTGTGATCGGCCCCGTCGAATACGCCGGGTTCGTCGACGTGTAGACCGGGCTCCAGGGTCCGTATGCCACGGCCGGCAGGTGGTTCTGGCGCGCGGACGGGTCGTTGTCCATCCGCAACGCGCGAATGCGCCAGCGGATCGTGCCCGTCCAGTTCGCCGAGCGATGGAATGTGTAGAACTCGCGCTCGTCCAGCACGTTCGTCAGCGACATCTCCATCTTCGCGGTCGGGTTATTGATGTCGATGAGCCAGATCTGGTACATGTCGGCGCCCTCGATCGGTGTCCAGCGCAAGAGCCCGGGCTCGCTCGGAAGCGGCTTCGGCGCGGCGGCCGGCTCCATGTCGAAGCCGAACGCGGCACTCCACGGCGTCGACGACGAGCGCTTGATCGCGCGCACGCGCGCGAACAGCGCATGCGGGTTGCCGGTGATCCACGGCAGCGTGAGCTCCGGCGCAGTGACCGGCGTCGTCAGGCTCGAGGCGGTGTAGAGCAGCCCGCTGTCGCGGAAGCTCGAGCTCGTCGAGAGCTGGAACTGGTAGCGCACCGCGCCCGGGACGGGATCCCACGCGAAGGACGGGGTCCGCGGGAACGCGTCCGCGACGGGCTCGTCGGCGCGCAGCAGGAACCCGTGCAGGTGCCCGGGGGCCGCGCCTTTGACAGGGGTGGCTGCGTCGGCTGCCGAAGCGACGCCGAGCAGGGTGAAACAGATGGCCGCAAGTGCGAGGACGCGCATTCCTCATGGTTTGTCGGCAACCCAAGCCGCCCGGCTGTCCCTCGAACGAGGGATGGCTAGGTGACGGAAAGCGCCGTGGCAAGCCGTTTTCCGGCCGCGAGCACGAGCGCGTCGGCGCCGGGCCGGCCCACGAGCTGGGCGGACGCGGGCAGGCCGTCCTCCGCCGCGCCGCAGGGCACGGCGAGCGCGGGCCAGCCGAGGGCGTTGAACGGGAGGGTGTTCCGGGTCAGCGTCCCGCGAAGCGCCAGGTCGCCGATGCCCACCGGCGGCGCGACGCAGGAGAGCGTCGGCGTGAGCAGGAGGTCGAAGCCGTCCAGCAGCTCCGCGCAGCGTTCGCGGTACTCCGCTCGGGAACGCTCGGCGAGCGAGGCCTCGGCGTCCGAGACCCCGAGGCAGCGCTCGACCTTCGTGGCGAGCTCGTCGCCGTACAGCTCCCCGTTCTCGGCATACAGCTCGCGGTGCACGTCGGCGACCTCGCGCATGAACAGCGCGTCGATCTGGGGCCGCGGCCAGTCGACCGCACGCGCGCGCGGGAAGCGCGCAGCCGCGTCCCGCACGCGCACGGCGACGAGCGGATCGGCCTCGTCGATCCAGGCGACCGCGATCGCGATCTCCTCGAATGACTCCAGCGTTGCCGGCTCGAAGCCGGGCGCGAGCAGACGGAGCTGCCGGACGCAACCGGCGACGTCCCGCGCCATCGGGCCGACGTGGTCGAAGCTCGGCGCCAGCGGGAAGCAGCCGGCGGTCGGGACGAGGTCGTACGTGGGCTTGAAGCCCACCGTGCCGCAGCACGCCGACGGGATTCGGATCGAGCCGCCCGAGTCGCTGCCGAGCGCCGCGTCGGCGAGGCCCGCCGCGAGCGCGGCGGCGGAGCCGCCGCTCGAGCCGCCCGCGATGCGTCCGGGCGCGAGCGGGTTCGGGACGGTGCCGAAGTGCGGGTTCTCCGAGGTAGTGCCGTACGCGAGCTCGTGCAGGTTCGTCTTGCCGACGTTGGCGTAGCCCGCGGCTTCGAGCCGCACGACCGACTCGGCCGAGATCGCAGGCACGTGCTCCGCGAAGATCGCCGAGCCGTAGGTCGTCGTCAGTCCTGCGGTGTCCAGCAGATCCTTGACCGCCAGCGAGATGCCGTCGGCCGGCGCGTCGGGTCGTGCGAGGAAGATCCCGTCGGCCGCCACTAGGCGGCGACTCTAGTGCTTCTTCTTCGCCGGCTTCTTCTTCGGCTTCGGCGGCGTCTGCACGACGACGCGGCGCGTGAAGGTCGCGCCCTCCGTGCCGCTCGGCGACTTGCTCGTCAGCTGCAGCACGTTCGAAGAGCGCTTCGACCGCAACGACTGGAACAGCTGCGTCGGGAGAACGAAGCGGACGTCGTTGTTGCCGCTCCGCAAGGCGGCCGAGCCCAGGCCCGCCGAGCCCAGAACCGCTCCGAGCCTGCCGTCACCGCTCGAGAAGACGACGAAGCGCAGCAGTCGCGTCTTGCTCGAGACACGCAGTACCTCCGGCGCGTAGATGTTGAGCGTCGGTGCCGGGTCAGTCGTCGGCGCGGCGATCGGCGTGCCGATCACGTGCGCGCCGGGCGGCGGTTCGGAGGGTGCGGCCGGCGCGTTCGGGTCGACGCCGACGCTGCCGCTCACCGTGAACTCACGGCCGTCCATTCCGAGGCTGTCGTTCGGCAAGGAGAGGTACGCGCTCGGGCTGCCGGCGCATGTGTTCCAGGGAACCGTGATCGATGCCGCCAACCCGGAGGCCGTGAGTGGCTGGGGAGCGGCCGTCTTCGTGTTCGCGTAGTACGTCGGGGTCGAGACGACACCGGCCGGCATCGCGACGTTGATCGTCAAGGTGGCAGCGAAGCACGGGAGTGTCGGATCCGACCCGTGCAGGAATGTGACGTAGCGAACCGCGAGGTGGTTCAGCGCGACAGGGGTCTCCGGCAGCGAGCCGGAGGTCGTGCCGACCGGGATCGCGGCGTAGACCTCGGGCCGCGTGTCCTTGAGCGCGGGGAGCGTGAAGTTGCCTGTCATTCGCGCCGTCGTGTAGTCGTTGAAGAAAGACGCGAGAGTGGTGCCGGCCGGCAGCGCCGCTGCCAGGTCGGTCGTGCCCGGGTTGGCGGGATTCGCGAGGGCTTGATCCCAGACCGCCTTTACCTTCGCGTCGCCGTAACGCTCGGCGAGGTACTCGAACAGCATCCAGCCCGGATAGCCGTTCTTGTCGAATTCGGTATCGCCGCAGCGCGAGCCGACGCAGTCGAGTGTGCGATCGGGGTTCTTTTCGGCCCCGCCTTCGGCCTTGTTGGCGCGAACAGCGGCCCATTCGGCCGTGCCCTCTTGCAACCACTGGTCGGCACCGGGGGCGATCCCGTCCTCGACGAGGTGAAAGACCTCGTGCGCGATGATCGGATACGTCAGACCCGTGTGGGCGTCGAGGTGGATGTTGCCGCTCTCGACGAATGCGTTCCAGCGGTTGAGCGGCGTCGCGACGCCGAACGGCAGCCCGTTCCCGTACGGCGCGCAGCCACCGTTAGCAGGGAAGTCGTCGATCGAGACATGCGCGCCCGGCGCAGGCACCGGCCAACCCATGCTCGCGTAGAAAGTCCGCGCGCGATCGAGCATCCCGAGGATGTCGCCGGCCTTCTCCTCGGTGATGAAGTTCACGCAGGCCGTGTCGCGGTCGTTCCCGTTGTAGTGGACGGTGAAGTTGTCGTTCGACAGGGTCATGATCCCGTCGATCGGAAACGGGTCGATCGCGGACGCGCTCGGCACACCGACAGCGAGGCCGAGCAGCGCCAGGGCAAGCGCAGCGAGAGTCCGAAGCGACCGCATCAGGGGCCAGATCGGCCCCCCGCCCGTCTTTCTTTAGTGGCGGAGGGGGATCAAGTCGGCGCCTAATCGAACTGGAGGTAAATGAGGGACACGACGACCGCCCCGGCGGCGATCAGCAGCGAGATTCCGAGCAGCGCCCAGCCGAGGACAACGTTCTTCCGCGCGAGCTCCGGCGTCACCTCGACGGGCTCGCTCGTCGTGCGGGGCGGGAGCGGCTCGCTCATCCGAGCAGGGGGTCGAGGGCCATCGCCACGAAGAGCAGCGCCAGGTACAGCAGCGAGTAGTGGAAGAGCAACGCGGCACGGCGCGGCGTGGCGTCGCGCCTGAGGCGCACGGCCAGCCAGAGGAACGCGCCCCCGAGTGCGAGCGCGGCAACGAGGTACGCGACGCCAAGCGTCCCCCAGACGAAGGGCACTGCCGTGACGCCGACGAGCACGAGCGCGTAGAGGACGATCTGACGCGTCGTCTCGCGCACACCGCGCACGACCGGGAGCATCGGAATGCGCGCGGCCTCGTAGTCGCGGCGGATCAGGAGGGCGAGCGCCCAGAAGTGTGGCGGCGTCCAGAAGAAGACGATCAGGAAGAGCCACAGTGCCGGGAGCGTCAGATTCCCGGTGACCGCAGCCCAGCCGACGAGTGGGGGCACCGCGCCGGCCGCCCCGCCGATGACGATGTTCTGCGGCGTGCTCCGCTTCAGCCAGCGCGTGTACACGAGCACGTAGAACAGATTCCCGACGAGCGCGAGCGTCGCTGCGAGGACGTTGACGAGCGACGCGAGCAGCACGAACGAGAAGGCCGACAGCGTCAGCCCGAACTCGAGGGCGCGCGTCGGCGGCATGCGCTCGGCGGCGACAGGCCGCGCGCGCGTGCGCTTGCCCATCAGCTTGTCGATGTCTCGGTCGAGCACGTGGTTCAGCGCCGACGCACCGCCGCAGGCGAGCGCGAGGCCCGTCATCGTCACGGCGACGAGCCACGCGGACGGTGCGCCCTGCGCGCCGACGAACATCGCGCAGAGGCCGGTGACCAGCAGCAGCGACATGATCCTCGGCTTCGTCAGCGTCACGTAGTCGCGCCACGAGGCCCGCCGCGCGGGCTCGCCACGGTAAGTCGCGACGGTCGCGACGAGCGTGGCGGCAAACGCAATTGCCGCGAGCGCGAGGTGCAGCCCGGGCAGCGTCACGAGCGCGGCGATCCCGAACAGGACGAGCGCGCTCAGCGCGGGAACGAACAGGCGCGGATGCGCCAGGCGCGCCGCGATGACGAGGGCGAGCAGCGGCGGCAGGGCGAGCGCGGCGAGCACGCGGTGCGCTGCGCCGAGCGACGCGGCCCCGCTGACGACCGCGAGCAGCACCGCTCCCGAGGCGAACAGTGCCGTCAGGCGGAGCCAGGCACCGGGCCTAGGCACTTTGCAGCCTCCTGCGAAGGTCGCGGAGCGGCCGCGCGCTGGTGACGTACGGGATCCGCTCGAAGTTCCACTCGGGGGGCGGTGACGTCGTGTACCACTCGAGCGTGTCGGCGAGCCACGGATCGTTGGCCGCGCGGGCGCCCACGCGCGCCGTCTTCACGACGTTCCAGAGGAAGACCAGCATCCCGATCGTCATCACGCCCGAACCGATCGTCGAGAGCAGGTTGTACGCCTGCGTCAGGCCGTGCTCGCTGTAGGTGAAGTTCCGCCTCGGCATCCCCATCAGCCCGAGCATGTGCTGAGGGAAGAAGGTGAGGTTGAACCCGATGAACACGAGCCAGAAGTGCACCTTCCCCAGTCGCTCGTCCAGCATGCGCCCGAACAGCTTCGGCCACCAGTAGTAGAGCCCGGCGAACACCGCGAACACGCCGCCTCCGAACATGACGTAGTGCATGTGCGCGACGACGTAGTAGGTGTCCGTGACTTGCCAGTCGACCGGGAAAGCCGCGAGGAAAATGCCGGAGAGGCCGCCGATCGTGAACACGGCGATGAAGCCGAGCGCCCACAGCATCGCGGTGTCGAAGATCAGGTTCCCGCGCCAGGTTGTCGCGATCCAGTTGAAGATCTTCACACCCGTTGGAACCGCGATCACCATCGACGAGAGCATGAAGAAGACGTTGAGGAAGTTCGGCAGGCCGACGCTGAACATGTGGTGCGCCCATACGAGCATCGAGTAGAAGCCGATGGCCACCGTCGAGAACGCGATCGCCTTGTAGCCGAAGATCGGCTTGCGCGAGAAGACGGGGATGACCTCGGAAATGACGCCCATCCCGGGCAGGATGATGATGTACACCTCGGGGTGGCCGAAGAACCAGAACAGGTGCTGGTAGAGGAGTGCGCTGCCGCCCTGGTCGGGCAGGAAGAAATGCGTCCCCGTCTGGCGATCGAGGAGCAGGAAGGTGAGCGCGACACCGATCACCGGCAGGACGGCGAGCAGCAGGATCGAGTAGACCTCGATCGTCCACACGAACAGCGGGATGCGCATCCAGCTCATGCCGGGCGCGCGCATGTTGTGGATCGTGACGATGAAGTTGATCGCTCCGACGAGCGACGAGATCGCGACGAGGTGCAGCGAGAGAATCCAGAGGTCTTGTCCGGTCCCGGGCGAGAAGAGCTTCTCCGAGAGCGGCGGGTAGCTGTACCAGCCCGACTTGGCCGCGCCGCCGGATGCGAGGAAGCTGAGGAACATGGTCAGGCCGCCGAAGAGGAACAGCCAGTACGACAGTGCGTTCAGGCGCGGGAACGCCATGTCGCGCGCTCCGAGCATCAGCGGCACGAGGTAGTTCGCGAGGCCGGCCCAGAACGGGACGATGAACAGGAAGATCATCGTCGTGCCGTGGATGGTGAACAGCTCGTTGTAGGTGTTGCGCGTGACGAAGTGCTCGTTGGCCTGCGCCAGCTGCGCGCGCATGAGCAGCGCGAGGAGGCCGCCGGCGGCGAAGAAGATGAGCGACGTGCCGATGTAGAGCAGGCCGATGCGCTTGTGGTCGACCGTCGTGATCCACGACGCGACGCGCCCGCGGCGCCAGTCGGCGCGATAGGTCTCCGTTCTAACCGCCACTCGAGGATCCCTTGTAGATGTTGCGACGCAGATACATGTCGAGGGCTGCGAACTGCTTGTCGCTCCAGCCGCGCGCAACGGGCGGCATGTAGCTCGACGTCGGCTTGATGCGGTTCTGGCCGGTGAGGAGCAGAGTGCGCAGTCCCTGGGGCTGCACCAGCAGCCCGTTCGTCGTGATGTTCGGGCCGTAGTCGCCCTGTCCCTGCGGGCCGTGACATTTCGCGCAGTTCTCGACCCATTCGTTCTGCCCGAGCTCGGCTGCGGCCTTCGTCGAGACCCACGCCCGGTAGGCGGCCGGCGACTCGACGAAGACGCGCGCGGCCATCTCTGCGTGGAAGACGCCGCAGAATTCTCCGCAGCGTCCGCGGTACGTTCCCGCCTGGTCGGCCTTGAACCAGGTCTGGTTGTGTCGGCCGGGGATTGCGTCGAACTTGCCGCCGAGCTCCGGGATCCACCAGCTGTGGGCGACGTCGCGCGAGTAGATGTCGAGCTTCACCACGCGGTGGATCGGGACGTGCAGCTCGTCGAACGAGACGGCTCCCGTCGGGTACGTGAACTGCCAGTAGAACTGATGTGCGTCGATGCGGATCCGGAGCTGGCCGCCTTGTGCGCTGGCGCTCGGAATGTTCTTGATCCCCGGCAGCTCGTAGAAGACGAAGCCGAGGATCGCGGCGAGGATCAGGACGGGAATGACCGTCCAGATCAACTCGAGCCGCGTGTGCGCATGAATCTGCGGGCCCTCCGCGCTGCGCGGTCGACCGCGCCTGCGGTAACGGATCACAAACCACAACAGCGCGCCTTCGACGACGACGAAGATCGCTCCGGTATAGATGGCGATCCACTTGTAAGTGTTGTTGATGCCCACCGCGTTCGGCGAATGCGGTGTTGCCGGTGCAAAGCCGGCATTGCCCGCGTAGGCGACGGCAACGAACGCCAGCGCGGCGCCGAGAGCAAGGACGAGGACAAGAGTCTTGCGCCTCACCGGCAGTGGCATCCTACGGTGGATGGCGGGCTCACGCGTGCGGCTACCGGCCGTGGTCGGAGATCGTTACGAGGTGTACTTGAACGGGGTCCCGCAGCAGCTAGGCCGCGACTTCGACCGGATCGGGGACGAGCTCGTGTTCCGCCGCGTCCTTGCCCAGGAGGGACGGCTCGGTCCGATCCGCTGGCTCTCGATGCTGCTCGGGATCGCCGGCACCTATCGCAAGCACGACACGGTCGACGTCGTCTACGAGGTCGACGGCCGGCGAACGGTTGCGTCACTGACCCCGTCCGAAACGGCAGGGGTCTGACCCCAGCGTTTACAGCCGTGCCGCCTCTGACCCGGACACGCTGACCCCCGTCCGAAACGGCAAGGGTCTGACCCCAGCCTTTTAGGGCAGGTCCGCTTCGGCGTCCGACTTCGTGACCGGTTCGAGCCGGTAGCCGACCCCGTAACGGGTCTGGATGAAGGTGTGCCGCGTGGCCCGGCGGTCGATCTTGTCGCGCAGGCGGCGGACGAAGACGTCCACCGTGCGGTCGCGATGGGCCTCGCGGCGGCCCCAGATCTTCTGCAGCAGCTCGTCGCGGGTGACCACGCGGCCCCGTTCGAGCGCTAGCTGGTAGAGCAGCCGGAACTCCGTAGGCGTCAGCTCAGCACTCTCGCCGTCGACGAAAGCCTGAACCTCCCGAGGATCGATCCGCAGTTCCTCGATGTCGATCGGCTCCCCGCGTGGAGCGTCGTCCCGGCGGAGGGCCCGCCGCGATGCAGCCCGCACCCGGGCGACGAGCTCGTTCATCGAGAACGGCTTGACCAGGTAGTCGTCGGCACCGATTTCGAGCGCATGCACGCGGTCGTGCTCGGTGCCGCGGGCCGAGACGACGACGATCGGCGTGGCGATCCCCTCTGAGCGGGCCTCCTCGATCACGCTCCAGCCGTCGCGCTCGGGAAGCATCAGGTCGAGCACTACGACATCCGGGCGTTCGAAACGCAGACGCGCCAGCCCCTGCTCGCCCCTGCCCACGACAACGGGGTCGAACCCTGCGCTGGCGAGATGACGCGCCATCCCCTCCGCGATGACACGGTCGTCTTCGACGATCAGGACTTTGGCCATACTCGCCTTGAATCATGGAGGACGCGCGCGCATATGAGGAGCTGCGAGTCGGTTTCACCGCAGCGGTCTCGCACGAGCTGCGGACCCCGCTCGCGCGTCTGCTCGCGCTGCTCGACTCGGCGTCGCTTCCCGGGGCCGATCGCGACGACCTCCTTGCCCAGGCACGGGAGCAGGTCGAGGAGATGTCCGAGCTGATCGACGACGTGCTGTTTCTCTCCGAGCTCGAGAGCGGACGCGAGGTCGTGGCGCTCGGGTCTACTCCGGTCCTGCCGGTGCTCGAGGAGGTCCGCAACCGGCTCGCCGACAGCTCCGAGCGCGCCGACGTCTCGATCCGCGTCGAGGCGTCTCCCGACGTTGAGCTGCCGCTGCGCCGGCGCATGCTGCAAATCGTCGTCGAGAACCTCGCCGTCAATTCGATCCGGTACGCCGGCCCGGGGGCCGCGCTTCTCCTCGCGGCTCGCCCTGGCGAGCTCGAGGTCTCGGACGACGGCCGCGGCGTCGCCGAGGACGAGCTCCCTCGTCTCTTCGAACGGTTCTACCGCAGCGACCGTGCGCGCGCCTCGCGCGGGACGGGTCTGGGTCTCGCGATCGTCAAGCACGTTGTGGCCTCCGCGGGGGGTCAGGTGGAAGCGTCGGGTGGCCGGGGGCGGGGGTTGCGCGTCGTCTGCAGCTTCCCCGCCCCGTAACGGCCTTTCGACTTACGTGTGGACCAACGCGATCGTCTTCTGCGATGCCTTCAGGACGACCTTGGGGAGGGGCGAGAAGAGCAGCTTCGGCCCGTCGACCTGACCCTTCGTCAGCGCCCAGTTGACGAACTTCTTCAACTCGGGAGCCTTCGACGACTGCTTCGGAATGATCACGTACGTGAAGGTGCTGATCGGGTAGGCGAGCTTCTGCGTCTTCGCCGGGTTCACGATCGAGATCCCGCCGTTGTCCGGCGCGACCCGGTTGATCGTCGCGGCGGCCGACTTGATCCCTGTCAGGCCGGGCAGCGCGAACGTCCGGGCCTTGTTCTGCACGGCTGCGAACTTGAGATGGTTCTTGAGCGTGTACGCGACGTCGACGTAGGTGACCCCGCCCTGGGTGGAGGTGAGCGCGGCGGCGACACCTGAGCTCCCTCGCGCGCCGATGCCGGTCGGCCAGTTGACCGCGACACCCTTGCCGGGCCCGCTCTTCCACGTCGGGCTGACGCGCGACAGGTAGTCGGTCAGGTTGTACGTCGTGCCGCTGTTGTCCGAGCGGTGGATGACGGTGATCTTCAGATCCGGCAGGGACTTGCCCTTGTTCAGCTTCTTGATCGCCGCGTCGTTCCACTTGCTGATGCGGCCGGTGAAGATGCTCGCGAGCACCGGGCCGGTCAGATGGATGTGATTCGGCAGGGCGTCGCCGTTGTACGCGATCGCCGTTGCCGAGAGCGCCCACGGAATCTGCACGCAGCCCTTGCAGGCGGCGAACTGATCAGGCGTCAACGGGGCGTCGCTCGCGCCGAAGTCCACCGTCCGGTTCGTGACGGCGTTGATCCCGCCGCCGGAGCCGATCGGCCCGTAGGTGACCTTGATCCCGAGCGCGGACTGGACCTTCGGCGTCCACGCGGAGACGAGCGGCGCTACGAATGTGCTGCCCGCACCGGTGAGATCGCTGTCCTGCGTGCGCGCCTGCGCCGTGCCCGCGATGCCCGACAGTGCCACGGCCGCGACTGCTGCGAGGACGCCAAGCAGCGTGATGGTCTTCCTGCTCAAGTTGCCTTCCTCCCCTTCGTGTCTCGTTTTGGTTTCAACCGCCGCGAGCATGCCCTCGGCGCCGGTGGGGGTGGGCAGACGCGGGGTGAAGGTGTGGTGACAGGCTGGTAAACGGCGTCGTGACGACGCTGTTGCCGGTTTAGGGTTGCCGTCCGATGAGCGCCGTTCCCACGGACTACTCGCTTCGCTCGTCCAGGCGCCGCCTCGGCGACCGCATCGGCGACGTTGCCCTCCGTGGAACCACGCTGATCGCGGCTCTAGCTGCGGTCGCGTTGCTCGGCGCGATCGTGTGGAAGGTCCTCGCTCTCGCCTGGCCGTCGATCACGCACTACGGCCTCAGTTTCGTCACCGGCGAAACCTGGGATCCCGTGAAGAAGGTTTTCGGCGCGCTGCCGTTCATCTACGGCACCGCGATGAGCTCCCTGATCGCGCTGGTCATCGCGACGCCCCTGGCCATCGCGATCGCGCTCTGGCTGAGCGAGCTCGCGCCGGGCGGTGTGCGCGGCGTCGTTGGGTCCCTGGTCGAGATGCTCGCGGCAATCCCGAGCGTCGTGCTCGGGCTCTGGGGAATCCTGGTGCTGGGCCCGTTCCTCGCAAACCATCTCGAGCCATGGCTGCACGACAAGCTCGGGTTCATCCCACTGTTCGGCGAGCCGTCGCCGACGGGCACCGGACTTTTCACCGCCGGGCTGATCCTGACGATCATGGTCGTCCCGATCATCGCCAGCATTTGCCGCGAGCTCTTTCTGCAGGTCCCCGACGAGCTCGAGGAAGGCGCGCTGGCGCTCGGCGCAACGCGTTGGGAGATGGTGCGGGGCGTCATCCTGCCGTCGACGAGGACGGGGATCGCCGCCGCGATCATCCTCGGGCTCGGACGTGCGCTCGGCGAGGCCATCGCCGTGACGCAGGTCATCGGTGGCGGCACGATGATCTCCTCGAACCTCTTCGCGCCGATCGACACGCTCGCGAGCAAGATCGCGGCGAGCTACCAGGGCGCCGGGTCCGGCCTGGAGACGGCCTCGCTCCTCTATCTGGCGGCGATCCTGCTCGTGATCGGGCTGCTGACGAACCTCGCAGCGCAGGTGATCGTCCGCGTCTTTGATCCGCTCAAGGGAGCGCACTGATGTCGGCCGTCACACCGCCGATCTCGCTACGCGCATCGGGCGGCCTGCGGCGGCGGCGTCTCGTCAACAAGCTGATGGAGGGGGTCGGGTGGACGTCGGCGCTCCTCGCAGTCGCTGTCCTGTTCGTCGTCATCGTCTCCGTCGCCGTCCGTGCATGGCCGGCGCTCAGCTGGGACTTCTTCACGAAGCCGCCCGCGCTCTTCGGACAGCCGGGCGGGGGGATCTCGAGCGCGATCGTCGGCTCGCTGCTGATCGTCGCGATCGCAACGGCGATCGCGCTGCCGATCGGAATCCTGATCGCGATCTACCTGACGGAATTCGCACCTCGTAGCGTCGCGCGACCGATTCAGCTCGTCCTCGATGTGCTGAACGGGCTGCCGACGATCATCACGGGCATCTTCGTCTTCGGTGTAGTGGTGATCGACCACGGGCAGAGCGCGTATGCAGCGGGATTCGCGCTCTCGATCGTGATGCTCCCGCTCGTCGCGCGCGCCGCGCAGGAGACGCTGCTGCTCGTGCCGTCGGCGCTGCGGGAGGGCAGCCTGGCGCTCGGTGTCAGCCGCTGGCGCAGCGTGGTCGGCGTGATCCTGCCGACGACGTTCGGCGGCGTGCTCACGGGTGCGATCCTCGCCGTCGCCCGCGCGGCGGGAGAGACGGCTCCGCTGCTGTTCACGTGTTCGATCTTCAACCCGGCTGTGTCGACCGACGTCACGCACGCGCTGCCCAACATCCCCGTCTTGATCTTCACGTACTCGGAGCAGCCCGACCAGGCGCTCCATGAACAGGCGTGGGGCGCAGCGCTCGTGCTGATGATGTTCGTTCTCGTCTCGAGCCTGTTGGCCAAGGCGCTACTCGCGCGCTCCCGGCGGAAGCTCGGACGATGATGACCGACGACGTTACGATTCCCGTCGACGTGGCGCCCGTGGAAATCGCGCAGGAGCGGCGGACGCCCTCCCCCACACAACGCAAGGTTGTCTTCGACATCCGCGATCTCGCCGTCACCTACGGGCCCACGACGGCGATCAGCGGGGTCGACCTCGAGATCTACGGCAACCTGATCACGGCCTTCATCGGCCCGTCGGGCTGCGGCAAGAGCACCTTTATCCGGTCGCTCAACCGGATGAACGACCTCGTTCCCGGAGCGAAGGTCGACGGCCGGGTCCTCTATCACGGGCAGGACATCTACGGCGACGGCGTCGACCCCGTCGAGGTGCGCCGCCGCATCGGCATGGTGTTCCAGCGTGCGAACCCTTTCCCGAAGTCGATCTACGACAACGTCGCGTGGGGGCCGCGTGTGCTCGGTATGAAGAAAGCCCTCGACGAGCGCGTCGAGAAGGCGCTGACCCGCGCCGCGCTCTGGGACGAGGTCAAGGACCGTTTGAAGAAGAGCGCGCTGTCGCTCTCAGGCGGCCAGCAGCAGCGGCTGTGCATCGCGCGCGCGATCGCGATCGAGCCCGAGGTCCTGCTGCTCGACGAGCCGGCCTCGGCGCTCGACCCGATCGCGACTGCCGCGATCGAGGAGCTGATGCACGACCTGAAGGACCAGTACACGATCGTCATCGTCACGCACAACATGCAGCAGGCTGCCCGCGTTGCCGACATGACGGCGTTCTTCTCGCTCCAGGTCGAGGAGGGGAAGCGGACGGGGATCCTCGTCGAGTACGAGAACACCGACAAGCTCTTCACGAATCCCGCCGACAAGCGAACTGAGGACTACGTCACGGGTCGCTTCGGATGAGAACGACTTTCCAGGAGGACCTCAACCTGCTCGAGTCGACCCTGCACGAGGAGGGCGCCCTCGTTCTTCGGGCCCTCCGCGGCGCGCTCAACGCGCTCGAGCAGCGAGACCACGAGCTCGCCGACGAGGTGATTGCGTTCGACGACGACGTCGATCAGCGCTACATCTCGATCGAGGAGGGGGTCCAGACTCTGCTGGCCAGGCAGACGCCGGTCGCGAGCGACCTGCGGCTCGTGCTCGCGATCCTGCACGTGAACCTCCATCTCGAGCGGATGGCCGATTACTGCGTGACGATCGCGAAGCTCTCCAAGCTCGTCCCGGACGTCGAGCCCTCCCCGCGGTTCATCGAGGGCTTCGAGGAGATGGGCTCGCGCTGCGAGGAGATGATCCGCATCGCGCTCGACTCGTTCGCCAACCGCGATCTGGAGGCAGCCGAGTCGCTTGTCACGCTGGACGAGCTCATCGACCGTGCGAATCGCCGAGTCGTCGAGCGCATCCTCGAGCTCGGCGAAGCGCAGGCGATGCGCGAGTACGGGCTGCGCATGGTGCTTGTCTCCCGGTCGCTCGAGCGCATCGGCGACCACGCCGTCGACATCGGCGAGCAGGTCGCATACCTCCTCACGGCCGAGTTTCGCGAGTTCACGGACGCCACGCACCCGACCTCTCGCGGCTCTTGACCGCCGCCTGCCGCCGCGCCGCCGTCCCGGCGACCTGACAAACTCTCGCGCCGTGGTCTCGCTCGTCCCACAGAAGCGCGAGTTCTTCGTCCTCTACAGCCGCGCCGCCCGGAACACGGTGGAGATCGCACGTCTGCTCGTCGAGCTGCTCGAGGCGTTCCCGCCCGGCGACGGACTGCTCCGCGACATCAAGGAGCTAGAGCACGTGGGCGACCGGCTGACGCGCGAGGTGGTCGACCTGCTCAACCGGACGTTCGTGACGCCCTTCGACCGTGACGACATGTACGAGCTCGCGAGCGCCCTCGACGACGTCTGCGACCACATCGACGAGGCGGCGGGGAACATCGCGGGCTACGGCGTCACGGAGATCAGCCCGTTCGCGAAGGAGCAGGCCCAGGTGATTCTTCGTTCGACGGAGAAGCTGAGCGAGGCCGTGGAGCGCGTCGACGGGTTCAGAAACGCCGACCGCCAGCTGCACGACCTGCGCGATCTCGAGGACGAGGGCGACCGGCTGAACCGCGAGGCCGTGTCTCAGCTCTTCAAGACCGAGACCGACGCCATAGCGATCATCCGCTGGAAGGACATCCACGAGCAACTCGAAGAAGCCGTCGACGCGTGCGAGAACGCCGCCGACGTGCTCGAGGCGATCCTCGTCAAGAATCGCTAAGGCGGCAGCGTGAACGACGTCCTGTTCGTGCTGGTCGTCCTGATCGCGCTCGGCTTCGACTTCACGAACGGCTTCCACGACACGGCGAACGCGATCGCGACGTCCGTCGGGACGCGCGCCCTGAGCCCGCGGATGGCAGTGCTGATCGCGTCCGTGGCAAATCTCGCGGGCGCATTCGTGACGACCGCTGTCGCGAAGAACATCGCGACCGGGATCATCGACGCCAACCTCGCCACGCTGCACACATTGCTCGCGGCGCTGTTCGGCGCCATCGCCTGGAACCTGCTGACGTGGTGGTTCGGCTTACCGTCGAGCTCGTCGCACGCCCTGATCGGCGGCCTCGTCGGCGCCGCGCTCGTGCAGTCGGGTGCCGCGGGCGTGGAGTGGCACGGCCTCGCGCACAAGGTCGTCATTCCCGCGATCTTCGCGCCGGCGATCGCGTTCGCGGCGGCGTTCCTGCTGCTGTTGTTCCTCTACTGGGTCTTCAAGTGGCTGAACCCCGGTATCGCGTCGCGCGGGTTTCGGCTGGGCCAGCTCGGTACCGGGACCTGGGTCGCGTTCACGCACGGTGCGAACGACGCACAGAAGACGATGGGGGTGATCGCGCTCGCGATCGTCCTCCACGACAACGGCGACATCGCCAACCTGGAGATCCCGACCTGGGTGAAGGTCTCGGCCGGAGTCGCGATCGGCCTCGGCACGTACGCGGGCGGCTGGCGGATCATCGGCACCCTCGGCCAGCGCGTCTTCCGGATGGAGCCGGAGAGCGGCTTCGCCGCGCAGGCCGCCGCGGGCACGACGATCTACCTCGCGACGAAGTACGGCTATCCGCTGTCGACGACGCATGTCGTCTCGGGCGCCGTCATGGGCGCCGGCGCGACCCGGCGCCTGTCGGCCGTGCGCTGGGGCGTTGCGGGGAACATCGTCGTCGCGTGGGTCCTCACGATTCCCGCCGCCGCGCTCGTCGCCGCCGCCTTCTACTGGCCGATCCAGGCGATCTTCTGATCGCTACCCGGGTGACGAAGCCGGCCACCGTAACGAAATGTGCCGGTTCTCCGTTGTTCTGTTGCTGAGATCAACTACAGCAGGTCGACTAACCCAAAGGGAGGCAAAGAGACAGCATGGGCATTCTCTGGATCATCCTTATCGTGATCCTCGTGCTCGCGCTCCTGGGCTTCTTCTCGCGCGGGTACTGGTAACCCACTAGGACCTGAACGACTCGAATGATGGGCCGCCCGGCACTTGCCGGGCGGCCTTTTCATGGCGATCATGGCTAGGTGGACCAGGCCGCCGTCCTCCGCCAACTCGAGCTGGCCGATCGCAGCGAGTCGCCCCGGCTCGGCGGCATGGCGCGCTCGCACGGCGTCGTCATCGTCAGCCAGCACTACTGGGCCTACGCGGGCGTCGACGGCAGCCTCAAGGAGGGTGCGATGCCGCAGGCGCCGCGCGCGCTCCGTGCCGTGCCGTTCGCGCGCGGGCTAGTGCGCCTCGCCGCCTCGCTCTCACCGCTCTTCAAGCGCACCGGAGTCGCACGGGGACGCGAGCGCATCTTCCTGATCGTCGCGATCCTCGCGCCGCTCGCACTCGTCTTCACCCCACATTGGTTCGGATTGATCGCCGGCGGCCTCACGACCTTCGCGCTGCTCGCGTGGCTGCTGCGCGGGCGCACGCTCTACCTCCACGGCGCGGAGCACCGCTCGATCGCTGCCGCGGAAGAGCGCCGCCTCCTCGACACCTGGAGCGGCGTCGCGCGTCCGTCGCGCTTCTCGCTCCGCTGCGGCACGAATTTCGCCGCGCTGCTGATGCCGGTGGCGGTTTTCGGCGGCCGGTTCTGGCCGCTGCCCGCGACCGCGTTCACGCCGCTTGTCGTCTCCGTGCTCGCGCTTGCGCTGACGATGGAGCTCTGGCTGCTGGTGCAGGGCTCACGCCGCCTGGCCCGCGTCGTGTTGCTGCCCGGTCTCGGCTTGCAGCGCATCACAACGCGCGAGCCCGAGCTCGACGAGACTCGCGTCGCATTGACGGCGGTTGCCTCCGTGCTCCGCCGCGAAACCGCGCATCTGTAGCCTCGGGGGGTGTTGACCCCCCGCGAGAACAGCATCGAAGCGCACGGCCTCGTCCGTGACTTCAAGAAAGGCCCGCGCGCCGTGGACGGCATCGACCTGCACGTCGATCCGGGCGAGATCTTCGGTTTTCTCGGACCGAACGGCGCCGGCAAGTCGACGACCGTGCACATGCTCACGACGCTGCTGCCGCCGACCGCCGGCACTGCGACGGTGGCCGGTTACGACGTCGTCGAGGAAGGACCACAGGTGCGAAAGGCGATCGGGGCTGCGCTCCAGGAGGCCGCGCTCGACCCGTATCTGACCGGGCGCGAGCATCTGCGCCTGCAGGCGACGATGCACGGGATCACCGGCGAGGAACGCAAGCGCCGCAGCAACGAGCTGCTGACGCGCGTCGGCCTGACAGAGGCGGCCGATCGCAAGATCCGCGGTTATTCGGGAGGCATGAAGCGCCGGCTCGACCTCGCCCTGGCGCTCGTCCACCGTCCGCGCATCCTCTTTCTCGACGAGCCGACGACCGGCCTCGACATCCAGAGCCGGACGGCTCTGTGGCAGGAGGTCGGGCGCCTCGCCAAAGAGGACGGCGTGACGGTCTTCCTCACGACGCAGTACCTCGAGGAGGCAGACGTGCTCGCCGACCGGGTCGGGATCATCGACCACGGCCACATCGTCGCCCAGGGCACCCCGGAGCAGCTGAAGGCGGAGATCTCCAGGTCGACAGTCGAAGCGGTGCCGGCCGACCTCGAGCAGAAAGGCGCCGTCGCAGCGGTGCTGGAGCGCTTCGGCACCCCGACGACGGGGTTCGGGCCGGAGAGCGTCGCCGTGCAGCTCGCCGCCTCCGACGGCGACCTCGCGCAGATCGTGCGCGCGCTGGACGCGGAAAAAGTTCGCATCTCGAACCTGCAGATCCACGAGCCAACCCTCGACGACGTCTTCCTGGCCAAGACCGGACGCCACCTCGAGGGCGCGGGCGAAGAGGAGGAGCAGGAGGAGGAAGAGGCGGCGGCCCTTTGACGCAGACCGCCGCCCTGCAGGCTGCGACGCTCGGCCGGCGCGCAGTCGTGCGCACCGCGCGCCAGCCGGCCAACATCGTCTTCCCGCTGATCTTCCCGATGCTGCTTTTCGCGGTGAACTCGGGCGGGCTGAAGGCGGAGACTCGGCTGCCGGGGTTCCCGACCGATTCGATCGTCGCCTTCGCGATCGCAGTGCCGTTCATCCAGGGTGCCTTGCTCGCGACCGTGAATGCGAACGTCGAGTTCGCGCGCGACATCCAGACGGGGTTCCTCAACCGGCTCGCGCTGACGCCGGTGCGCGGGATCGTGCTCCTGCTCGGCCAGCTCGGGGGGTTGCTCACGATCGCGCTCGTGCAGGCGGTGTTCTATCTCGCCGTGGGGCTCGCGTTCGGAGTGCATCTCGAGACCGGTGTCGGCGGCGCGCTGCTGCTGCTCGTGCTCGAGGCGGTGATCGCGCTCGCCTTCGCGTCGTTCGGCTGCTGGGCGGCGCTGCGAACGGGATCGACGGAGGCGGTGCAGGGGCTGTTCCCCGTCTTCTTCGTGTTCCTGTTCCTGTCGTCGATGAACATCCCGCGGAACCTGATCGAGACCGACTGGTTCCGCTGGGTTGCGACGATCAATCCGGTCTCGTACCTGATCGAGGCGGTGCGCGCGCTCGTCATCTACGACTGGCACTGGGAGCCGATCCTGATCGGCTTCGCGGTCGCGATCGGGATGTCGATCGTCGGCTTCGTGCTCGCGACACATGCGCTGATCCAGCGGATGGCGCGGTCGTGAGAGAGATCTACAACGTCGCGAAGGGCGTCGCCTGGCGGCAGGCGCACATCTTCTTCACGAACCCGTCGTTCCTCCTGCCGTCGCTGCTCTTCCCGCTGTTCTTCTTCACGGCGTTCGTCGGCGGCCTGTCACGCATTCGCGACGTGCCGGGCTTCGACTTCCCGCTCGGCTACACCGCGTTCCAGTTCGTGTTCGTGCTGCTGCAGTCGGCCGCGTTCTCCGGTGTGTTCACCGGTTTCGGCATCGCACGCGACTGGGAGTCGGGCTTCATGCGCCGCTTGATGCTCGCGGCTCCGAACCGGGTCGGCATCGTGCTCGGCTACGCGATTGCCGGCCTGGTCCGGTGGATTACGGTGATTGTGGTGGTGACGGGCGTCGCGTTCGCCGCGCAGATGAAGATCGGCGGCGGCGGCGTCGACCTGTTCGCGCTGTACACCCTCGGCTTCCTGCTCAGCATCGTCGGCACGCTCTGGTCGGCAGGCGTCGCGATGCGGCTGCGAACGCAGCAAGCCTTCCCGGTCATCCAGATGCCGGTCTTCATCCTGCTCTTCTTTGCCCCCGTGTACGTCCCGCTCGGGCTACTGCAGGGGTGGCTGCACGGAGTCGCGCGGGTCAACCCGATCACGCCGTTGCTGGAGGAGGGCCGCGGGCTGATCTCGGGCTCGCCCGACAAGACGTTGCTCGCCTTCGGCATCCTCTTCGCCCTCCTCGGCGGCTTCGCGATCTGGGCCATCCGGGGCCTCTGGCGCGCCGAAGCTGCGGGCTGACCGATCTCCACGCATAATTCAACGATGGAAAACGAGGCCTGGCCGAGTCCGCAGACGCCCTCGCGCGAGCCGCTGCCGCGGGCCGAGGACCTCCCGCTCGCCGAGCAGGGCTACGAGCAGGAGAGCGTCCGCGCTGCCTTCGACGCTTTTTACCGCCATGCCGCGCAGCTCGACGCGGCGCTGCGGACGCTCGAGGCGGTCGACTCGTTCCACCGCCACGCCGCGGCGCTGCGCTCCGACCTGCGCGCGCTGCGCTCGGCCGGATGGACGCAGCAGACCTGGCCGGGCTCGCCGCCGGCATACGGCTACGGGTCGCGCGGATCGCGTGAAGGCGTCTCGCCCGTCGTGTGGCGCGTCGCCGGCGAGGTGGCGTTCCTGATCGCCGTCGCGGTCGCGGTCGGACTCGCGAGCCTGTCGTGGTGGACGATCCTGCTCGCCATGGCAGGCGCGCTGCTGATCGTGTGCGCGATCGAATGGGCTGCCGGTCGTGAGGAGCTGACCTTTGCGCACTCCGCGGCGGCCGCGCCTGTGCATCCGGTTGTCGAGGGCCAGCGCTCCGAGGACACGGAGGAGCACGACGCGCTGGGGTGGACTGCATTCGAGGAGGCGCAGGAGCCCTCCGACGCGATGACGATCATCGGCGCAGTGCCGCGCGACGACGAAGCGGCGGGCGAAGCAGAGCCCGAGCCGGAGCCCGAGTCCGAGGACGAGCCCGAGCCGGAGCTGCCGCCGGCGGCGGCGGAGGAAGAAGAGCAGCAATCCGAGGGCAAGAAGCGCTGGTGGCGCCGCAGCTCTGACGACGACGAGCAGCCTGCCGAGCAGCCCGCCGACGCGCCGCGGCACGTCCGCGTCCTCCCGCCCGAGGCGGACGATCCGTGGGAGCAAAGCTTCGACGCTCCGGCGACCGCCGAGGCCGAGGAAGTCGGCGACGACGCGGACGGCGAGGTCGTCGAAGAGGGCGGCCGCCGGATCTTTCGCAGGCGCTGAGCGGCGAGCGCGTCGTCGTGCGGACTGACCCGCACGAGGTGACGCCGAGGGTGAACGGAAGGCATAGCGTTCGGGTCGCATGACCGAAGCGCTGCAGAGTGAGACGCTCGGCGCCACCGAGGCCGAGCGGCTCGATGCCTACTGGCGCGCTGCGAATTACCTGTCGGTCGGCCAGATCTACCTGCTCGACAACCCGCTGCTCCGAGAACCGCTCATGGCGGAGCAGGTGAAACCGCGTCTGCTCGGCCATTTCGGCACGACGCCGGGACTGAATCTCATCTACGCGCACCTCAACCGTGCGATCAGGCAGCGCGCGCTCAACGTGCTCTATGTCACCGGCCCCGGGCACGGAGGCCCCGGGCTTGTCGCGAATGCGTATCTCGACGGGACCTACAGCGAGGTGTATCCGCACATCACGGAGGACGAGGAAGGGCTGCGCGAGCTCTTCCGTCAGTTCTCGTTCCCCGGCGGGATCCCGAGCCACGTCGCGCCGGAGACACCCGGGTCGATCAACGAGGGCGGTGAGCTCGGCTACTCGCTCGCGCACGCGTACGGCGCTGCGTTCGACAACCCCGAGCTGCTCGTCGCGTGCGTCGTCGGGGACGGCGAGGCCGAGACAGGGCCGCTCGCGACGAGCTGGCATGCGAACAAGTTCCTCAATGCGCAGAGCGACGGCGCCGTGCTGCCGATCCTCCACCTCAACGGCTACAAGATCGCCAACCCGACGGTCCTGGCCCGCATCCCGGAGGACGAGCTCGCGGCGCTGATGCGCGGCTACGGACACGAGCCGCTCTTCATCACGATCGAGGCGTCGGACGACCACCTCGACGCGCACCGCCGCTTCGCCGCAGTGCTCGACCGTGCACTCGACCGCATCGCCGAGATCCAGCATCGCGCGCGCGCAAACGGCGTTGGTGAGCGCCCGACGTGGCCGATGATCGTCCTGCGCTCTCCGAAGGGGTGGACTGGCCCGGCAGAGGTGGACGGCCTTCCCGTCGAGGGGACGTGGCGATCCCATCAGGTGCCGGTGACCGACGTACGGGCGAACCCGGATCATCTTCGACTCCTCGAAGACTGGATGCGCAGCTACGGTCCCGAAGAGCTGTTCGACGAAAGTGGGCGCCTGATCCCGGAGCTCGCCGAGCTCGCCCCCGAGGGGGACAGGCGCATGAGCGCGCTCCCCCAGGCAAACGGCGGTGTGCTCCTCCGCGACCTGGCGCTGACTTGACGCATCCCGGCGTCGACACGGCGGAGTCGACGCGTGTGTTCGGGACGTTTCTGCGCGACGTGATCTCCCGGAACCCGGACAACTTCCGCCTGTTCGGCCCGGACGAGACGGCGTCGAACCGGCTGGGCGACGTGTTCGAAGTGACGGCGCGCGCGTGGGACGCCGAGATGGAGCCGACCGACGAGGCACTCGCACCCGACGGCCGTGTCATGGAGGTGCTGTCGGAGCATCTCTGCCAGGGCTGGCTCGAGGGCTACCTGCTCACCGGCCGGCACGGCCTCTTCGACTGCTACGAGGCCTTCGTCCACATCATCGGCTCGATGTTCAACCAGCATGCGAAGTGGCTGAAGGTGACGCGTGCGATTCCGTGGCGACAGCCCATCGCGTCGCTGAACTACCTCCTCAGCTCACACGTGTGGCGGCAGGACCACAACGGGTTCTCGCATCAGGACCCCGGCTTCATCGACCACGTCGTCAACAAGAAGGCGGAGATCATCCGCGTGTATCTGCCGCCAGACGCGAACACGCTGCTCTCCGTCGCCGACCACTGTCTCCGCAGCCGCGACTACGTCAACGTGATCGTCGCCGGCAAACAGCCCGCGCTGCAGTACCTGTCGATGCCCGACGCGATCGCGCATTGCACGCGCGGCATTGGCATCTGGGAGTGGGCTTCGAACGACGAGGACGCAGAGCCCGACGTCGTGCTGGGCTGCTGCGGCGACGTGCCGACCCTCGAGACTCTCGCGGCTGCCGCGATTCTGCGTGCGCGGCTGCCCGACCTGAGGCTACGCGTCGTGAACGTCGTCGACCTGATGCGCATGCAGCCCGACACGCAGCATCCTCACGGTCTCTCCGACAAGGAGTTCGACTCGCTCTTCACCGTCGATCGCCCGGTCGTGTTCGCCTACCACGGCTACCCGTGGCTGATCCATCGCCTGACGTACCGGCGCACGAACCACGGCAACCTCCACGTCCGCGGCTACAAGGAAGAGGGGACGACCACGACGCCGTTCGACATGGTCATGCTCAATGACCTCGACCGGTTCCATCTGGTGATCGACGTCATCGACCGCCTGCCGCACCTCGCCGGCACGGCCGACCATCTCCGCCAGGACATGATCGACAGCCGCCTCTGGGCGCGGGCGTACGGGCGCGAGCACGGCGAGGATCCGCCGGAGATTCGCGACTGGACCTGGCCCGGCTGACGGTCCTCGTTGTCAACGCGGGCTCGACGAGCCTGAAGCTCCACATTGTCGACGGCGAGGAAAGCCGCGCCGTCGAGTCGCTCGACTCGATTCCCGGCGGTGTCGAGGCCGTTGCGCATCGCGTTGTTCACGGGGGCGAGCTACGCGAGCCGACTCTCATCGACGATTCGCTTCAGGCTCGGCTCGAGCAACTGGTGGAGCTTGCGCCGCTCCACAACCGGCCGGCGGTCGAAGCGATCGCCGCGGCGCGGCGAGCGCTGCCTGACATTCCTCACGTCGCCGTGTTCGACACGGCGTTCCACGCGACGATTCCGGACGTCGCGGCAACGTACGCGCTTCCTGCGGAATGGCGCCGCGATATCCGCCGCTACGGTTTCCACGGGCTCTCCGTGCAGTGGGCGAGCGAGCGCCTTGGGGTGAAGCGGCTCGTCGTCTGCCACCTGGGCGGCGGCTGCTCCGTCACTGCAGTTCGCGACGGGCGCTCGATCGACACGACGATGGGGTTCACACCGCTCGAGGGCGTGCCGATGGCGACGCGTCCCGGCAGCGTCGACCCCGGCGCGATCCTCTATCTGCTCCGACGCGGGGTCGAGCTTGGCGAACTCGACGATGCGATCGAGCATCGCAGTGGGCTGCTCGGGCTGTCCGGCCGTTCGGGTGACGTCGCGGAGCTCGAGCGGTCGGATGCCGTCGAGGCGAGGCTCGCGCTGGACGTGTTCGCCTACAGAGTCGCCGGGGCAGTGGCCGCGATGGCCGTCGCGCTCGACGGCCTCGACGCGCTCGTCTTCACCGCCGGCATCGGCGAGCACTCCTCGCGCGTGCGCGCCGACGTGTGTTCCCGGCTCGGTTTCCTCGGCGTCGATCTCGATCCCGAGCGGAACAGCAATCCAACGCCTGACGCCGACGTGTCGACGAAAACCTCTGCCGTGCGCGTGGCTGTCATACGGGCGCGGGAAGAGCTCGTCGCGGCTCGCGCCGCGCGAGCCCTTCTGGAGCTCGCCCACTTGCGAGACTTCGCGACATGACGGACGGCCACGGCGCCGGCGATTTTGCGGTTGCGGCCGGAGGCGTAAGAATGGCGCGATGATCGAAGCGCCAACGCCTGCCAGCGGCTACCCGGTCCAGTTCTCGGTCGCGTATCCGGATCGCGACCTGAACCGCGCCACGACGTTCTTCCGGATCTTCGCCGCCATCCCGATCGTGATCGTGCTCAGCGCCGTCGACGGCGGGAATTCGTACACCTCGCACGCCGGTCATTACTCGTGGACGTTCGCCGCAGGGGCGGGCGGCACCCTCGTCTTCGCGCCGCTGCTGATGATCCTCTTTCGTCAGAAGTACCCGCGCTGGTGGTTCGACTGGAACCAGCAGCTGATGCGGTTCTCGGCCCGGGTCGGCGTCTACCTCGCCCTCATGGACGACACCTACCCGTCGACCGACGAGGAACAGTCGGTGCGGCTCGACTTCCCGTATCCGGATGCACGGGAAGGGTTGACGCGCTGGCTGCCGCTCGTGAAGTGGCTCCTGGCGATCCCGCACTTCATCGTCCTCTTGTTCCTCACGATCGCCGCCGTCGTCTGCGTCGTGATCGCCTGGTTCGCGATTCTCTTCACGGGCCGCTACCCCCGCGGCCTCTTCGACTTCGTCGAAGGCGTCTTTCGCTGGTGGACGCGCGTCATCGCGTACGCGTTCGTGCTCGTGACGGACGAATATCCGCCGTTCAGTCTGAGCGCCTAGCTGCCGATAAAAGAGGCCATGCGGCGGCGTCCGATTGGCCAAATCCTGGTCGAAAAAGGGGAAATCTCCGAGATCGACCTCGAAGCCGCGCTCGCAGAGCAGGAGCGCTCGGGCCGGCGCCTGGGCGAGATCCTGATCGAGCAGGGCCGGACGTCGTGGCTCGCGCTCGCGCGCGCGATCGCCGAGCAGGTGCTCGACATCCAGGGCTCGTCAGCGGTTGCGAAACCTGAGCCCGAGCCGGAGGCCGCGCTCGACCCGGTCAAAATGGTGCGCGAGCTCGCCGAGCGAGTCGCGAACCTCCCGCCTGTGCCCGACCTGCTTCCGCCGCCGCCCGTGCCCGACCTGGAGCGGCAGCTCGCCCGCGAGGTTGCCGAGCAGGTCGCGAACCTCGACACGCCTACGTCTGCGCCGCAGCCCGAGACGCGGCTGCTGCACCTGACGCCCGCGCCGAAGCCGGAGCCGCCGGCCCTCATGAGCTCCGACGAGAAGCTACTCAGTATCGAAGCGCTGCTGAAGGAGCGCCAGCGCGCGTTCATCGAGATGGTCACGACGACCGAGACGCTCCGGATGAAGATCGCCCGCCTCGAAGAGATCCTCGAGGAGCGCGACCGCGAGCTCGCGAAGCTCCGAATCGCCCGCGCCGTCTAGGGGTCTGACCCCGAAGGGGTCTGACCCCAGCAGTTCGCGCGAGTCACTCTTGCCAAAGGTTGGGGTCAGACCCCCACGGGGGTCAGACCCCGGCTAGCGCGTCAGCGTCTTCGACACGCCGAGGACCTTGCCGTTCGCGCCGAGTGCCTGGACGGCGACGTACTTGCCGTCGGCCGGGAGTTGGATCGCAGTCTCGAAGCCCGACTTGGGCGCGGCGGGGCCGGCCGCTAGGTCGTCGTTCGCGTTGCCGGCAAGCACCTGCCACCGCGTCACATCCGTGGCTCCGTTCCAGCTCACGTAGACCTTCCCGTTCGCGATCGCGATCGCCGGCACATCCTTCGGATGCCCGCGCCAGGCGAAGCGGTACGCGCGATACGTGTCGGCATCCTCGCCAGGCTTCTTCCCGTGGCCGAAGTACGCGTCGAACAGCACCTTCCCGTTCTTGCTGAACTCGCTGATGTACGGCCAGCCGCCCCAGCCGACGAAGACGTGGCCGTCAGGGAGGAACTGCGCGTTGCCCTCGAACGGCGACAGCAGCTTCTTCGGATGGTGATAGCTGCGGGCGAGCGTCGCGCTCTTGCTCTGCTCGTCGAGCCGGAGCACCAGGATGCGCGTCTCCTTGTGCACCGGCGGCGCTGCGCCGTTGTCGAACATCGTGATCGTCCCGTCCGGCTGGCGGCGCACGTCGTGCTGCCACGCAAACGGCACGCCCGAAGCGAGTTTGAACGTGCTCTTCTTCCCGCCGAGCCGCCAGAGGATCTTGCCCGTCTTGCGGCTGACCTCGTACACCGCATGGGTGTTTCGTCCCGAGATCAGGAGGTTGCCGTTGCGCTCCTCGTCGATCGAGTTGACGTGGATGTAGTCGTACGGAAACGGCTTGGTGCCGAGCTGCTTCTTGGGCGGGTTCGAGTACGACTCCTTGATTCCGACTTGCGGATAGCTGTGCCACTCGAACAGGACGCGTCCGCTGGGGATGTCGACCTCCTGGACGATGCCGTCCCAGATCAGCCCGTCCTTCGGCCCGCCGATCGACGTGAGGTCGACGTGGCGTCGGTGGTAGATGGTCATCAGCGCGGTGTCGTGGGAGGTCAGCCGGAACTCGTGCACGTCGCCGACGAGCCCTTTGCCGGGCCGCGCCTCGGCGATCGGCTGATACGAGTCGTTGTAGAGGACGTACCACCCGTCGCCGACGCCTACGTTCGACAGGCGTCCGCGCCACCACGTCAGCACCGGCTTGCCCCGGTAGCGCTGCGCGCGGAAGTCCGTCACGCCCTTCGTGAACTTGAGCGGGTGGAACCAGACGAGCTGGCCGCGGTTGTCCATGATCATCGGCCCGGCCTGGACGACGGCCATCTTCGGCGCGAGGAAGATGTAGCCGGGCGCCGTGTCGTGCGCGGCGACGTCGATCTTGACGACCGGTGGGTGTAGGTCGGGTCGCGAGCGGAAGTGCTGTGTCGGTCCCGGCGGCGGCCCTTTTTGCGCAGCTGCCTTCGCCGTGGCCGGCTTGTTGGAGCTGCTGTCGCTGCAGCCCGCAAGGACGAGCGCCAGCGCTGCGAAGACGGCGAGCCGCTTCATGCGCGTCCCACCGGCGCCGACCGGGCGAGCGAGCGGCCGAGGCGGTCGAGCGCGCGCACCGCGACCCAGGGAACGTCCGCCGGCAGCGGGATGGCCGCTTCGAACCCCGTCTTCGGCACCGCCAGCAGCGGACGCAGCTTCTTCTTGTCCGCCCCGCCGAGCAGCTGCCACGAGCGCACCTCGGTCGCACCGTTCCAGCTCACGTACAGCGTGTCTCCTTCGACGGCGATGGTCGGCTTGCTGTGCGGCCGGCCGATCCAGGGAAAGCGGTAGGCGCGGTACGAGTCGACTCCGGAGCGGCCGAAGCGGAGATCGAGCAGCGTCTTGCCATGTGGCCCGAACTCGGTCACGTAGGGCTGATGTCCCCATCCGACGAGGTAGTTCCCGTTCGCAAGCTTCTGCATGTTTCCCTGGTCGACGGCCACGAGCGGCGGAGTGTGAACGAAGCTGTGCACGACCGTCACGGTCTTGTGGCGCTCGTCCACGCGCATGACGAGACCGCGTGACTGCTTCCGCATCTTCGGAGCGGCCTCGTTGTCGAACAGCGTCACGGTCCCGTCGGATTGGCGCCGCACGTCGTGCTGCCAGGCGAAGGTGACACCCTTGCCGAGCTCGAAGTCGCTCCGCTTGCCGCCCAGCCGCCACATGACGGCGCCCGTCTTGCGGTTGATCTTGTAGATCGTGTGCGTGTTCCGGGCGGAGACGAGGAAGTTGCCGTCGCGGTCGACCTCGATGGTGTTGATGTGGAAGTAGTCGTACGTCTTGTCGGGATTGCGCGGCAGGTGGTAGTACGACTCGGTCAGCTGAACGTGCCCGACACTGTGCCACTCGAACAGTACGCGTCCGGTGCGGATGTCGACCTCCTGGAACGCGCCCTCGAGCACGTTTCGCGTCTTCACGCGGACGCGGTGCGACAGCGTCATCAGAGCCGTGTTGCGCGGCGTGATCTTGAACTCGTGCATGTCGCCCGAGAGCCCGTGCCCCGGACGGACGTACGTGACCAGACGGTACGAGTTGTCGTAGATGGAATAGCGGCCGAGCCGCTTGTTGTCCGCCGACTTGCCGCGCCACCACGTCAGCACTCGCTTGCCGCGGTAATGCTGCACGCGGAAGTCGGTGACGCCGCGCCGGTCGACGGGCATGAACAAGATGACGCGTCCGCGGTTGTCGAGGATCAGCGGGCCACCCTGTTCGACCTTCTTCTTCGGCGCGATGAAGAGAAAGCCCGGCGAGGCGTAGCGCGTCCGCACGAGCATCTTCACGCGCGGCGGCCTCAGGTCCGGCCGCGAGACGAAGTGCCGGTACGGCGCGTAGGGCCCCGCGTCGGCCGCCGCCGGCACGAGCACGAGGAGCGCACCGACTAGCACCACAGCACTATGTGCGCGCTTCACACAGGCTCCTGGACCGCAGACCCGGTGCTCGGGCGTGCGATCAGCACGATCGGCGACACGACGATGACGGTCGCGCCGATCGCGAGCGCCGCGACGCCGATCGCGTCGAGCGCGTAGCCGCCGAGCAGCGCGAGGCCCGCGGCGAAGAATCCCGCAAGCTGGTCGTTGAAGCCCAGCAACCGTCCACGTTCCGCCGGGCTCGTCCGGTCGGCCATCTGCGCCGTCGCTGCGACGAAGGAGATGTTCCAGCCGACGCCGAGCCCGAGCAGGAGCACGGCCGTTCCGAAGACGCCGGCGACCCACATCAGCCCGATCGTCGAAACGGCCATCACCACCAGCCCCGCCTCGAGCGCCGGCGTTCTCCCGACGCGGTCGATCATCGCGCCGATCACGAGCACGAGCGCATACATGCCGAACACGTGCGCACCGATGATCGGGAAGACCGAGTCCTGATGGTGGTGATGGTGCTCGACGACGACGTAGCCGGACAGGTTCATCACCGACACCATCACGCCGAAGCTCGCGAACGCGGCGAGCATCGCAGGAATGACTCCCGGCCGCCGCACGATCTCCCGCAGCGGCGCGGCGGGCCCCGCCGTCTCCGTCTCGTCATGCGCCCCGATCATCTCCGCGATCTTCTTCGGGTCCGGGCGGACGAGCTGGACGATCGCGAGCGCCACGAGCGAGATCCCGCCGGCCACGAGCCACGGCACGGTCAGGGCGTCGGCCTCCACGTCCTTGCCGGCGAACATCGGGCCGAACACGGTCGGCCCGAGGATCGCGCCGAAGACGCTGCCGAAGAGGACGTACGAGATGCCGCGGGCGCGGCGGGCCGCCGGATACATGTCCCCTGCGGCCGTCCGGATCAGCAGCGACACCGCGCTGGCGGCGCCGATCAGCGCGAAGCCGGCGATCACGGCCGGCGTCGAGTCCGTGCGCGTCGCGAGCGCGGTCAGCGCGCAGCCGGCGGCGCCGACGACGAAGCCGAAACTCATCACTGGCTTGCGCCCGAACCGGTCCATCATCCGTCCGGCGGGCATCGACGTAAGCGCTGATGCAGTGAGGAAGATCGCCGGCCCGAGCCCCAGGAGCCCTCGCACGCCGGTCACGAGCACGAACGTGAGCGAGGAGACCGCCGCGACCAGCTGCAGCACGGCGGAGTTCACCGCCATCGTGGCCGCGAGCAACAACGTATTGCGTCGGACCACGGCGTCATTCAATCAGGCGGCTCCGGCGGTGCCGCTGCTTCAATGGCCGCGTGAGAATTGCGGCGCTCGCCGTTCTCCTCGCGGTCGTGGTTGCCGGCTGCGGCTCCTCGGCTCCGCCGCAGATCACGGTTGGCGCGGCCCGGACGTACCAGCTCGCCGGCTGGTCGCCGGCACAGGTGAGCGCCGGGAAGCCCACGACGGTCTCGTTCCGCATCGACCAGCCGTCGGGCGCGCCGCTGACGAACTACCGGACGGGCAGCGGGCCGCACACCGGCGTGCACCTGATCATCGTGCGCAGCGACCTGGGCACGATCATCCACCACCACCCCAAGCCGCAGCCTGACGGGATGTTTCGGCAGACCGTCACGTTTCCGACTCCGGGCCGCTACAAGGTCGTCGTCGACGCATATCCCGCGTTGAGCGGGCCGCTGCGGAACTTCCAGCTCATCCGTTGGATCACGGTCCCGGGCAAAGCGCCCCATGACGCCCTGCCGCGGTTCAAGCCGGTCGTGAACGTCGGGGGCTACCGCTTTGCGCTCCAGGGGAAGCCGAAGCTGCGCGCGATCCAGGCGAACTTCATGTCGCTGCGCGTGACGCGGCCCGACGGTTCCCCGGCGACTTTCACGCCGTGGTTCGGCGCGCTCGCCCACGCGATCTTCTTCCGCGCCGGGACGCTCGACTACTTCCACACGCACGTCTGCTCGGCGAAGACGAGCGGCTGCACGTCCGTCTTCGGCGGCTCGCGGGTCGTCGGGACGCAGACGAAGCCGGGCGTGCTGCGCGTCGGCGTGCTCCTCCCGCGCAGCGGCACATGGAGGCTGTTCCTGCAGACGAAGTTGGACGGCCGCGTGCTGACGGCTCCCTTTACCCTCAACGTACGGTGATCCGCGCCGGCGCAATCGTTCTCGTCGTCCTGCTCGCGCGGACGCTCGCGTACGCCGCGCTGCCGAACCCGTCGGCGCGCTTCCTTCGGCATCAGGCGGGCGGGTCGGCAGTGCCGGTGGCGGCGCTCGTTGCGTTGGGCATCTGCGCCGTCCTCGCCGTCACGGTGTGCTGGCTCGTTGCGGTTGCGGTCCGCGAGCGCGCGCTGATCGAGCGGCGCGACGCACGGCGGTTCGCTGTCGCGCGCACGTGCGCGCTCGCGGCCTGGCTGACGGTGGCGACGTGCTTCGCCGGCGGCATGTTCGAGGCGTACCTGCACTGGCGCGCCGGGCTGGGCTGGCACGGGCTCCATTGCCTCGTCGGTCCGGTACATCGCGAACTGATCCCGTTCGAAACGGGTCTCTCGTTCGTCGCCGCGGCGGTGATCGCCGCCGCGAGCCACGTCGCCGGCTGGATGCGCCGCACGTTCGCGCGCCTCGCGGCGGAGCTGCCCGCCCTCATGTTCGCCGCCACGCCGTCGTTCGGCGAGGCGACGGCGGTTCGCATCGCGGCGCATGGCCGCGCTGCTTCGGCGCGTGCGCCGCCCGTTGCCGCCACCTGACCCGGCAACGAAAGGAGAAACAGGTGTTTCGCATCGGCGTTTTCGTCGCCGCTCTCGGCGGCGCGCTCATCTTGGCCGCATCCGCGTTTGCACACGCGGAGGTGAGCCCGGCCGTCGCGCTGTCCAAGCACGGCCAGCTCTTCACGCTCGCCGTGCCGACGGAGAAGGAGAACGCGACCACGTCGAAGGTGGAGCTGACGCCGCCCGACGGCTTCGCGATCGACTCGTTCGTGCCGTCGGCCGGCTGGACGCGCAGTGTCAGGTCGACCGGCTCGGGCGAGGAGACGAAGATCGAGCGGGTGTCCTGGTCGGGCGGGCACACCCCGACCGAGGAAGACGCGGTCTTCCAGTTTCTCGCATCCGCCGACTCGGCGAAGACGTACTCGTTCAAGGTGCGGCAGACGTACTCCGACGGGAGCGTCGTCGACTGGTCGGGGCCGGAGTCGTCCGATGCGCCGGCGCCGCAGGTCGAGTTCAAGTCGTCGCTCGGCGGCGGCGGGAGCACCCTCGCGATCGTCGCGCTCGTCGTCGGCGTGCTCGCGCTCGTCGTCGCGGTGATCGGGCTCTTCACAGGGGGCGGGAGGCGCGCGGTCGCGTGACCTTGCGCCTGCGCACGACGCTCGTCCTAGTCGCGGCCACGGGTGCGCTGGCGCTGCCCGCGGCCGCCTGGGCGCACGCGGGGCTCGTTCGAACGGTGCCCCGGGCGAACGTTGTGCTCAATCAGCCGCCGCCGGTGGTGCAGTTGACGTATACGGAGGCCGTTGAGCCGCGCTTCGCGGCGATCTCCGTGACGAATGCCGCGGGGGAGCAGCAGACGGCGGGCTCGCCGCGGCGCTCGGCCGCCGACCCGAAGACGCTTGTCGTTCCCCTGAAGCGCGTCGGCGAGGGCTGGTACCTCGTCTACTGGCGGGTGATCTCCGTCGACGGCCACCCGGTCCGGGGCGCGTTCATCTTCGCC
>VAXO01000009.1 GCA_005888435.1 Actinomycetota bacterium | reverse complement strand
CGTCGGCGGCGCCGCGGCTGCGGCCGCCGCCACGGGTGCGCCGGTGTACCAGGGCGGTCTCGACTACGCGCAGTGCGAGCGGGTGTGGGGAAGCCAGGACTGGCCTGAGCGGATGGCCGCCTGGTTCACGCGTCACGGTGTCCCGCGCGACAGTGCCGCCGAGCTGATCGAGCAAGGCCATGCTTTCGCAGCCTTCATCCGGTATGCCCTGGATCCGAACCTGCTCTATGAGGGGAGCACGCTCGCCGGCTGGGACGTCGTCGAGCTGCCCGGCCACGCGGACGGACATCTCGGCTTCCTCCGCGACGGTGTGCTGATCGCCGGCGATCATCTGCTGCAGCGAATCTCGCCAGCGATCGGCCTGTACCCCGAGAGCCGGCCCGATCCGCTCGGCGACTATCTCGCGTCGCTCGAGCGCACGATCGAGCTCGCGCCGCGCATCGTCTATCCCGGACACGGCGACCCGATCAAGAACCCGGCCGAGCGCGCCGGCGAGCTCATCGACCACCACCGACGGCGCCTCGACCAAACCCAACGTGCCCTAAAAGGCAGGGGTCAGACCCCGTACCAAATTTCCGTGTCCCTTTTCGGCACGGAGCTCGGCCCGACGGAGCGGCGATTCGCCGTAGCCGAGACGCTTTCCCATCTGGAACGCCTCGTGCGGGAAGGCGGCGCAGCGCGGTCCGAGGCCGACGGGACCGTTACCTATACTGGACCGTAGTTGGACGAAGACATCCCTCCTAGTACCAACGCCCACGGGGTCGGGGCGTGACGCTCCTCTTCGAGCTCATAGCGGTCGGCGTTCTCATCCTGCTGAACGCCTTCTTCGTGGCGGCCGAGTACGGCCTCGTCACGGCGCGCCGCACGCGCATCATCGAGCTGCATCACGCGGGCAACCGGCGCGCGCGCGACGTGCTGCGCATCACCGCGGACCCGCCGCGCTTCATCGCCGCGATGCAGCTGGGCGTCACCCTCACGTCGCTCGGTATCGGTGCGCTCGGCGAGCAGGCGCTCGCGGATGCGCTCGGCAATGTGATGGCGACCGTCGTCGCCGTGCTGATCGCGTACCTCGTGCTGACGTTCCTGCACGTCGTGATCGGCGAGCTCGTGCCGAAGGGGATAGCGCTCGGGCATTCCGAGGGAACGGCGCTGTTCGTATCCGCGCCGGTGCGCGGCTTCTTCATCGTGCTGAGACCGCTCATCTGGTTCCTGCAACGTTCGACGGAGGTTGTGCTCCGCGGGCTCGGCCTGCAGCCGCCCGGCGCCGAAGACGATGTCCTCTCCGAGGCCGAGCTGCGCATCGTCGTGTCGCAGTCGACGCGCCACGGCGAGATCGAGGAGCAGGAGCAGGAGATGCTCTACAAGGTCTTCGACTTCGCCGACAAGGAGGCCTCCGACGTGATGGTCCCGCGTCCGGAAGTCGTCGCGCTGTCGATCCACCTTCCGCCGGAACAGGCCCTCGAGGCGGTGATGGATTCGCCCTACACCCGTTATCCGGTCTACCGCGAGTCGCTCGACGACGTCGTCGGCATCCTGCACGTCCGCGATCTCTTCTCGGCGCTGCGCGAGCGCGGCATGCACGAGGTGAAGATCGACGAGATCGTCCGGCCGGCGCACATCGTCCCCGAGACGAAGGATCTCGCCGCGCTACTCGCGGAGTTCCGCCGCACGAACCAGCACATGGCGATCGTCGTCGACGAGTACGGCGAGATGGAGGGGATCGTCACGCTCGAGGACCTGCTCGAGGAGATCGTCGGCGAGATCGAGGACGAGTTCGACCTGCCCGACGAGTCCGTCGAGCAGGTGGACGACGACACGATCCGCATCGACGGCACATTCCCGATCGACGACTTCAACGAGCGCTTCCGCACCGACCTGCCGGCCGAGGACTACCACACGGTCGCCGGGTTCGTGTTCGGCCTGCTCGGCCGTCAGCCGGAGGTCGGCGACGACATCTCGCACGACGGCCTGCGCTTCGACGTGCTCGAGGTCGAGGGCTCACGCATCAACAAGATCGCCGTCACCTTCGAGCAGCGCCGCGATCAGAAGGATCGCGACGGCGCGGAGCGGGACGAGCTCGAAGCGGAGCTCTTCGACGCCGACAACTAGCGGCTGAGCGCCGGCCAGGCGTCGACGAGCTCGTCCACCGACAAGGCCACGCCTCGCGCTCGGAGCTCGTCCGCACGCTCATCGCCGAGCGTCGCATAGAGCGACGTTCGCATCCGTTCCTGCGCCCTTGCTTCGCTTTGCTCGATGCCGACCCCCAGCTCACGGAACAGCTCCTCCGACGCGCCGAGCAGCTCGGCCGCGTGCTCGTGCCGGTCCTCGAGCAAGGCGAGCTCCGCGAGGCCGCTCAGGTCGTAAGCGAGCACCTCCTGGTAGCCGAGCTCGCGCGCGAGCGCGAGGCTCTCGGCCAATGCCGTCCCCGCTTCCTGCGGATGCGCCAGTGCGAGTTCGGCGCGACCAAGGTTGTGCAGTGACACGGCCAGCGTGTCGGTCTCGCCGAGCTCGCGTTGAAGCGCGGCAGCCTCGCGCGCATAACCGGCGGACGCTTCATGCTCGTCCCGCTGGCCGGCGATCGACCCGAGGTTCGCGAGGATGATCCCCAGGCGGCTGCGGTTGTCGGCCTCGCGCGCGAGCGCGGCGGCTTCTTCGTACAGCTCGATTCCATGGTCGAGGTCGCCCTCGCCCACGGCAAGGTTGCCGAGCGTGCCGATGCAGCGGCCGACTCCGTTGAGGTCGCCGAGCTCGCGGAACAGCGCGAGCGCTTCCTCGGTCACCTGCTTGCCCCGGACGAGGTCGCCCTGCCGGAATGAGAAGGCACCGCAGTGAATCAGTGCCGGGGCACGCGTCTCGGGCGGTGCGTCCGTGCCGCGCTCGATGATCGATTCGAGCAGCGCCCGCGTCTCGCTCAGGTGTCCGCGCACGTTGAGGAAGTTCCACACGGTGTCGAGTAGGCGCACTTCGGAGACGAGGTCCCCCGTATCGGCGAACCAGCGGAGCGCCGCGCGCAGGTTCTCGTAGTCGGCGTCGAAGCGCACGAACGTTTCTGGATCTCCCTTCAGCAGTTCGTCCGCCGCATCCGAAGCGAGGGACAGCACGTACTCCGCGTGCCGGCGGCCGACCATGTCCTTCTCGCCCGCGGCGTCGAGCTGCTCGCGGGCATACTCGGAGATCGTCTCGAGCATCGCGAAGCGCGGCTCGGGTCCGCGCTCCAACCGCCGGACGAGGTTGTCGTCGACGAGCCGGGCAAGTGCGTCGATAACGTCGACGGCGTCGTCGCCGCACACTGCCGTCGCGGCTTCGACGGTCCAGCTGCCGGCGAAGGCGCTCAGTCGCGCGAACACCATCCGCTGTCCGGTGTCGAGGAGCTCGTAGCTCCACTCGAGTGTCGAGCGGAGCGTCTGCTGCCGCGCCGGCACGTCGTGCGGCCCGCCCGTCAGCAGCTCGAGGCGGCGTTCGAGCCGGCTGCTCATCGCCTCCGGCGGGAACAGCTTCGACCGCGCCGCGGCAAGCTCGATCGCGAGTGGCAGGCCGTCGAGGCGCTCGCAGATGTGGGCGACCGCAAAAGCGGCCGCGTCGTCGAGCTCGAAGCCCGGGTCGACGGCGCGTGCGCGTGCGACGAACAGCCGCACCGCATCGTTCGCGGCCAGCTCTTCGAAGGTCGCACCGTCTTCGTCGTCTGGCACCGCCAGCGCCGGTACCGGGTACTCGTGCTCGGCGGCGAGACGTAGCGGCGTGCGGCTCGTCGCCAGGACGAGCAATCGCGGTGCCGACGCCAGCAGGCGCGCGACGAGATCCGTGTTCGGGACGAGCTGCTCGAGGTTGTCGAGCAGGAGTAGGAGTCGCCGTTCGCGCAGGTACTCCTGCAGCGACTCTTCGGCGGATGCACCCTCGGCGACGTCGAGGGCGTGGGCGATGGTCGGCGCGAGCAGCCCCGGATCGCGCACGGGTGCGAGGTCGACGAAGACGGCCCCGTGTGGAAGCTGCGGCCCGAGCTCGGCCGCGACGGCCAACGCGAGCCTCGTCTTGCCCGTGCCCCCGGGGCCTGTCAACGTGAGCAGGCGCACGCCCTCGCTGCGCAGCAGCGCCGTCGCTGCTGCGACCTCGAGGCCCCGACCGACGAGCGACGTCGGCGGCGTCGGCAACCTGACGCGCGGCGCCGCCGGTCGCTCGGGGGGTGCGAGCGTGGGATCGTGGCGCAGGATTGCGCGCTCGAGCTCCTGCAGCTCCGGTCCCGGGTCGACGCCCAGCTCTTCGACCAGCGCCTTCCGAGCTGCACGGTGAGCGTCGAGTGCGTCCTTCTGACGGCCTGCGCGGTAGAGCGCGAGGACATGCTGGACGCGCAGCCGTTCGCGGTAGGGCTCTGAGGCGATGACTCTTTCGAGCTCAGGGATGAGTGCCTCGTGCCGACCGAGCGCCAGCTCCGCGTCATTCAGCAGCTCGCGCGCGGCAAGGCGGTGCTCCTCGAGCCGCGGCGCCTCGACGTCCGCCACCGGCTCCCCGCCGAGGTCGGCCAGCGCCGAGCCTCGCCAGAGCTCGAGCGCGGCGGCGACGAGGTGCGCGGCGTCCAGCGCGTCTCCCGCTTCGAGTGCCCGCGACCCTGCGGCGACGAGGCCCACGAAGCGCTCGTAGTCGAGCTCACCGGAACCGACGGGCAGTCGGTAGCCGGTGCCGTGGGTCTCGATCCGATCGCTGCCGACCGCCTGACGCAGGCCATGGACGTACACCTGGAGGGACTGCACGGCCGAGCGGGGCGGCGCGGCTCCCCAGAGGGCATCCACCAGCGCCTCGCGTGCGACGACCTCGTTCCGCCGGAGGAGCAAGAGGGCCAAGAGCGCCCGTTGCTTGGGGCCTCCGAGTGAGAGCGGCCGGTCTTCGGCGACGGCCTCGACCGGCCCAAGAATCCGGAATTCCGTGGTGTTCTACCCCCTCTTAACCAGACGCCAAGTGAATTTTAAGCGGCCGGCGCGACGGTGCTCCCGACAACACCCCCCGAAAAGGAGAGCACATGATTCGCGCAGGAGACACCATCGAGAACCCAATCACCGGCGAGCGCCTCGTCTTCCGCAAGACGTCGCGCGAGACCGGCGGCCAGGCGGTCGTCATCGAGACGTTCGTGCAGCCCAACGGCTTCGTCGCGGCAGCGCACGTCCATCCGAGCCAGGAGGAGCGCTTCGAGGTTCTGCGCGGCTCCGTCGGCTTCAAGATCGGCCGCAAGAAGCTCGTCGCGGGGCCGGGCCAGCGCATCACGGTTCCTGCCGGCACGCCGCACAAGTTCTGGAACGCGGGTGACGACGAGGCGCACTTCGTGTGTGAGGTGCGCCCGGCGCTGCAGTTCGAGTCATTGCTCGAGACGATGTTCGCGCTCGCGACCGACGGTAAGACGAACCGCAAGGGCATGCCAAACCCGCTGCGGCTGGCCGTGATCGCGAACGCGCATTTCGACACCGTCCAGCTCCCCTTCCCGCCGGCGATGCTGCAGCGTGTCGCGCTGGCCCTCGGCTCGCCGCTCGGGAAGCTCTGCGGCTACGACCCGATCTACGTCCCGGCTCTCGAGTCGGCGGCGGCGACTGCGTCTGCGTGATGCGCCGCCGGCTCATCATCGGCGCAGTCTTCGCGGCGCTGCTCATCCTCGCTCTGCTCGGCTTCGTTCTTCGACCTGTGAAGGAGTGGTGATGCACGAGACGCTGACGACACCGCTGCCGGCGTCCTGGCTGGCCTCGCGACTGCGAGTCGACGCGCGGGAGATCGCACGGCTACGCGATGCGGGCGAGCTGTACGGCGAGTGGTCGGAGAGCGGCAACGAGTGGCTGTATCCGGCATGGCAGTTCGGGCCGGGCGGCAAGGTGCCGACGGGCGTGCGGCAGGCAGTTGCGGCGGCGCGTGCGGCCGGCCTGACGCAGGCTCGCCTCGTCACCCTGCTGCGCCGCCGCGTCGGCCTCATGGGCGGCGGTCGCTTCCTCGACCTGCTGTTCGAGGGCCGCGCCGACACCGTCGTCGCTGCGATTCGGACCGCGGCTACCATGGCGGAAGGGGTCTGAACCACGCAAAGGAGAAGCATGTTTCGCACTCGACTCGCACTCGTGACGCTGCTCGCTGCCGCACTCGTCGTCGTCGCCTCGGCCTCGGCCGCGACGCCGACGCTGACGGGCGTCGACGGGCCCGGCTTCACGATCTCGTTGAAGAAGGGCACGGCGAAGGCCACGAGCCTGAAGGCCGGCAAGTACAAGATCGTGATCAAGGACCTGTCCAACATTCACAACTTCCACCTCACCGGCCCCGGTCTGAACAAGAAGACCAGCGTCGGCGCGAAGGGGACGTTCAACTGGACGGTCACGCTGAAGAAGGGGACGTACAAGTACATCTGCGATCCGCACGCGTCGATCATGAAGGGCTCTTTCAAGGTCACGTAGCGCTGAACGCGGCGAACAAACCGCTCTATGCCCCCTCGCGTATGGACTCCCATACACCAAGCGAGGGGGCATTTCATGTTCAAAGCGCTACTTGTGGCGGCCGTCGCGGCCGCATTGATTGCAGTTCCGGCTTACGCCACGCCGAGCGCCGTCACGCTTAAGGGTGAGGTCGGGCCCGGCTTCTCGATCGACGTCGAGAAGGCGGGCAAGGACCTGAAGGCGATCAAGGCCGGCACGTACAAGATCAAGGTCGAGGACAAGGCGTCGATCCACAACTTCCATCTGATGGGACCGGGCATCAACAAGAAGACGGGCGTCCCGTTCAAAGGCGAGACGACGTGGACGATCAAGCTCAAGCCCGGCAAGTACACGTATCAGTGCGACCCGCACGCCGCGAGCGGCATGAAGGGCACCTTCAAGGTCACGAAGTAACCGGCAGTTCTGAGATCTGGCCGCCTTCGATGCGGAAGGCGGCCAGGTCGTCTTTCTGCAGCGAGTACACGAGGTACGGCTTTCCTTCCCAGAGCCCGATGTTCTCAACGTCGGTACGTGACGGGCGCGCAGGCGCCGACACGTGCGAATGGAACACGGCGAGCTCGTACCCTTCGTCCTCGACGTACCAGATCTCCGGATCGTCGAACTCGAGCTCGAAGCGGTACGGGGACGCGGCCGCGTTGCGCCCCGGCTCGTAGCGCTCGGCGCATCCGTCGCGCAGGAGCACGAGCCCGCAGGCCTCGTTCGGCGCTTCTGCCTGCGAGTGCGCGACGAGTGCCGCGCGCACGTCCCCTGGGATCACCACCAGACGGTTCGCTCCATCGCCTCTTCGACGTCGTCGGCATCCCAGAAGTCGGCGGACAGGTACTTCCAGCCCCCGTCCGCGAAGATCGCAACGACGACGCCATCGTCGCGCTCGGCTGCGAGCTTGCGCGCGACGTGCCCGACGGCGCCCGCTGACACGCCGGCGAAGATGCCGTCCTCGTCGAGCAGGCGCCGCACCTCGCGCACCGACTCCTCGTTCGACACGAGCACCTTCCGGTCGAGCTTCGACACGTCGAGGATCGGTGGGACGTAGCCCTCGTCGAGCGAGCGCAGTCCCATCACCGGGTCGCCCGGCAGCGGCTCAGCCGCCGCGACGACGATGTCCGGGAACGTCTCGCGCAGACGCTCGCCTACGCCCATCAGCGTGCCGCCCGTGCCGAGGCCCGCAACGACGACGTCGACGCGGTCGAGCGCGGCAGCGATCTCTGCACCCGTCCCCTCGTAGTGCGCGCGCGGGTTCGCCTCGTTCGCGTACTGGAACGGCATGAAGTACTTCGGTTCCCGTTCGGCCAGCTCGAGCGCCAGCCGGACTGCGCCGTTCGATCCCTGCTCGCGGGGGGAGTAGACGATCTCCGCGCCGAAGAGGCGGAGCAAGCGCTTGCGCTCCTCCGTCGCGTTTTCCGGCATCACGCAGGTGAGCGGGTAGCCCTTCAGCTTCGCCACGAGTGCGAGCGAGATGCCGGTGTTGCCGCTCGTGGGCTCGAGGAGCTCACGTCCGGGCTCGAGCTCGCCCGACGCCTCGGCCGCCTCGATCATCGCCTTCGCGATGCGGTCCTTGATCGAGCCGGTCGGGTTCTGTCCCTCGAGCTTCGCGTGGACGCGGACGTCGCCGACGGCGCGGAGCTCGACGAGCGGCGTGTTGCCGATCAGCCCGAGGACGTCCACACGTACACCGTCGGACACGTCTTGCCAAGCAGCTGGTAGACGCCCCACACGCGTGCCGCCGCGTACGCGGCAACGCGCGGGTCGTCGAGATCCGCGCCATGCCGGCGCAAGCGCGACAGCCGCAGGAGGTCGTCACTCGCGCTCCACGTGCCGGCCTCGAGCATCCGCTCGCGCCACTCGCCGCCGAGCTCGGTCTTCGAGACGAGGCTCAGGCCGGCGTCGGAGGCGCGGGCCTCGATGACATCCGGCTGCGTGCTCTCGGGAACGATCGCGAGCACGTCGAAGAGCCAGCTCGCCTCGCGCGGCTCGAGCTTGTCCGTGGAGCACGTGACGTAGGCGAGCATCTGCCCGCCGGGGCGGAGGATGCGCGCGCACTCCGCGAAGCCGGGCTCGAGGTCGACGTGAACGAGCACGTCGCGACACCAGATCCAGTCCGCCGCGTCGTCGCCGATCGGCATGGCCTCGATTCCCGCCTGGACCACGTCGATTTCGACGCCGGCCTCGGCGATTGCACGCCGAGCGAGCTCGACGTGGAGCTCGACTGGGTCCAGTGCGATCGCGCGCAAGCCGTGCTGGCGGACGAGCCGGATCGTGTGGGTCGCGTCGCGGGCGCCGACGTCGACGACGAGCTGGCCGGGCTGAGGCCCGAGCTGCTCGAACGCCTCGAAGAGCCAGTCCGTCCCGCGCGGATTGAGACTCTGCTCGGTCTCGGCCTCGAGCGCCGGGCTGTCGTCCGCCCAGATCTCGCCGTAGAGCTTGTCGACAGCATTTCTCGGGTTCATCGAGCGCGAAGATCTAACTCATGATCCGGCGAAAGTGCGCAGCACTTTCGCCGGTCAACCACCGGCCATTGCCGGCAGCAGGATCACCGTCGAGCCGGGCTTCACTTCGGTGTCGAGCCCGTCGAGCGTACGCACGTCCTCGCCCTCGACGTACACGTTCGCGAACGGAAGCTGCTCTTCCAGAGCGGGGAAGCGGCTCATCAGATCGTCGAGCAGATCGCGCACGGTGCCGCCCTCGGCCGCGAGCTCGCGCTCGCCGCCCGTCTGCTCGCGCAACGTCGGTGGGATGCGCACGCGCGTCACGCCGGCTCCCGCGTGCCCGCGCAGAACTGCACGTAGTCGATGTAATCGGTGATCGTCGGGTGCTCGCCGCACACCGGGCAATCGGGATCGCGGCGCAGCTTGACCTCGTTGAACTCGGCGGACAGTGCGTCGAACAGCAGCAGCCGGCCGACCAGAGGGTCGCCGATGCCGAGCGCGAGCTTCAGCGCCTCGTTCGCCTGCAGCGAGCCGATGACGCCGGGCAGCACCCCGAGCACGCCGCCCTCCGCGCACGACGGCGCGAGCTCGGGAGGCGGCGGCGTGGGGAAAAGGCAGCGATAGCACGGACCTGCGCCCGGCTTGAACACCGTCACCTGTCCTTCGAACCGGTAAATCGATCCGTGCACGACGGGGATGTCGTGCCAGACCGACGCGTCGTTGACGAGGTAGCGCGTCGGGAAGTTGTCGGCGCCGTCCACGATCACGTCCCAGCCGTCGGCGAGAATCCGCTCGACGTTCTCGGACGTCAGCCGCTCCTCGTAGGCGACCACTTGCACGTCCGGGTTGAGCGCCTCGATCGTCCGCTTCGCCGACTCGACCTTCGCCTCGCCGAGGCGCTCCGTCGAATGCACGATCTGGCGCTGGAGGTTCGACTCGTCGACAACGTCCGCATCGACGATGCCGAGCCGGCCGACGCCGGCGGCGGCGAGGTAGAGCGACGCGGGCGAGCCGAGGCCGCCGGCGCCGATGAGCAGGACCTTCGACTCGAGGAGCTTGAGCTGACCCGGTTCGCCGACCTCGGGGATGAGCAGGTGGCGGCTGTAGCGCGCGCGGCGCGGCGCGTCGAGCCCCGCGTGGAGCTCGACCGGGAAGCCGTTGCGCTTCCAGTCGGTGAAGCCGCCGGCAAGCGAGGCGACGTCCTCGAAGCCCATCTCCTCGAGCGTCTTGGCCGCGAAGGCGGAACGGTTGCCGGCGGAGCAGTAGAGCAGCACCCGGCGCGACGGGTCCGGCGCGGCGCGCTCGATGCGAGACTCGAGGTGGCCGCGCGGGATGTGCACGGCGCCCGGAATGTGACCCTCGTCCCACTCGTCCTGCTCGCGCACGTCCACGACGACGGGGTCGCCGCCGTCGATCAACTCGCGGGCGTGCTCGGCATCGAGCTCGGCGATCTCGGCACGCACCTGCTGGAGCAATTCCCTGTACGACGGCATCGCTATCCGAAATATAGCGACGGAGACTCGGCTACGGTCGCCGTGGATGAGCCCGCGGCTCCGTGTCTGGCTGGTCGTCGGGGCCGCGGCTGTCGCTGCGGCTGCGATCGCGGTCGGCGTCACCGTGGCGACGCGCTCGGACGTGCACGAGGCGACGAGCAAGGCGCCGCCCTTCGTCGCCGACCCGACCGCTCCGGCCGAGGTGTCCCGCGACGTGCGCGACGCGCTGGGGGCGTGGCCGGCCGGCACCGTGCGGAGGTTGCGAATCCTCGCGGAGCGCTATCCGCACAGCGCGCTCGTCCGGCTGGAGCTCGGCCTCGCCCTTGCGTTCACGGGGAACCAAACGGACGCGTCTCGTGCCTGGCACGAGTCGCGGCGGGTGCAGCGCGATTCCCCGTCGGCCGTGCGCGCGACGGACCTGCTCCATCCGGGCACGCCTCCCGGGCTGCCGCCGTTCGTGCCGGCGTTCACCCGCGCGCGCACCAAGGCGCAGCGCCACCTCCTTCGCGGTGCGGTGTTCCAGCAGGCGCTGCGCCCGGTCTCGGCCGAACGCGAGTTCGCCGCCGCCGCGCGAGCGGCCCCGAACGACCCCGAAGCCCTCACGGCCGAGGCGGTTGGCCGCTACGACAAGGAGCGGCCGGCCGAGGCTTTCTCCCGGCTCGGCCCGCTGGCGCGCCGGTTTCCGCACGCCCAGACCGTCCGCTTCCACCTCGGCCTGCTCCTGATCTACTTCGGCGACATCGCCCAGGCGAAGAAGGAGCTCGCCCTGGCCCGGGCCGAAGGGCCCCGAACCCCGCTTGGCAGGCGCGCTCAGACCCTTCTGAGGGCCGGTCGGAAACGCTAGGACCATTCAGCACAAAAATGAGCCGTTCGGCCTATGGCGTTCGACCTGGCCAACTGGCACAGTGCGGCATCGCACTACGCCGGTTCCAAGAGGGGGGAACAGGAGTGAGCGCAACAGAGGCCGTCGCACCACCGAAGACCGTTTCCGATGTCCTGGAGACGGACGATGCCAAGGCGCTGCTCGACGCAGGGCGCGAGAACGGTCATCTGAGCGCGGACGAGATCACCGTCGCGCTCGACGAGCTCGATCTCGAGCCCGGGCAGATCGACGACTTCTACCACGCGCTCGAGGAGCTTCACATCGAGGTCGTCGCCGCCAAAGAGGAAGACGAGGAGCCTGCCGCCGAAGAGCCGCGCGAAGTCTCGACCGACGCGCTGCAGCTCTTCCTCAAGGACATCGGCAAGGTCGATCTGCTCACCGCGGCGCAGGAAGTCGAGCTGGCGAAGCGGATCGAGCGCGGCGACCACGGCGCGAAGCAGGAGATGGTCGAGGCGAACCTCCGCCTCGTCGTCTCGATCGCGAAGAAGTACCGCAACCAGGGACTGCCCTTCCTCGATCTGATCCAGGAGGGGACGATCGGGCTCGTTCGCGCCGCGGAGAAGTTCGACTACCGCAAGGGCTTCAAGTTCTCGACCTATGCGACGTGGTGGATCCGCCAGGCCGTGGCGCGTGCCCTCGCCGACAAGGCGCGCACGATCCGCATGCCGGTGCACGTCGTCGAGAAGCTCAACAAGATCGTCCGTTCGGAGCGGAAGCTCCGCGCCGAGCTGGGCCGCGAGCCGACGGCCGGGGAGATCGGCAAGGACCTCGACCTCAGCTCGGACGAGGTCGAGCACATCCGCCGCAGCGCGCAGACCCCCGTCTCGCTCGAGAAGCCGGTCGGCGACGAGGACGAGTCCGAATTCGGCCATTTCCTCACGGATGTGAATCTGCCGCTGCCGGACGAGGAGGCCGAGATCACGCTCCGCAAGGAGACGCTGCGCAAGATCCTCGGCACGCTCTCGAGCCGCGAGCGCCAGGTGCTCGAGCTCCGCTACGGCCTCGACGGCCAGCATCCGCGCACCCTCGACGAGGTTGGCCGCACGTTCAACGTCACGCGCGAGCGGATCCGCCAGATCGAGAACCAGAGCCTGAAGAAGCTCCGGGCGCTCGCCGATGCCGTGAAGCTTCGCGACGTAGCCTGATCCGTATAGTCTCGCCTATATGAGGAGAAGGCTCGCTGTTGCCGCAGCCGCGGTGTTCGCACTCGCGCTCTTCGCCTCGCCGGCCCTGGCGAAACACGGGCCCGACGGGCGCGCCGGTTCGAGCATCATCGCGCGGAACTAGACCAGGCACGTAGACTCGCCGCCCGTGAACCAGTCCTGGTTCGACGAGCTGCGCGAGTTCATAGCAATTCCCTCCGTGAGCGCGGATCCCGCGCATCAGGACGACCTGCGCCGGGCGGCGGAGTGGGTACGCGACTTCGTCAAGCGCACCGGCGGCGAGGCGGACCTCGTGCCGAAGGGGACGCGCGACCTCGTCATCGGCGACATTCCGGCGTCGAGCAACGGCGGCGGCGCGCCGACGGTTCTGATCTACGGGCACTTCGACGTGCAGCCGCCGGCGCCGCTCGACCTGTGGGAGTCGCCGCCGTTCGAGCTCGAGGAGCGCGACGGCTGGTTCTACGCGCGCGGGATCGCAGATGACAAGGGCCAGCTGTACACGCTGCTCAAGGCGGCTGAGCTGCTGCGCGCCGACAACGCGCTGCCGGTGAACATCCGGGTTGCCTGCGACGGCGAGGAGGAAATCGGCGGGCATTCGATCGTCGAGTTCCTCGAGGAGGATGAGCGCGGCGCCGACGCCTGCATCATCTTCGACGGCGGCATGACGCGTCCTGAGCAGCCGGAGTTCGCGCTCGCGACGCGCGGCCTCGTCGGCTACCACGTGAAGGTGCGCACGGGCGAGCGCGACATGCACTCCGGCTACTACGGCGGCGCGGCGCTGAACGCGATTCACGTCCTGCTGCAGGGACTGTCGGCGCTGCTCGCGCGTAAGGGCCTGCTGCCGGACCAGCTGCGCGTGGGGCGGACGGCGCTCAGCGACGTCGAGGTGGCAAGCCTGGACAAGCTGCCGACGGGGGCGCAGATCCTCGACGACGCCGGCGCGACGCCGCTCGACCCGAACGCCGAGGAGCAGTTCTACGACCGCACGTGGGCGGAGCCGTCGCTGGACATCAACGGCATCTACGGCGGCAAGCCCGAGTTCGTGAACACAACGCTCGTCGTCGAGGCCGAGGCGCGCTTCACGATCCGCCTAGCGCCGGGCCAGGATCCTGACACCGTCCAGAGTGCTGCCGAGAAGCTCTTTCGCGCCGCTGTGCCGAGCGACGCGGACGTGACACTGACGCGCGAGAACGCGGCGCCTCCAGGCGTCTTCGCGCCCGACTCACCCGCGATCCAGCTCGGGCTCGACGCGTTCGAGCGCGCCGTCGGCGTCCGCCCGATCCTCGTCCGCGTCGGTGGCACCCTGCCGATCTACCCGGCGCTCGCGGCGAAGGGCATCCCGACGATCGGCACCGGCTTCGCGCTGCGGGAGAGCAACGTCCACTCCCCGAACGAGCGGTTGCGCGTGCAGGACGTCGACCGGGCGGTCGCCGCCGCGACCGAGCTGTACAAGGGGCTGGCGGCCCTTGGCTGAGCTCGCGTCAGAGCTGCAGGCGGACGTCCTCGAGCGCTTCCTCCGCTACGTCCGCATCGACACGACGTCCGACCAGGACTCGACGACGTACCCGAGCACCGCGAAGCAGCGCGACCTCGGCGAGCTGCTCGAGCGCGAGCTGCGTGACCTCGGTCTCGCCGACGTCGAGCTGACCCAGCACGGTTACGTTTTTGCGACGGTGGCCGGCGCCACCGGCCCCACTGTTGGGCTGATAGCCCACATGGACACGAGCCAGGACGAGTCCGGCGCGAATGTGCAGCCGCAAGTCGTGGAGAAGTGGGACGGGAGCGACATCGTGCTGACGGGCGATTCCGACAAGGTGCTGCGCGCGAGCGAGAACCCGATTCTTGCGGCGCGAGTCGGGCACGACATCGTCACAACGGCGGGCACCACGCTCCTCGGTGCGGACGACAAGGCAGGCGTGGCCGAGATCATGGGCGCCGTCGCGTATCTCGTCGCGCATCCCGAGATCGAGCACGCGCCGATCCGAGTCGGCTTCACCGTCGACGAAGAGGTCGGCCGCGGAGTTGACCACTTCGACATCGAGGGCTTCGGCGCGGATTTCGCCTACACGCTCGACGGCGCCGAGGTTGGACGCATCGACGACGAAACCTTCTCGGCGTCGGAGGTGCGCATCCGCATCGAGGGGCTCAGCGTCCATCCGGGCACGTCGAAGGGGAAGATGGTGAACGCGATCAAGCTCGGCGCGCGGCTGATCGAGCGGCTTCCGACGGACGAGCGTTCACCGGAGACGACCGAGGGCCGGGAAGGCTTCATCCACCCGCATCGCTTCACGGGCACGACCGCCGAAGCCGAGCTCCGGTTCATCGCGCGCGACTTCGATGCGGCAAAGCTCGAGGAGCACGAGCAGCTCCTGCGCAAGCTCGCGGACGACATCGCGGCGGAGGAGCCCCGGGCGCGCGTGACCGTCACGATCGAGGAGCAGTACCGCAACATGAAGGAGTTCCTCGACCGCGACCCGAGCATCACCGAGGCGGCCGAGGAAGCGGCCCGGCGGCTGGGAGTCGAACCGTGGCGCGAGCCGATCCGCGGCGGCACCGACGGCGCGATGCTGAGCGCGCGCGGACTGCCGACCCCGAACATCTACACCGGCGGCCAGCAGTTCCACTCGGTCCTCGAATGGGCGTCGGTGCAAGACATGGCTCTGTCGGCCGCCACGATCGTCGAGCTAACCAAGCTCTGGGCCGAACCGGGGTGGGCCGAACGGCGCCAGAAGCCCGCCGCGGCAAAAGCCGGACGCTAAGGCACGCGAAGCGGCCTTAGCGGAGGCGGACAAATGCGAGGCGCGATCGCGAAGCAATCGCGCGCCGCACTCTCAGGGCAGTCGCCCGGAACCAAAGAGTGCGCGGGCTCTGCCCGCGCACGTTTTCCCGCGACTCGGCGTCCCTCCACTTGTATTTGACCGCCTAAGCGGTCAAATACAAATGGCCGAAATGGCGCATTTCGGCGATGATCGGGAGCAGCGCCTGGCCCTTCTCCGTCAGCTCGTACTCGACGCGCGGCGGGCTCTCCGCGTAGCTTCGGCGCTCGACGAGGCCCTCGTCCTCGAGCGCCCGCAGCCGCTCCGAGAGTGTGCGCGGTGAGATCCCTGCGCAGGAATGCTCGAGCTCGGAGAAGCGACGCGGTCCTTCGGACAGGTCGTGCACGAGCAGGGC
>VAXO01000020.1 GCA_005888435.1 Actinomycetota bacterium | reverse complement strand
CGCGCTATCGCCTACGTCCGAACCTGGCCTGGCTGCTGATGACACTCTCGTTCGGCGCAACGCTTGCGCTCGCCGTCTGGCGCAACCTCGGCGGCCTGCCCGCATTGCCGCTGCTCTCCCTCGGCTTCCTGCTCGCGAACGGCGACCTGATCTGGACGCAGATCCGTCGGGACCGGCAACGCCATGCTGACGCTCGGGGTTGACGCTGCGCGCGGCGGCTGGATCGCCGTGGCGCTCGAAGAGGGGCGGTTTGTCGATGCCGCGCTCGCGCGCCGCTTCCCGGGCGTCCTCGAGCGGTTCCCCGACGCTGCGGTGGTCGGCGTCGACATCCCGATCGGCCTCCCGGAGCCCGGCACTCGCCGCCGGGCCGACGTCGAGGCGCGCGGCGTCGTCGGCCCGCGCCGGTCGAGCGTCTTCTTCACGCCTTCGCAGGCCGCGCTCGAAGCCTTGAGCTACGGCGAGGCGCGCACGATCGCGCCGAGCACGTCGGCGCAGGGCTGGGCGCTGCGCACGGCGATTCTCGACGTCGCGCGCATCGAGGATCCGCGTCTGCGCGAGGTGCACCCCGAGGTCTCGTTCGCGGCGCTTGCTGGCGCGACACTCGCCTTCGGGAAGCGCACCTGGAACGGGCAGCGCGAACGTGTGCGCCTACTTGCCGGCGCCGGGATCGACCTGCCCGACCGGCTCGACGCCGGGCTCGTCGCTGCCGACGACGTGCTCGACGCCGCCGTCGCGGCGTGGACGGCGACACGCATCGCGGTCGGCGAGCACGTGACGCTGCCGGGCGACCCGCAGCCCGGCGAGGCGGTGATCTACGCCTGACGTTCGAGCAGCGCGACTGTCTCGACGTGCGGCGTGTGCGGGAACATGTCCACCGGCTTCGCGCGCAGCAGCTCGTAGCCGTAGTTCTCGGCGAGTCGCTTCACGTCGCCCGCGAGCGTCGTCGGGTTGCAGCTGACGTAGACGATGCGCGGCGCGCCGATCTCGCCGAGCCGCTTGAGCGCCTTCCCGGCGAGCCCGGCGCGCGGCGGGTCGACGATGACGACGTCCGGATCGCCGCTGCGCTCATGGAGCTCCACGACGGCTTGTCCGACGTTGCCCGCGAAGAACGCGGCGTTCCCGATCCCGTTCAGGTCCGCGTTTTCGAGCGCGCATGCGATCGACTCCTCGGACACGTCGATGCCCCAGACGGTGAGGGCGTCCCGCGCGAGCACGAGCCCGATCGTGCCGATGCCGCAGTAGAGGTCGTAGACCGTCTCGCCGCCGGTGAGCGCCGCGAACTCCTGCGCGACGCCGTACAAGTGCTCCGCCATCGCCGTGTTCGTCTGGAGGAACGCGTTCGGGCGAACGCGGAAACGCAGGCCACAGAGCTCCTCCTCGATCGCCTCCTCGCCCCAGAGCAGCTGCGTCGGCAGGTTCGTCACTTCCGCGGGCGACTCGTTCTCCGACCAGTGGATCGACCGCACCTCGGGGAACGTGCGCAGCGCGTCGACGAACCCGCCCGTGTCGAACTTCTCGCCCGGCGCCGTCACGAGCTGGACGAGCGCCTGCTGCGTGTTGCGGCCCTCGCGCACGACGAGGTGCCGCAGGTAGCCGGTCTGGTCTTCCTGCGAGTACGCGACCAGCCGGTCGGCGCGGGCCCACTCCCGCACCGTGTTGCGGATCGCGTTGCCGAGGTCGGTCGTCAGCCAGCACTTGTCGATCTCCAGCACTTCGTCCCAGCGTCCGGCCTTGTGGAAGCCGAGCGTGGGGCCGTCCTCGAGCTGCGTGAACGAGTACTCGAGCTTGTTTCGGTAGTGAAAGACGTCGTCGGCCGGCAGGATCGGCTCGAGCGGTGGCTCGGCGATGCCACCGATGCGGCGGAGCGCCTCGGCCACCTGCCCCGCCTTCGCCTCCACTTGCGCCTCGTACGCGAGATCCTGGAAGCGGCAGCCGCCGCAGGCGGGGTAGTGCGCGCACGGCGCTTCGACACGGAGTGGGCCGGGGCGCAGCACCTCGGTCGCGAGCGCCTCCGCGTGGCGGCGCTGCACCTTCGTGATCCGTGCGCGCACGGTGTCGCCGGGCAGCCCGCGCCGCACGAAGACGACGAACCCGTTCAGCCGCGCAACGCCGTTCCCGCCGTACGCGAGCGAGTCGATCGTGAGCTCGAGCTCCTGGTCCCTCGTGACGGGTGCGGCCACGAGGGACCAGGGTACTCCGGCGGGCTAGGCCGCCTTGCGCACCTCCGAGGCCGGCAGGCGCACGGGGTGGTTCGAGCGGAAGACGTCGTCGGGGTCGACAGCCGCCTTCACGGTCTGGAGACGACGGTAAGTGAGATCGCCGAAGAGCCGCTCGCCGCGTTCCCGCTTCACGGCGAAGTTGAGATACGCGCGGCCGGAGTCCCACGCAGCCAGCGCGTTCTGCACGAGCTCGACATGGGCGCGAACGGCCGCACCATGCCCTGGGGTGGGCGTCATTCCTGCCGCGAACATCAGGAACTGACCGTCGATCGACGTCAGCGCACCGGCGCCGGGCGCCTTGCGCTCGAGCGCGCCGCCGGCATGCCTGACCTCGACGGTGATCAGCGGCGAGCCCGAGCCGGCGCCGGCGATGCGAACGAGCGCGTCGATCGCCGCGTCGTTGAAGTCCGACAGCACCATTCCGTCGCCGTGGCCCGGCACCGGGTGCTCGGGATCCATGTGCAGGTGCTTGAGCTGCTGCACGGGGATCGTCGCGAACGTGTCCATGTCCGGACCGAGCGCCCGGAGCGGGCGGAGCAGCTCGTCCGTGCCGTCCTTGCCGAGCAGCGAGGTCGCCTCGACCACGACGAACGACTTCCCTCGCACGGGCTCCGGGATGTCGGGGATCGGCGGGAACTGCAGGAAGCGGCCGACCGAGGTCACCTCGTCCGGCACGGTGTCGACCCAGCGCCGCCACGCGCGCAGCACCTCAGCTCCCCGCTCCAGCGGGAAGAAGAGGATGCCGGCGTAGACCTCGGCGATCGGGTAGAGCGTGAACTCCAGCGCCGTGACGACTCCGAACGAACCGCCGCCGCCGCGCAGTGCCCAGAAGAGGTCCGCACTTTGCTCCGCGTCGGCACGCACGAGCTCGCCCTCTGCATTCACGAGCTCGATCGCCGTGACGCTGTTCGCAGCGAGCCCGTAGCGGCGACCGAGCCAGCTGACACCGCCCCCGAGCGAATAGCCGACGACGCCGACGTCAGCAGACGAGCCTGCGAGCGCGGCGAGCCCGTGCTCCGCGGCCGCGTCGCTCACCTCTCCCCAGAGGACGCCTGCCTCGACGCGCGCACGCCGCGCGCTGGGGTCGATCTCGACGCCGCGCATCCGCTCGGTCTTCAGCAGAACGGTGTGTGCGAGCGAGCCGAGCGGGAGCGCGTTGTGGCCGGTGCCCTGCGGCGCGATGCGGAGACCGCGTTTACGCGACCAGCGCACGACGGCTTGTACGTCCTCCGCCGTCTCGGGCAGCGCGACGGCTGCCGGCTGCTGGTCGGCAGAGAGGTTCCAGGCGAGCCGGGCGTCGTCCCAGCTCGGGTCGTGCGGCAGGACGATTAGTGCGTTCTTCACGTTCGGACCTCCTCGGAATTTCGGTAATACGAGCAAGCTCGCATCACCGAGGGTGGCGCAGGAAGGAGGGCCACTGGTGTCTTTGAGTGCGGAAATCCGCACTCAAGGGAGTGCAGCGCTTCGCGCGAAAACTTACGCTCCGGCGTTTATCTCAGTGCAGGTCGGTTTGGGGGTGTGGGTTGAGGAGCAGAGGCGGGCGTGGCTTTTGCTTGAAGTTGAAGTCGCGGACGAGGGTGCCGAGGATCGGCTCGTTCTCGCGGACGTCGGGTCGCGGGTCGGGCCGGCCGTCGGTTGCCGGGTCGATCCGTTGCCCGCCGAGGAAGTCGTCCTCGATGAACTTCACATAGGCGTCGAAGCTGAGCGTCTGGTGG
>VAXO01000019.1 GCA_005888435.1 Actinomycetota bacterium | reverse complement strand
CCGGACGGCTCGTGTGCAGGGCGAGCATCGAGCCGTGGATCTGCATCGACAGGTCCTCGCGGCCTCCGAACGCGCCCCCGACCCCCCCGAGGTGGATGCGGACCTGCTCGGGCTTCAGCCCGAGGCACGGAGCGACCTGGTCACGGTCGACGTGCAGCCACTGCGTCGCGACGTAGACGTCGATGCCGCCCTCCCCGTCGGGGACGCACAGGCCGGACTCCGGCCCGAGAAACGCCTGATCCTGGATGCCGACCTCGTACCTGCCGGAGACGGACACATCCCCCTCTGCGTCAGGGTTGCCGTGCCGGATCACGAGCGAGCGCACGACGTTCGGGCGCGGGTCGTCGCGATAGCCGTGCCCCATCGTCGGCCGGTCCGGATGCAGCGGCTCCTGCTCGGTCGCCGTCTCGGCGTCCGCGATCGGCGGCAGCGGCTCGTAGTGCACGCGGATCAGCTCGGCGGCGCGGCGCGCCTGCTCGGGATGCTCTGCGGCGACGAGCGCGACGGGCTCGCCGAAGTAGCGGACGCGGTCGATCGCCAGCACGGGCTGATCCTGGAACTCCAGGCCGTAGAGCTTCTCGCCCGGAACGTCGGCGTGCGTGAGCACGGCGTGCACGCCCGGAGCCGCAAGTGCGGCGGAGACGTCGATGCCGGTGATGCGCGCGTGCGAGTGGGGACTGCGCAGCGTGTGCCCCCAGAGCATGCCGGCGGCGTGCAGGTCGCTCGAGTACGCGAACTCGCCGGTCACCTTCGGGATGCCGTCCGCGCGCGGGACGATCTCGCCGACCCGCCCGAGCTCGAGCTTCGGCGCGGCGGTGCTCATTGGGCGGCCATCCGCACGGCGTCGAAGATCTTGGCGTAGCCCGTGCAGCGGCAGAGGTTTCCCGAGAGCGCCTCGCGGATCTCGTCGTCGCTCGGATCGGCTGTGCGCTGCAGGAGGTCGGCGGCCGCGACGACGAGACCCGGCGTGCAGAAGCCGCACTGCACCGCTCCGGCTGCGACGAACGCCTCCTGCACGCGGTGCAGGCGCCCATCCTCGGCGAGACCCTCGACCGTCACCAGATCGTGGCCGTCGGCCTGCGCGGCCAGCACCAGGCATGCACAGACGAGGTCCCCGTCGAGCATGACCGAGCACGAGCCGCACTCGCCCTGCTCGCATGCGTTCTTCGAACCGGGATAGCCGAGCCGCTCGCGGAGCACGTACAGCAGGCTCTCGCCCTCCCAGACGTCGGCCTCGTGCGCCTCCCCGTTCACCCGCAAAGAGATCCTCATACGAGGCAACGCTCCAGGGCGCGCCTCGTCAGCACGCGCAGCGCATGACGCCGGTAGGCGGCCGTGCCGCGCACGTCGTCGATCGGGCTCGCGGCCGACGCCACCTGCTCCGGGAACGACTCCGCGTCGTCGAGCGGCGCGCGGACGAGCCCGGGGACAGGGCCGGCCGAACCGAACGACGCCGTCAGCTCACCGTCGACGCGCAGGGCGAGGGACACGACCGAGATCACCATCGCGTTCCGCGGGCCGACCTTGAGGAAGGTCTGGCGCCCGGGCTCGGCGTCGACGGTCACATCGAGAATCAGCTCGTCGTCGGCAAGCGCGTTGCGCTTCACGCCCGTTACGAACTCCTCGAGTGGCAGCGTTCGCTCGCCGCGCACACTCCCCACGCGCACCTGCCCGCCGCAGACGAGCAGAGGCGGAAGCGCGTCGCCCGCGGGCGAGGACGTGCCAAGGTTGCCGCCGATCGTGCCGCGGTTGCGGATCTGCGGCCCCCCGACCGTGCGCGATGCCTCCGCGAGTGCCGGCAGCGGGGTCTGCATGGCCTCCGTGTATGTCAGCCCGGCGCCGAGCCGGATGCGCCCGTCCTCCTTCGACCAGCCGCGCAATTCGGCGACCTCGTTCAGATTCAGCAGCGCCGGCGGCCGTGCGCGGTCGAAGTTGAGCTCCACCATCACGTCGGTTCCGCCCTGGATCGGGACGGCGTCGGGGCGCTCAGCCTTCAGCCGCAACGCCTCGTCGAGCGTGCGCGGAGTCAGCACGTCCATACCGAGAAGCGTATTAGCTTCCGTCTACATGGAAGATCTCGCCCGCCGCCTCGCCGTCGCCCGCGGAGACGAGCCCGCCGATGTCGTCGTGCGCGGCGGCCGCGTGCTGTCGGTGTTCACGCGCGAGTGGCTCGAGGTCGACATCGCCGTCGCCGACGGGTGGATCGCGGGCCTCGGCGACTACGACGGACGCGAGGTCGTCGACGCCTCGGGACGCTACGTCGTCCCGGGCTTCATCGACGCGCACATGCATCTCGAGTCGACGAAGCTGCTCCCGGACGAGTTCGCGCGGCTCGTGCTGCCGCTCGGGACGACCGCAGTCGTGCTCGACCCACATGAGCTCGCGAACGTCCTCGGCACCGACGGCGTGCACTGGCTGCTCGACGCCTGCGACGAGCTGCCGCTCGACTTCTACTTCATGGCCTCGTCGTCGATTCCGGCGTCGGCCTTCGAGTCGCCGCGCCGGCCGCTGCTGAGCGGCGACCTCGAGAGCCTGCTGCGCCGGCGTCGCGTGCTCGGGCTCGCCGAGATGATGAACTTCCCCGGCGTGATCAACGCGGATCCGACGGAGCTGAAGAAGCTGGAGCTTGCGGAGGGCGTGCACGTCGACGGCCACGCGCCCGGCGTCCTCGGGCGTGCGCTGAACGCGTATGTCGCGTCGGGCATCCGGTCCGACCACGAAGCGCTGACGGAGGAAGAAGGGCGCGAGCGGCTGCGGAGCGGCATGTGGCTGCTGATCCGCGAAGCGTCGATGGCTCGCAACCTGCAGGCGCTGCTCCCGCTCGTGAAGGAGTTCGGGACGAACCGGATCGCGTTCTGCACCGACGACCGCGATCCGGAGGACATCGCCGCGAACGGGCACATCAACGGGATGGTGCGCGAGGCCGTCGCCGCCGGCATCGCCGCGGAGGACGCGATCGTGCTCGCGACGCTCAACCCGGCGACCTGGCACCGGCTCTGGCACCTCGGCGCCATCGCGCCGGGCTACCAGGCCGACCTTCTCGTGCTCGGCGACCTCGAGCGCTTCGAGCCCGAGCTGACGCTGAAGTCAGGACGGCCCGTGAGCGAGATTCCCGAGCCGGACGTGCCGGAATGGGTCAAGCACTCCGTGCGGAACCGGCCGGTCGGCGCGGCCGATTTCCGCATCGAGTGGGACGGCGGGACGGCTCGCGTGATCGGCCTCGTCCCTGACCAGATCGTCACGGAACTGATCGAGGAAGAGCCGAGCGACGAGCACGCCACGATCGCCGTCGTCGAGCGTCATCTCGGCACCGGGCGCATCGGCCTCGGTCTCGTCGCGCGCTCGGGCCTGGAGCGTGGCGCCCTCGCCTCCACCGTCTCGCACGACGCGCACAACATCATCGTCATCGGCAAGGACGCGGACGACATGGCGCAGGCGGTCGCGCGCATCGCGGAGCTCGGTGGCGGCATCGTCGTCGTCGACGGTGGCGAGGTAACAGCCGAGCTGCCGCTCCCGGTCGCCGGCTTGCTCGCCGACGCGCCGCTTGCCGAGGTGATCCGCCGCAGCCTCGAATGCAACGACGCGGCGCGCGCACTCGGCTGGTCTGGTGCGACGCCGTTCCTGACGTTGTCGTTTCTCGGGCTGTCGGTGATCCCGAGCCTCAAGATCACCGACCGCGGGCTCGTCGACGTCGACCGCTTCGAGATCGTGCCGCTACGCGTATGAGCACGCTCTACGCCAACGCGCACGTCGTGACGATGGACGACGACCGCAACGAGCATCCCGGCGGCTGGCTGCTCGTCGACGACGGCTTCGTGCAGCGCGCCGGGATCGGCGCGCGGCCGGATGCGGACGGCGTGGTCGACCTCGGCGGCGCGGTCGTCACGCCCGGCTTGATCAACACGCACCACCACCTCTGGCAGAACCTCACGCGCGCCCGCGCGCAGGAC
>VAXO01000018.1 GCA_005888435.1 Actinomycetota bacterium | reverse complement strand
CTCGCGTCTAGCCGACAGTGTCCGGGTAGCCGCTCCAGCGCACGGTGAGTGCGTAGATCACCACAATGCCGAGCACGATCGACAAGAGCGTCCACAGCGGGTACGCCGTCGATCCGAGCCAGGCGAGCTGGCCGAGGACGTTGATCGAGCAGGCCACGATCGTGAACCAGCGCGCCCAGCCTGCCCCGCTCCAGAGCGCGAGCCCGGCGAGGAAGAGCACGATGCCCCAGATCAGCATGAGCCAGCCCCACGTCGTCATGTTGAAGACGATGATCTGACTCGGCGTCAGCACGTAGTACTGCTTCCGGATCACCGCGATCAGCCCCTCGAAGAAGTCGATCGAGCCGATCACCATCAACATCGTCGCCGCGAAGACGATCCAGCCCGCCATCGGCCTCGCAGCGGAACCGCTGTAGGCGGTCGTTGACATTCCTGCCTCCTTGGTCGTCGCCGCCGGCATGCAGTTGCCGGCGCGCGTCCTGCGCTTCGGTTCGACGGATGCGCGCGGCGTCCTGCGCCGCCCGACGGACTCGGGAAGCCGGCCGGCCCGACTCAAGCTCGGCATGGCCGGGGCGATACGGGTCGCGTGAACCTGAATCCGAGCGATTCCGGGCCGCGCTGACTCAGGCCGACGAGCGCCCTTGTTCGGGCGCAATAGGCTGAGAGATCAGTCGGCGCATAAGGAGCCGTGCTCCCCAGCCCGGGGCTGTGACTGCCGCGAGGAGAATCGCGTTGAGAAAGAGGTTGACCCGCAGGGCGAGGTCGACGATCCAACCATAGTCCGCATCGTTGTTCTCGAAGTGAAACGGGACGTGGTCCGGGAGCTGTGTCATCCAGAGCACTGTCATGACCAGAACGTCAGCCGCGATCGCCCACCAGCGGCCAACGACGAAGCCGACCACGAATGCAAGACAGCAGATGAGCCACGGCCACATCGCTCCCCTTCGACGGGCATACCACCAGGTTAAAACTGTTCCCGAGGACGATGGGCGGCGCGGCTGGGATCGAGTGGGAAACGATGCAGAGTGCACGCGTCGCGTTGCTTTCCCGCCCGCATCGGACTCTGTCTTCCGTCAGGTCTCTCCCGCGGCAAGCGAGATCAGGTCGACGGCGCGCTCCGGTGGGAGATTGTCGGTGTTCACGACCAGGTCGTAGTGCGTTGGCAGTTCGATGTCGACACGGTAAAACCGCTTCATGTACTCCGCTCGCGCCGCATCCTGTTCCACCAGAACCTTCTCGGCGCGTTGCTGATCGAGGTTTCGTTCGGCGGAAATCCGGCGCAGACGCGTCTCCAGGGAGGCGGTGACGAGGACACGGACGACATCCTGCCGTCCGGCAAGCGCCATCGACGCCGCGTGTGACGCGATGACGACGTTTCCCTGTTCCGCCGTTTCTCGGATGGCGTCGCGAATCACCGTTCGCAGATCCTCGTCGGCTGGCGTCTCCCGATGCACGACGCTGCTGCGGCGCTGGCTCGCAGTGTCCGGTCGACTAGGCAACGCCTGCCCCCTCATCGACTCGCCGATCCGCGTCATCAGCGATTTGCGGCGCTCCACCTCACCGACCATCGATGGATCGAGGTCGACCCACTCGGCGGCCGTCTCGATGATCTCCTCGTCGAGGTAGCGAAGGCCCAGCCGCTCGGCAACACCTCGTGCTACAGCCTCACCTTCGGCGCCAGTCAGATGCGAGACGCAGATGATTCGCTTCGCCCGCGCCATAACTCGACGAGTCTACGCCTTGAATGTTCGCCGCTGGCGAGCTCCGCGACGAGCCGGTCGGATGATTACCTGTTCGCCTCCCCGACTCTCGCGGAGAGGCTGCGGCGGTGTGTGGCGTTCAATCCGACCGAGTGGTACGCCTTCAGCGACCCTAGCCAATTGTCGCCACCGCTAAGGCTCCCGAAGCTCTATTCCCCGGCAGGGGCGACACAGCCGCGGCAGCCCAGTGGACCCCCAGCGGAGGCCCCCGGCGAGGGTCGCGCTCCGTAAGGGAGCGTCCTGTTGCCTACGGCTTCGTCGGCGACGGGACTGGCGGCCGTGCTAGAGCCGGACCGATTTCCTTGGCCGTCCTCGTTCGCCAGAACCACGAACGCTGGAACAACGATCTGCTGTCAGAGTCGCGCCCGTCTTTGACGGTGCGTGTGAGTTGGCTCTTCCGAGCCTCCCGCAACGCGTCATTGCGCCGCGCGTCGTCGTACATCTGGTTCATCAGGGTCGACACAATTCCACTCCTCGCTATGGGCCTTGCCCAAACAAGACGACCGAGGAGCCAGCCATCTTCCTATGGCAGCGCAGCAATCCTCGAGGCCCACAGGACGGCGCCAGCCAAGCGGGTCGACCGGCGGGCGGAAGAGGAGCGCCCGGTGGGGAACCCGCTCGGCACGGAATCCCCACTCTTATGTGATCCTGACTGCGACCGTCAGACTTTCGATCCCGAACGCCGCGATGCCCTCGAAGCGCACCAGGCTCGTGTTCATCTTGCCGGCGTTCTCGTCGAACGACGCGAGCGAGACCGGCGAGAGGTACAGCTCCCCGAACGCGCTCGAGTCGAAGAGCTCATGCGCGGCGAGCGAGGTCAAGAGGTGGACACAGCCGAGGCGTAACGCGCTGCGGTATTTGATGGTCGAGCGAAAAAGGGAGTGGGCGCAGGTGGGATCGAACCACCGACCTCCCGCGTGTGAAGCGGGCGCTCTCCCGCTGAGCTATGCGCCCGGGAGAAAACCGCGGCGCCTGGAAGGAATGCTTAGCGCTGCTGCCTCCCGGCCCTGACGCGGTTCACACACTCCCGCCGCCGCGGCCCGCCGATGGTACCAGCGCGTTTGCGGCCCTCCCGTGCGCGGCAACAACGATGCCCAGTGCGGTTCAGACGCGACGCACCCCTCGACACCGGACAGGTCACCGACCTCCGGGGCAGTCGCATGAGCGGGCCCGGCGGCGTGGCGATCGGTGGCGGTGGCCTCGGGCTCGTCGGGCTGGTCGTCTGGCTGCTGATCACGCTGCTCTCCAACGGCAGCGCGGGGAACGGGCTGGGCCAGCTCGCGCCGCTCGACCAGCAGACCGTGGGGCAAAGCGGACAGCCAAGTCAGGTGAACACGCCGTCGGACTTGTCGAGCTGCCGCACCGGCGAGGACGCGAACAAGCGTGACGACTGCCGCATCGTCGGCGTCGTCAACAGCGTGCAGAAGTTCTGGGACGGCGTCTTCCAGCGCAGCAACAAGCCGTACACCTACGTCGACACCGTTCTGTTCAGCGATCAGACGCAAACCGGCTGCGGCGTCGCCACCTCGCAGGTCGGACCGTTCTACTGCCCCGAGGACAAGTTGGTCTACATCGACCTCGGCTTCTTCAACGAGCTGAAGTCGCGCTTCGGCGTGAACGTGACGCCGTTCGTCGAGGCGTACGTAATCGCGCACGAATACGGGCATCACGTGCAGGACCAGCTCGGCGTGCTCGAGCAGATCCGCGGCGACACGCAAGGCCCCGAGAGCAAATCCGTGCGCGCGGAGCTCCAAGCCGACTGCTACGCCGGCGTCTGGGCCGCGCACGCGACCGAGACCGGCCTGATCGAGCAGCTCACGCAGGCGGACATCAACAGCGGGCTCGACGCCGCGGCTGCGATCGGCGACGACCGGATCCAGGAGGAGACGCAGGGCCAGGTCAACCCGGAGACGTGGACACACGGCTCCTCCGAGCAGCGCCGCCGCTGGTTCTCGCGCGGCTATGAGAACGGCAAGCCCGCGGCTTGTGATACCTACACAGGCGCGATATAGCTAGCGAGGGCCGCAGCGAGGCCAAACGTCACGAACGGGACGACCGCAAGCTCAAGGCGGAACCCGGGGTAGTCACGGTGCAGGTTCGCCTCGTAGAAGGGGCTGTCGGACGTCGTCCACTGCGCCTCAGCAGAGCAGGTGCGGACGGCATAGGCGATGCCGAGCAGGAGCAGGACGGCCAGCGCGAGGGCCGACGCGGCCCGTTCTGCTCTCGCAGGCGAAGACGCACGGCGTGGTGCCTCCGACTAGCGCGATGCTCGCACGAGTGCGCGAGCAGGGTTGCCGGCAACGGTCTGGCCAGAAACCACGTCATGCGTAACGACGGCGCCCGCGCCGACGAGCGCCCCGGCGCCGATCGTGACGCCTCCGAGGATAACCGCACCTGACCCGATCGCTGCGCCCCGCTCGACGATGGTCGTGAGCAGTGTCCAGTCGCTCTCCTGCTGCAGCGGACCATCTGCCGTCGTCGCGCGGGGGACCTTGTCGTTGATGAACATCACGCCGTGACCGACGAACACCTCGTCCTCGATCGTCACCCCGTCACAGATAAACGTATGACTCTGGATCTTGCAGTTCGCACCCACGACAGCCCCACGCTGGATCTCGACGAAAGTCCCAACGCGAGAGTGGTCACCGATGCGACAGCCGTACAGGTTGGTGAACGGGTGGACGACA
>VAXO01000102.1 GCA_005888435.1 Actinomycetota bacterium | reverse complement strand
GCATCAACGCCGCGGCGCGTCTCGTCCGTGAGCGGCAGGTGCAGCGTGAGGAACTGAGCCGCGGCGTAGACGTCGTCGATGCTCTCGACGCGCTCCACCCCGAGCTCGCGGAAGCGCTCGGGCGCCACGAACGGGTCGTAGGCGACGACGCGCATGCCGAGGCCGGCCGCGCGGCGCGGGACCTGCTGGCCGATCCGACCGAAGCCGAGCACGCCGAGCGTCTTGTCGGCGAGCTCGATGCCGCCGTACTTCTTGCGGTCCCAGCGGCCCTGCTTGAGCGCGGCGTGCGCCTGGGGGATGTTCCGGGCGAGCGCGGTCAGCAGCCCGACCGTGTGCTCGGCGGCCGACACGACAGTCGACTCCGGAGCGTTCGCCACCACGATCCCGCGCCGGGTCGCGGCGTCGACGTCCACGTTGTCGATCCCGACGCCCGCGCGGCCGATCACCTTCAGCCGCACGCCACGCTCGATCAGGTCCGACGTCAGCTTCGTCGCCGAGCGGATGACGATGCCCTCGTAGCGGCCGATTGTCTCGGCAAGGTCGGAGTCGCCGTCGACGTCCACCTCGAAGCCGCGGTCGCGCAGCAGGCGGACCCCGGCCTCGGCGATCTCTTCTCGGACGAGGACGGCGGTCAAACGCGGGAGTGCTCTGCCCAGGCGTCGAGCGCGCGCGTCACGGCGACGCCTCGCTCGATCTCCGCGCCGGCGTCGACGAGCGCGAGCTCGACGGCCGCCAGCGCGGTGGTGATGTCGAAGACGTCGAACCAGCCGATGTGGCCGATGCGGAAGATCTTGCCCTTGAGGTCGCCCTGGCCGTTCGCGATCGTGATCCCGAAGCGATCGCGCAGCGTCGAGACGACTTCGGTCGCGTCGACACCGTCGGGGGCGCGGAGCGCGGTGACGACGGCGGAGCGCTCCTCGTCCGGCGAGAAGAGCTCGAGGCCCATCGCCTTCGCTCCCTCGCGGCAGGCCCGTCCGAGCCGTGCGTGCCGGTCGAACGCCCCCTCGAGCCCCTCCTCGAGCAGCAGCCCGAGCGCGACGTCGAGCGCGCGCACGATCGACACCGCCGGCGTGAACGGCGCGTCGAGCTTCGCCTGCGCCTTGCGCGTTCGCTCCCAGTCGAGCGTGTAGCGCGGAGAGGTCGAGCGCGCGGCGGCCTCGAGCGCTGCCGGCGAAACCGCCACGAACGCCACTCCAGGCGGGGTCATCAGCGCTTTCTGCGAACCGGAGACGACGACGTCGAGCTCCCACGCGTCGGTTTCGAGCGGTACGGCGCCGAGGCTCGAAACCGCGTCGACGACAACCAACGCTCCCGCCTCTTTCGCGACCGCTGCGAGCGCCTGCACGTCGCAGACGACGCCGGTCGACGTCTCGGAGTGCGTCAGATACACCACGCGCACGTCGCCGGCGTCGGCAAGCGCGGCGCGCAGATCGTCGGGCTCCGGTGTCTCGCCCCACTCGAGCTTCACGTGCACGAGGTCGGCGCCGAACGCCCGCGCCATACCGGCCCAGCGCTCCCCGAAGTTCCCGGCGGAGAGAACGAGCTGGCGGTCGCCGGGCGACGTCAGGTTCGCGACGGCCGACTCGAACGCGCCCGTCCCCGACGTCGTGTACATCAAGACGTCGTGCCGGGTGCGGTACACCTCGGCCAGCCGCGCCAGGCAGCGCTCGTACACAGCGCGGTAGTCGCGCGCCCGGTGGTGGATGACGGGCTCGGCGAGCGCAGCGAGGACCTGAGGCGGCACGGGCGTCGGGCCCGGAGTCAACAGGTACTGCTTCTCGGCCATGTGACCTGAGACTAGCGGGGTCTGTGGCTGCCGAACGCCCGACGCTGCCTCGTGGCAATTGGCCCATGTTTGCTAACCAGACGCCACGGAGACCGTCCTACCCTGTTGAAAACCAGCGCTGCGCGACTGCGGCACAGTCCAGACGCGGCGCGGATCCGGGGGGATCTTCTGTATGCGGCACAAGCTCACAGTCCTACTGGCCTGCGGGTGCGCTCTCGGCGCGCTCGTCAGCGCAGCCACCCTTCGAGCAGATCCCGGCCCCGACCCCGAGCCGACAACGACGACGACCACGACCGAGACGGCGCCCGCGCCGGATCTCGACCTGATCGGGCGGCTGATCCAGCGGCACCGGCAGGACGTGTGGCGCTGGGAGCGCGTGATGGGCCGTCCGCTGACGCGGTCGCTAACGAGCGCGCCGACCGATCCGCAACTGCAAGTCGCCGCGTGGCACCGGCTCGCGCTCAAGATGCGTCGACGTGCATTGAACGTCCCGCACAGGGCCGCCTGGCTCTGCATCCACCGCTACGAGGGCTCGTGGAGCGATCCGAATCCGCCGTACTACGGCGGACTGCAAATGGATCTTCATTTTCAGCGGACGTACGCGCCGGCGCTGCTCCGCCTCAAGGGCACCGCCGACCACTGGACACCGCTCGAGCAGATGTGGGCAGCCGAGCGCGCGCACCGGTCGGGCCGCGGTTTCTACCCGTGGCCCAACACGGCGCGCTACTGCGGCTTGATCTAATCCCGACTTGGCCGCGCTACCCGACAGCGCTCGCGAGCTGATCGAGGCCGGTGCGCTTGCGCACCTCGTGACGCTGAATCCCGATGGCAGTCCGCAGGTCTCGTGCGTGTGGGTGGGCCTCGACGGTGACGAGCTCGTCTCCGGACACCTCCCCGAGCATCAGAAAGTCAGGAACATCCGCCGCGATCCTCGCGTCAGCGTCTTGTTCGAGGGAACGCGAATTCGTCCGCCCGGGCTGAAGGAGTACCTCGTCGTCCACGGGCGTGCGCGCGTCACCGAAGGAGGAGCGCCCGAACTGCTGCAGCGCCTCGCGCATGTGTACCTCGGGCCGGACGTCACCTTTCCGCCGATGCCGGACCCGCCGCCCGGATACATCACACATATCGCGGTCAAACGGATCGGCGGTGTCGGTCCGTGGGCAGAGGCTGGGGTCTGACCCTTCTGGGGTCAGACCCCGGCGGTTCGACTACCGCAGTCGCTCGACGTTCTGCGCGTCCCGCGCCTCGACGCGGCCGTCGTCGCGGCTACTGACATCGTCGACGTTCTCCACGTCGGAGTCGTCGTCCGTCTCGAGCAGCTCCGCGAACAGCGCGCGGTAGTGGCGCACCGAGTGCCGCATGTCCTCGGTCGACGCTTCGCCGCGCTCGCTCGCCCGCGCAATGCCGTCTGCGGTGCGGTACTTCTCGACGACGCCCGGATGGTCGATGGAGATGTCGGCTACACGCCGTTCGAAGTCCTTGGTCGGATAGCCCCGCTCCTGCATGACGTCCTGCACGAGCTGGTCGGCCTCGGCGACGGCACCTTTCGGATCGTCGACGAAGCGTGATTGCGTCGACTGCCAGCGACGCACGTAACCGTCGCGCGCCGCGGCCGAGAGCGGCCTGATGTCGAGCTGCTCGTGCTGCTTCTGCCGGTCGCGCAGCTCGCGCTCCGCCGCGCGGCGGTCGCCGCTCTGATCGACGGTGCGGTCGTATTCACCGCCGAAGGTGTCCTGCAGCGCACGCGTGCGCTTGGCTCGCATGGCGCTCCAGACGATTGCGAGGATCACGATCACCACGACAGCGGCGATCACGATCCAGACCCAGGTACTCATCCTCGACTCCTTTCGGCGCTAGGAAAACCCGAAGGGGAGAGAGTCGCCTACCCGGCGTCTGCGGCCGCTAACCCAGCTTCGTCCGAACCAACTCGTTGACGACCCTGGGATCCGCCTTGCCCTGGGTCTCTTTCATCACCTGTCCGACGAAGTAGCCGAGGAGGCCCTGCTTGCCGCCCTTGTACGCGGCGACCTGCCCCGGGCTGTCGGCCAGGACACGCTCGACCAGCGGCTCGAGTTCTGACGTGTCGGCCACGACCTGCTCGGCGAGCACGGCCTCCGCGTCGAGCGGCCCTGCCGCACTGTCGGCGAACGACGCCATCAGCGCCTCGCGGGTGATGGCATCGCGCTGCTCGATGATCGCGACGAGCGCCGGCCCGTTTTCGGGGAGCGGGTCGATGGCCGCGAGCTGGTTCATCGCGACGTTGGCGGCAGTCGGCCAATCCAGGCCGTTCTCGACGAGCAGCCGCGCCTTGTGCTCGTTTCCGGTCGCGACGAGGTCGACCGCCTGGTCGAAGCCGACGTCGGCCACGAGCGCTCGGATCCGCGTGCCCGGCGACTCCGGCAGCTCCGCCCGCAAGCGCTCGAGCAAATCCGCATCCGGCTCGATCGGCACCAGGTCCGGCTCCGGGAAGTAGCGGTAGTCGTCCGCCTCCTCCTTGCGGCGGCGGGGGGTCACGGTGTCGGACTTCACCTCGTAGTCGAGTGTCTGCTGAACCACCTGACCTCCGGATTCCCAGGTCGCGATCTGGCGCCGCACTTCGGCGTCGATGCCACGCGCGATGTGGCTGAAGGAGTTCATGTTCTTCAGCTCGGTGCGCGTGCGGTACCCCGCCTCGCTCCGCTCGCGCACGGAGACGTTCGCGTCGGCGCGCAACTGGCCCTTCTCCATCTCGGCGTCCGAGATCCCGAGCTCGACGATCGTCTGCCGCAGCAACTGCAGGAACCGCCGCGCCTGCTCGGGAGAGTGGATGTCGGGCCGGGTGACGATCTCGACGAGTGGCGTGCCGCCGCGGTTGAAGTCGATGTTCGAATGCGCCGCGCCGACGATCCGCCCTGTCGCGCCGCCGACGTGAATCGTCTTCGCGGCGTCCTCCTCCAGATGCGCGCGCACGATGCCGACCTCGAGATCGCCGTCGTCGCCGGGCACGACGAAGCTTCCGTTCACACAGAGCGGCTCGTCGTACTGGGAGATCTGGTAGCCCTTCGGCAGGTCGGGATACGGATAGTGCTTGCGGTGGAAGAGCGCGCGCGGAGCGATGTCGCAGCCGAGCGCGAGGCCGAGCTTGAGCGTCCACTCGATCGCCGTCTCGTTGGGTGTCGGCAGCGCCCCGGGAAACGCGAGGCACACCGGGCACGTGTGCGTGTTCGGCTCGGTCGCGTACGCATTCGCGCAGCGACAGAACATCTTCGTCCGCGTCTTCAGCTGGACATGGATCTCGAGGCCGACGACCGGTTCCCACTCAGCCATCGAGGAACTCCTTCGCCTGCAGCAGCGGCACCTCGATGTCGCCCCGTACCTCGTACACCGCGAGGTACTCCGCGAGCGCGCCGTGCATGCGGATCACGCACAGCTCGCGTTCGCCGGCCTCGAGCGAAAAGCGCACGTCGCCGAGCTGCACCGCGCGGGAGCCGTCCAGCACACGGGGACGCTCGCCGAAGACGCGCTCGACCGCGAGCACGAAGTCGGCCGCCCGATCAACGAATGTCCGCTTCATCTCAGGCGCTCCGGGACGACGTCGAAGCCGATCGCCCGCTCCAGCGCATGGCCGGCGCGGAACAGCGTGTTCTCCGAAAACTGCGGCCCGATCAGCTGCAGCCCGACCGGGAGGCCTCCGGACAGGCCGCACGGGATCGAGAGCCCGGGCAGTCCCGCCATGTTCGGCGGGATCGTCAGCACGTCGGCGAGGTACATCGCAAGCGGGTTGTCGCTCTTCTCGCCGAGCTTGAACGCCACGGTCGGCGACGTCGGGCTGACGAGCACGTCGAACCGCTCGAAGGCCGCCGCGAACTCGCGCGAGATGACCGTGCGCACCTTCTGCGCCTGCCCGTAGTAAGCCTCGTAGTAGCCGGCGCTGAGCGCGTACGTGCCGAGCATGATGCGCCGCTTCGGCTCGTCGCCGAAGCCGGCGTCGCGCGTGCGCGAGACCATCTCGTAGTAGCCGTCCGCCTCCCTGCGCAACGCGTAGCGGACGCCGTCGTAGCGGGCGAGGTTGGAAGACGCCTCGGCCGGCGCGACGAGGTAGTAGCACGCGAGCCCGTACTCGACCGAGCGCGGGAGCTCGCACTCCCCCACCTCGGCGCCGAGCTCGCTGCAAAGGTCGATCGCGCGGCGCACGGCTTCGGTGACGCCGGGCTCGATCCCCTCCGCTTCGTTCAGCTCCTTCGGGACGCCGACGCGCAGGCCCCTCAGGTCATCGGACTCCGGCAACTCGACATGGGGGACGTCCACCGTCGTGGAGTCGCATTCGTCGCGGCCGCTGATGATCCCGTACAGCAGCGCGTTGTCGCGCACGGTCTTCGTCACCGGGCCGACCTGGTCGAGCGACGAGGCGAAGGCGACGATGCCGAAGCGCGAGACGGTCCCGTACGTCGGCCGCAGCCCGACGTTGCCGCAGAGCGACGACGGCTGCTTGATCGAGCCGCCGGTGTCGGAGCCCAGCGCCCACGGCGCCATCCCCGCCGACACGGCCGCAGCGGAGCCGCCGCCCGAACCACCCGGCACGCGTGTCGGATCCCACGGGTTCTTGCTTGGGCCGAACGCGGAGTTCTCGGTCGAGGACCCCATGGCGAACTCGTCGGTGTTCGTCTTGCCGAGCAGCTGCAGGCCGGCGGCCTTGCAGCGCTCCGCGACAGTGGAGTCGAACACCGGCACGTAGCCCTCGAGGATCCTCGAGCCCGCTGTCGTCTGGATGCCCTTGGTGGAGATGACGTCCTTGAGCGCGATCGGGACGCCGTCGCTCTCGTCCTCGTCGACGAGCGTGAGGAAGCAGTGCAGCTCCCCGTCGCGGGCGTCGATCGCCTCGCGGTAGGCTGCGCGCAGCTCGGCGCCGGAGACCTCCTTACGCTCGAGCATGCCCTTCGCCTTTTCGGCGGTGAGGCGCAGCGTGTCGATCATGCGGCGGTCTCCCCGGTCGGCGGCACGCGGAAGTGGTCGCCGTCGCGCTCGGGCGCGTTCGCGAACACGTCGTCGAGCGGCAGCGACGGGCGCGGCTCGTCCGGGCGGAACGCGTTGACGACGTCGAGCGGATGCGAGGTCGGCGGAACGTCGGAGAGGTCGAGCTCGGAGACCTTGCCGACCGCCTCGAGGATGTCGTTCAGCTGCACCTCGAGGCGCGCGATCTCGTCCTCGGTCAGGTCGAGGCGGGCGAGCGCCGCCACGTGCAGAACGTCTTCCCTCGAGATAGCCATCGGTCCTCCCATACAAACAAAGAGGCCCCCTTTCGGGGGCCTCAGCACTCGGTTCCGAAAGGAAAGCTAGACAGGCTGAACGTTCGCGGCCTGAGCGCCCTTGGGGCCCTGCACGACCTCGAACTCAACGCGCTGACCTTCGGTCAGCGACTTGTAACCCTCCTGGGTGATCGCCGAGAAGTGGACGAAGACATCCTCGCCGCCCTCACGCTCGATGAACCCATAGCCCTTCTCGTTCGAGAACCACTTCACGGTGCCCTGAGCCAACAGACTTCCTCCTTCAAAAACATGCGACGGCCCGGGCACCGAGCCGCCACTACTGATACAGCGGCCGGAGTGTAGCTCAGATGCGCGGGAACGCAAGCGCACCGCTCCGGTAGCGAGCGGCCTTGAGCGCGTTCTCGAGCATGCAGGCGATGGTCATCGGTCCGACGCCGCCGGGTACAGGCGTGAGGAAACCGGCGGCATCGGCGACGCCCGGATCGACGTCGCCGAACAACCCGTCCTCGGTGCGGTTCATGCCGACGTCGATCACGGCCGCGCCCGTCTTGACCATGTCGGCGGTGATCAGGCCGAGCGAGCCGACGGCCGCGACGAGGATGTCCGCGTCGAGCGTGTGCCGCGCGAGATCCTTCGTGCGCGAGTGGCAGATCGTGACTGTCGCGTTCGCGTGCAGGAGGAGCATCGACAGCGGCCGCCCGACGATGAGGCTGCGCCCGACCACGACCGCACGGGCGCCGGTAACCGGGATCTTGTACTCCGCGAGCAACCGCATCACGCCGACCGGAGTCGCCGCGACGAGGGTCTGCTGGCCGAAGAAGAGCTGCCCGGCGTTGAAGGGATGAAGGCCGTCCACGTCCTTCATCGGGTCCAGCGTGCGCATCACGCGCGGCTCGTCGATCTGCGGGGGCAGCGGCGTCTGGACGAGTACCCCGTCGACCGAGTCGTCGTCGTTCAGCTCCTCGACCAGCCCGAGGACTTCCTCTTCGGGTGTCTCCTGCGGCAGCCGCTTGTCGAGGGCCTGGATCCCGACCTCCTCGGCCGCCTTGTGCTTGAGCCGGATGTAGATCTGCGAGGCCGGATCGTCGCCGACCAGGACGGTGGCGAGCCGGACGTCGCCGAAGCCGGCGATCTCGGCTTTCAGCTCCTCGCGGATGCGGGCGGCCAGGGCACGCCCGTCCATCGGTATCGCGGCAGGCACTAGAAGGGCATCTCGACGTCACCGACGTCGAGGCCGAGCGACTCGGCGAGGCGCACGCCGATCTCGAGGTCTTCTTTCAACCGCTCGGCGTCGCGCGACTCCATCGCCCGCCCGATCCACGCGCGCTCCTTCGGACGCCAGAGCGCATGTGCGGCGAACTCCGGCAGCAACCGATTCGCCGCCTCGACGAGCTTCCTGTTCGTCTTCTTGTCGGCGTCCTGGAGCAGCACGCGCTCGTACGCCATCCCGGCACCGTGGTGGATGCCGTCGTCTGTCGCGAGCCGGTTGCAGAGGTCTTCCAGGACGGTGCCACGCGACGAGCGCGCGATCAGCCGGAAGCGGCTGATGATCAGCCGCTCGTAGAACACCTGCATCAGAAAGACCTTCTCCTCCAGCGTGTCGGCCTCGAGGGTCATGTGCGCGAGGTTGTCGAGGTGCGGGTCGCGCTCGGCGGTGCCGCCGGCCTCGCCGACGAGCTTGAGCCACGCCTCGGTGTGACGCGACTCGTCCTGCAGCATCGTCGAGTAGTAGAGCTTCGCCTCGTGGTCCGGCGCGATGTTGAGGAGCTGCGACGCCATGTCGCAGGCGAGCATGTCCGCCTGCAGCTGCTGGGTGAGCACCGAGCGCCACATGTCCTGGCGGCGCGCGCGGCGCTGCGCTGTGCCCTTCCCTTCGGGGATCGGCGCCAGCTCGCCCCATGGCAGGTCCTTGACCTGCCATTCCTGGCGCTTGGCTAGGTCGTAGAACCGGAGGACGCCGGTGAACGCCTCGCGGCCCTCGGTGGGCATTTCGATCAGTTGGCCGGTCGCCATTCTGGAAGATTATGAGGTTCATGGATTTGAGACGCTGGCCGAGGAAGAACGACGCGAATTCCATCCGCGCGCGGCAGGAGGCGCTCGGGCTCAGCGACGGCGTGACTTCGATCGACCTGACCCCGTTCGTCAATGCGCAGGAGATGCTGACGGGCGCGGCCGTCATCCCGGTGTCGGTCGTCGGACCGCTCGAGCTCGACCTCGGCGAGTACGAGCTCGAGGAGCCGTTCGGTCGGGTGACCGAGATCGGGCGCACGCGTGACCAGGTCTATGTGCCGCTGGCGCACACGGAGGGCGGGCTCTCCGCGTCGCTGTATCGGGGCGCGCGCGCGGCGGCGGAGTCCGGCGGGTTCCGCACTTACGTCCTGCGCGACCGAATCACGCGTGCCTCGTGCTTCGTCTGCAGGACGACCGAGGAAGCCGTGCAGCTCGCCCGCTTCCTCGACGCGCATGTCGCCGAGATGCGGCGGTGGCTCGCCGAGCGCGACGAGGAGTGGATCTCGTCCTACGCGAAGCTGCGCGAAGTCGAGACGCACATCGTCGGCTCGCTGTGCCACGTCATGTGGGGGTTCACGACGGGTGACGCATGCGGGCCGAACATGATGACCCGCAACGCGTATGCGCTGAACATGGGCTTCGTGATGGAGCACGCCCCTGTGAAGCCCGAGCGCGCGATCCTCGAGGCGAATATGGGCGGAGACAAGAAGCCGTCGCATCGCTACTTCGAGCGCGGCGGACACGGAAAGACGGTGCTTGTCGAGACGACGTTGACGGAGGAGGCGGTCCGCCGCGTCCTACGGACGACAGTCGACGACCTGCTCGAGCTGTCGTTCGCGGGGACACACGGCGCGGTTGCCTCGGGCATGCAGTCGGTCGCCTTTACGCCGGCGTCGGCGATCGCGGCCCTCTTCGCGGCGACGGGACAGGACCTCGGCATGGTCGGAACCAGCTCGATGGCGCACGGGAGCGGCCGCCGCGTCGAGGCCGGGATCCACTGTGCGCTGCGTCTGCCGGGGCTCGAGGTGGGGACTGTCGGCGGTGGGACGTCGTTCCCCTACGCGCGCGCCTGGCTCGAGCTGATGGGCTGCGCCGGCGCGGGCAAGGTGTACCGCTTGGCGCAGATCGTCGCGGCGGCGACGCTGGCGCTCGAGATCTCGGCGAGCGCCGCGATGGCGACCGCCGGCTCGGAGAACTTCTTCCGGGCTCATCACGAGCTCGGCGGCAAGCGGCACTAGCCGCTCCCCGAGCAGGACCTTCCGCCCTCAGCGACTGGACCCTCGGCTAGGTCCGTCGCGTCGACCGCGCCGCACGATGCGGCCAAGCGCTTCACCACTGCGGCAACGAGGTCGAGGAATGGCAGGCACCACGAATCTGCGGACAAGTAAGCGGGACGAGCTTGGCTCAGCCAGCGGGGCGGCCCCGCCGGCTGGGCGAGGCTCGGTCCGCGCGACTAAGGGGGTCTTCTAGATGCGCCGGCGGAGCAAAAACCTGACGAAAGCACTGCGGAGGTCGAAGTACCTGCTGGCGATCGTCGTGCTTTTCGGCGCCGGCGCGGTGGCGTCGGGAGCGCTTGGCATGGTCAGCCTCGCCGGCGGGGACACAACGACGGAGGCAACCGACTCGACGCCGGCAGGCGACACGACGACGGACGCGTCGACCACGACCGACGCGGCGGCGACGAGCGATCCTGCAACCACGACCGACGCCGCATCGACGCCTGCAACCACAACGTCCGCGACCGTTGCGGCCACGCCCACGATCGCGAGCGACAAGGCCGACTACGCGCCGGGCTCCACCGTCCATCTCACCGGTGGCGGCTGGCAGCCGGGCGAGGCGGTCAGGATCTTCACGAACGACACGATCGGCAACACGTGGAACCAGACTGACAACGTCACCGCGGACGCGAACGGAAACATCGCGGATGACGTCTTCCTGCCGAACTACTTCATCTCCGACTACAACGTCACGGCGACGGGTGCACAGTCGGGGACGGCGACGACCTCGTTCACGGACGCGGTCAACTATGCGTTGGTGGGCAAGGACAACCAGTCTCACAACCTGGCAAACAGCAAGGAGACCGAGGAAGACCTCGGATCGATTACGAGCGGCTCGAACCTCGCCGCCACCTGCCCGACGGGCCTCACCGCGAAGGCGAGCGGCCTCGGCGGCGGCCAGAGCACCTCCTACGCCATCAGCTACGTGAGCGGCTTCGGCGACAACGCGAGCCTCTCGCCGAAGACGACCATCAGCCCGAGCTCTGGCACCTTCAACGGGAACGGGAGCACGTGCACGTCCCTGACGATCTCGACAACGGGCCTCGGCGCCGCGACCTACCACGGCGAGCTCCAGATGACGAACACGGGCGGCTCGACCGGCAATCCTGACTTCTACTACTTCAAGTTCACGGTTATTCAGACCCAGCAGGCAACTGCCATTTCGGCCGTAGCCGGCTCGGGCACGTACGCGGGCACGGCAACACTTACCGCGACACTGAAGACGGGCCCCACGCCGCTGTCGGGGAAGACGATCAGCTTCACGCTCGGCGGCACGGCCGTCGGGTCGGCCGCCACGGATTCCGCTGGCGTCGCGTCACTGAGCGGCGTCAGCCTGAGTGGATTCAACGCTGGCATCTCCAACGGCGCGGTCGGCGCTGCATTTGCCGGCGATACGGGCTTCTCTTCCAGCACGGGCAGCGGCAACCTCTCGGTCGCCCAGGCGCCGTCTCTGACAACGATCACGTGTCCCGCGTCTGTCGCGTATGACGGCGCCGCGAAGACTCCGTGCTCGGCAGCGGTCACGGGCGCCGGCGGGTTGAACCAGTCCGCCAGCGTCAGCTACTCCAACAACACGGCAGCGGGGACGGCGACTGCGAACGCCTCCTACGCAGGTGACACGAATCACAGCGGCAGCAGCGACTCGAAGACGTTCACGATTGCCAAGGCTTCGTCCACGACGACGGTCAGCTGCCCCTCCGGCGTCGCGTACGACGGCTCGGCGAAGACGCCGTGCACCGCGACGGTCACCGGCGCCGGCGGGCTGAGCCAGGCCCTCACCGTCAACTACTCGAACAACACGGGAGCCGGGACTGCCGGGGCGAGCGCGAGCTTCGCAGGCGACGCGAACCACGATCCGAGCAGCGACTCGAAGACGTTCACGATCGGGAAGGCATCTTCCACGACGACGCTGACCTGCCCGGCGAGCGTGACGTACAACGGTTCGGCGCAGACTCCGTGCAGCGCGACGGTCACCGGCGTGGGCGGCCTGAACCAGTCGGTCTCCGTCGACTACACGAGCAACACCAACGCCGGCACCGCCTCCGCGAGCGCCACGTTCGCCGGCGACGCGAACCATAACGGCAGCGGCGACTCGAAGACCTTCACGATCGCCAAGGCCAACCAGACGATCAGCTTTACGGACGCGCCCTTCAGTGGGACGTTCGACCAGACCTTCCAGGTTCACCCGACGGCGAGCTCGGGCCTGCCGATCACGCTGAGCGGCACCGCGGGTGTCTGCAGCGTCACGCCGAACGCGCTCCAGCTCGGCGTCTTCGACGTCAAGATGCTCAGCGGCACCGGCACCTGCACCCTGACGGCGTCGCAGGCCGACAACGGCAACTACAACGCGGCCGGTGACGTCAGCCGCAACGTCGCGGCGGCCAAGGCCGCCCAGACGATCACGTTCGCCGCCTTGGCCGACAAGACGTTCGGCGACGCGGACTTCAGCGTCTCCGCGTCGGCCTCCTCGAGCCTCGCAGTCAGCTTCGCGGCGAGCGGCGACTGCAGCATCGGGGGCGCGACCGTCCACATCGCGGGCGCCGGAAACTGCACGGTGACCGCCTCGCAGAGCGGCAACAACAACTACAGCGCGGCTACAGACGTTGCGCGCTCCTTCGCGATCGCGAAGGCAGGCTCGAGCACGTCCGTCAGCTGCAACGCAGGCCCCTTCACGTACACCGGCTCGCCCCACACTCCGTGCACCGCCAGCGTCAGCGGTATCGGCGGTCTGAACCAGTCGCTCTCCGTCGACTACACGAGCAACACGAACGCCGGCACGGCGACCGCCTCTGCAACGTACGGCGGCGACGCGAACCACACCGGCTCGAGCGACTCGAAGACGTTCACGATCGACAAGGCCGACTCGACCGTGACGGTCAGCTGTCCCGACTCGAGGACGTTCACGGGCCAGGCGATCGAGCCATGCACCGCCAGCGTCAGCGGTGTCGGGGGCCTGAACCAGCCGCTCTCCGTCGACTACACGCACAACACGAACGCCGGCACCGCCTCCGCGAACGCCAGCTACGGCGGCGACGGCAACCACACCGCCAGCACCGGCTCCGGCAGCTTCAAGATCGACAAGGCATCGTCCAGCGTCGCGCTGACGTGCGCGGACGGCCCGTTCGTCTACAGCGGGTCGCCCCACACCCCGTGCACGGCGAACGTGACCGGCGCCGGCGGCCTCAACACACCGCTCGACGTGAGCTACAGCGACAACGTCGCCGCCGGCACGGCGCATGCGGGCGCCTCGTACGACGGCGACGCAAACCACACCGGCTCGAGCGACTCGAAGACATTCACCATCGACAAGGCGGCGTCGGCCGTGAGCGTGACGTGCCCGAGCGACCCGCAGACGTACAACGGCGCGCCGATCGCGCCCTGTTCGGCGTCCGTCACCGGTGCCGGTGGCCTCAGCCAGAGCCTCGGCGTCGACTACGGCAACAACAAGGACGCGGGGACCGCGACCGCATCGGCCGCGTACGCCGGCGACGCCAACCACAACGGCAGCAGCGACTCGAAGACGTTCACGATCGCGAAGGCGCCTTCGAAGGTGACGGTCAGCTGTGATCCCGGCCCGTTCACCTACACCGGCGACGCGCAGAGGCCCTGCGCGGCGAGCGTTACGGGCGCCGGTGGGCTCAACGCAACGCTGCCCGTGTCGTACAGCGACAACCTCAACGCCGGAACGGCGACGGCGGCGGCGAGCTACGGCGGCGACCCAAACCATCTCGGCGACAGCGGCTCTATGACGTTCGCCATCGGCAAGGCTACGTCCAAGGTCGCCGTCGGCTGCGACGCCGGGCCGTTCACCTACAACGGCAGCGCTTTCACCCCCTGCTCCGCGAGCGTCACCGGCGCGGGCGGGCTCAGCCAGGCGCTCCAGCCGACATACGCGAACAACACCGGCGCCGGCACGGCGACGGCATCGGCGAGCTACGACGGTGATGCGAATCACACCGGCGACAGCGGCTCGAAGACGTTCGCGATCGACAAGGCGCCTTCGGCCGCGACCGTCACCTGCCCCGACGCTCGTGTCTACACCGGCAGCGCGATCGAGCCGTGCACGGCGAAGGCGACCGGAGCCGGCGCGCTCGACCAGGCGATCGCGGTCTCCTATTCGTCAAACGTCGGTGCCGGAACCGCGTCCGCATCGGCTTCCTATGCCGGCGGGGCCAACCACCTGCCCAGCTCCGGCTCGGCGACCTTCACGATCACCAAAGCGCTGTCGACGACGACCGTCACGTGCACCGGCGCGCCCTTCACGTATACCGGGACCGCGCAAACGCCCTGCACGGCCAAGGCGACCGGTGCCGGCGGCCTCAACGCGAATCTGAGCGTGTCGTACGTCGACAACGTCAACGCGGGCACGGCGACGGCGTCTGCTGCGTACGCCGGCGATGCGAACCACACCGCCTCGAGCGACTCGAAGCCGTTTACGATCGGCAAGGCCACGCCCTCGGTCAGCGTCTCGTGGAACGGCTGGACGTACGACGGCGCCGCACACGCGGCCGCTGGCTCGGTCACCGGCGTCGGCGGCGCCGCGCTCGGGGCGCCCACGTTCACCTACTACAGCGGCGGAATGGCAACCGGCACACCGCTTGCCGGACCTCCGTCCGGCGTGGGTCCGTTCACCGTGGTGGGCGCCTACGCAGGTAGCGCCAACTACCTCGCTGCTACGAGCCAGCCGAAGACGATCACCGTGATCTACCGCTGGGACGGGTTCCTGCAGCCCATCAACGACACGGCGCACCAGGGCGGCTTCGAAAGCTTCTTCAAGCTCGGCAGCACGGTGCCGGCGAAGTTCCAGCTCAAGAAGGCGGACGGGACGGTCGTGCAGGCCGGCGCCCTCCCGGTGTTCAGCCGGTCGAACACACCGGTCAGCTGCGACACGCAGCTCGCACCGGAGGTGCTCGCGACCGATGCGGGCTTCGCGGGCAGCACGTTCCGCTGGGATGGATCGACGCAGTACATCTACAACTGGAGCACCAAGGGCCTCAAGGCCGGCGAGTACCGCATCTACGCGACGCTCGACGACGGCTCGAAGCAGTACGTCGACATCTGCCTCCAGTAGAGGACTTACAGCGCGGCGCGTATGCGCCGCGCTGCCTCTTCCACCAGCTCGCGCGAGGTTCCGATGTTGAGCCGGGCGAAACCATGGCCGGCCGAGCCGAAGTCGGTACCCGGCAGGAGCGAGACCCGACCGCGCTCGAGCACGGCCCCGGCTGGATCGTCGGCGATCGGCGTGTCGCGGAAGTCGAGCCACGCGAGGTACGTCGCCTCCGCCGGAGCGACCCGGACCGCGGGCGAGAGCAGGTCGGGAAGCAGGCGCCGCGTCGCCGCGAGGTACTCACGCAGCTCGTCCAGCCACTCTTCCCCGTGCGTGTACGCGGCGGCCGACGCGATCACGCCGAGGTGACCGACCCGGTCGTGGATGTCCACCGGGAGGCGCCGAAGAACGTCCGGCGGCCCGATCGCCAGGCCGCACTTCAGGCCCGCTAGGTTCCACGCCTTCGACGCGGACATGAGCACGATCGCGTTCTGCGCGGGGACGTGGGTGATTCCCGGCAGCGTCAGCGGCGCGTGGATCTCGTCTGACAGGAAGAGCGCGTCGTGCTCGGCGGCGAGCTCGCCGAGGACGCGAATCTCGTCGGCGTCGGCGACGCGGCCGGTCGGGTTGTGAGGGTTGCAGAACAACACGGCGCGTGCGCCGTTGCGCAGCGCGGCACGGATCCCGTCAAACGGCACCTGCCCGTCGTCGAGCGGCACCTCGACGACCTTCCGGCCGGTCTCGGCGATGACCGAGAAGAACGGTGGATACACCGGCGGATTGATCACCACGCCCGAGCCCTCCGGTGTCAGCAAACGCAGCAGCTCGGCGACGCCGACCATCACGTCGGGGACCGCGACGACGGCCGTGGGATCGACGTCCCACTCCCATCGGCGGCGGGCGAATGCCGCGAACGCCTCGTACAAGCCCGAGCTCTTTGCATGCGCATAGCCAAGGTCGCCCGCCCGCACGGCCGCGAGCAAGGCCTCCTCGACCGGCGGAGCAACGCCGAAGTCCGTCTCGGCGATGTGCGACGGCAGGACGTCGGCCGTGAACTTCCGCCACTTCTCGCTGCTGCGCCGCCTGAGCGCTTCGAGCTCGACGGTCGCGAAGCTCAACGGGTCCCAATCTCCATCCCGAAGAGCCGCGGTAGCGTCGCGGCGACCCGAGCCGGCAGCGGCGCCCGCCGCCCGTCCTCGTCCGCGCGCTCGCAGGCCATGATCGCGCTGCGCACGACGCCGCCCCCGAGCCGCTTGAGCGGCTCGGGCGGCAGAGAGGGAACGCGCCGGGTCGCAAGCGCCAGCGCCGTCCACTCATCGTCGCGGCCCGTCGAAAGCGACGCGAGGATCTGGCCGCCCAGCCAACTCGGCCCGACGCCGTGCCCTGAATAACCGAGGCCGTAATGGACGTGGCCGCTGCCTGGCACCGTGCCGAAGAACGGGAGATGGTCGGCGGAGACGTCGATCGGTCCTCCCCACGCCCGCTCGATGCGCCCGTCGGCTAGGCCGGGAAGCAGGCGCCGTAACCCGTGCTCGGCGCGCGCAGCCGTCGCGCCGTCGCTCGTGAAGCGCGCGTCGAGCTTGCCGCGGAACCCGATCGGGCCTGACCCGCTGCCCATCAGCACGCGCCCGTCGTTCGTCGTGCGGAAGTAGTGCAGGAACATCCGCGCGTCGACGATCGCCTCGCCGCCCGTCCAGCCGATCTGCTCGAGCAACTCGGGTACGGGCTCGGTCAGGACGACGTATGACCCGAAGTTCGTCACGTGACGGGCGACGGGCCGCCAGCCCGTCGCCGCGGCGTTGATCGCGACCACGATCTCCGGCGCGCGCACGCGGCCGCGCGCGGTCGTCACTTCGCCGCTGCGAAACGCGGCGGGACTGTGCTCGTGCAGCTCGACGCCGACGTCGAGCACTCGCCGCCGCAGCGCGCGCACGAGGCGGGCCGGCTGCACGGTCGCCCCGTCCGGGAAGAACACTCCGCGCCGGAACACCGGCGAGCGCACGCGCGCCGCCACGGCGTCCGCCTCGAGTGGAACCGCCTGCTCGGCCACGCCCGCGTCGGCGGCCGCGGCGACGGCATGCTCGACGGCGGCGTCTTGCGCCGGCGACGCCGACACCATCAGCAGGCCGCCCTCACGCAACCAGACGTCGTCGGCTCCCAGCGCCCGCACGGCAGGGACGATGCGCTCGCCCGCCCGCGCCAGCTCCAGAGCAGAGTCCCGGCCGAGCAGCGGCACCAGCTCGGCGAGCGATGCCCAGTAGCCGTGGACGAAGCCGCCGTTACGCCCGCTCGGCCCGGAGCCGCAGGTCTCGGCCTCCACGAGAACGACACACGCCGAGGGCTCACGCTCCTTCAACGCGAGCGCCGTCCACAATCCGGTAAAGCCACCGCCGACGACACAGACGTCGGCGTCGACGTCGCCCTCGAGCGCCTCCTCGGGCTCGTCCGCGCCCGCCTCGTCCCACCACCAAGGCGGGAGGCGCGGTTGGACTGTCAAGCGGTCGCTGCCGATTTCGCCCGCCGCATCTGGACGAGCACGTTCGCCACCATGACGCTGACCGCGACGATGAAGATCACGCTGCCGATCACGTTCACCTGCGGCGGCGCACCCACGCGCGCGGCGCCCCAGACGAACAGCGGGAACGTGATCTTCGGCCCGTTGTTGAAGTAGGTCACGACGAAGTCGTCGATGGAGATCGCGAAGCAGAGCAGCAGCGACGCCAGCAGGGCCGGCGCGATCAGCGGCAGTGTCACCTTCTGGAACGTGACCCACTCGTTCGCGCCGAGGTCCATCGCGGCCTCCTCCAGATGGCGATCGAAGCCGATCAGTCTCGCCTTCACGGTCACTACTGCGAAGCTGATGCAGAACATCACGTGGGCAATCAGGATCGTCCAGAAGCCGAGCTGCAGAACCTTGCTCACGTGATTGTTGAGGAAGAGCGTGAGCAGCGAGGCGCCGAGCACGATCTCCGGTGTCGAGAGCGGTAGGAAGATGAGCAGGTTTGTCGCCCCTCTGCCTCGAAAGCCGTAGCGCACGAGCGCGAGCGCGATCAGCGTTCCCAACGCGGTCGCGACGAGGCTGGCGATGAACGCGATCTCGAGCGAAAGCACCATCGCACTGCGGAGGCCCGGCACGCCGTCCCAGTGCTTCCAGTTGTCGAAAGTGAAGCCCGACCACGTGTAGTTGAAGCGTCCTGCCGGATTGTTGAAGGAGAAGGCGATCACGACCGCGATCGGCACCATCAAGTAGGTGAAGGCGAGGATCGCGTACGCCGTGAGGGCGTGATGCTTGACGAACGACCACACCCGCGACACCGTCCTCTCTCGCGGCATGCGCTCGGTGGCAGGAACCGCGGTCATCCGGTCAACTTCTCCGTCCCGACCGCGCGCGCGTACAACGCCACCATCAGCAGGATCACCGCCATCAGCACGAACGACATCGCCGCGGCGGCGGGATAGTCGGTCAGCTCGAGGAACTTCGACTGGATCACGTTCCCGATCATGTGGTTCCGCGGCGAGCCCAGCAGCTGGGCGTTGATGAAGTCACCCGCCGCGGGGATGAACGTCAGCAGCGTCCCGGCCACGACACCGGGTAGGGACAGCGGCAGCGTCACGCGGACGAACGCCTTCCACTTGCTCGCGTAGAGGTCCTGTGCCGCCTCGATCAACCGGCCGTCCATCTGCTCCAACGAGACGTAGATCGGCAGCGCCATGAACGGCAGGAAGTTGTAGGTGATGCCTGCGACGACGGCGAACGATGTCGCGAGTAGCCGTCCGTCCTGCCCGAGGATGCCGATGTCGCGCAGGACGCGGACAACCGGCCCCTGATCGGCGAGGATCGTCTCCCACGCCAGCGTGCGGATGAGGTACGTCACGAAGAACGGCGCCACGATGAACAGGAGCAGCAGGTTCTTCCAGCGGCCGCCCCGGAACGCGATCCAGTAGGCGAGCGGATAGCTGAAGAGCAGCGCCAGCACTGTCGCGATCGCGGCGTACTCGAACGAGCGAATGAAGTGGCCGCGGTACCCCCTGATCGCATCCCAGTAGTTGCCCCACGCCCACGTGAACGCGTACCCGACGTCGAAGTTGCCGGACTGGAGCGACTGATGGAGGAGGAAGCCGAGTGGGACGACGAAGAAGATCCCGAGGTAGAGCAGGCCCGGCGCCAGCAGCAGGTACGGCGTCAGGTTCCTGTGTCGGTGGAGGAAGCTCACTCGTGCCGGTCGTTCAGCCCGAGACCAGGTTCTGCCACTCGGTGATGTACCTCTCGTTGTTCAGCGCCGCCGAATCGATATTGCGCGCGTTGTCGAGCATCGCATTCGTCGGGAAGATCAGCGTGTTGTTCGCCACATTCGGATCGATCTTCTCCAGTTCCCCCTTCGCGCCCTTCACGGGACAGATGTAGTTGACGTAGTCCTCGATCAGGGCCGCGATGTGCGGGTCGTACGCGAAGTTCATGTAGACGGAGGCGGTGTACACGTTCCCGCCCTTCGGGATCAGCATGTTGTCCGTCCAGATCCCGCCGCCGTCCTTGGGCAGGTTCCAGTGCAAGTGCTTGTTGTCCGCCTCGAGCTGAACGACGTCGCCGGACCAGGCAAAGCACGCCTTCAGGTCGCCCTTCGCGAGCGGCCCGGAGTAGTCGTTGCCGGTGAATTGACGGATCTGCCCCGAGTCGACCGCCTTCTTGATGCGCTTCATGGCCCGGTCCCAGGAGGCGTCTGTCACCTTCGCCGGGTCGTCGCCGTTCGCGAACATGATCAGCGGCATCGTGTCGCCCATGCCCTGGAGAAGGGTGACTTTGCCCTTCAGTTGCGGATTTTCGAGCAGGTCGGGAACCGTCAGGACTGGTTCGGTGAGCTTGTCGTTGTAGGCGATTCCGGTTAGACCGGACTGCCACGGCAGGCTGTAGTCACGGTTCTGATCCCAGTTCGGATGTTGCAGCGCCGGCACGAGGTTCTTGAAGTTCGGGATCGCGCTCTTGTCGAGCTTCTCCACCCACCCTTTCTTGATCAGCAGGGACGGGTAGCGCGAGTTGTCGGTCATCACGATGATGTCCCGATCGATTGACTGGCCACGCGACAGCGGGCCCTGGATCTTCCCGAAGTACGTCGCGTTGTCGTTGATGTCTTCGATGTATTGCACGTTCACGCCGGTCTTCTTCGTGAACGTGTCGAGCGTCGGGTGCTTCTTCGTCTTCTCGTTGACGTCGATGTAGAGCGGCCAGTTCGAGAAGTGGAGCGTCTTCGCAAGCGTGTGGTCCGAGCCTGAGCTCGAGGACTTGGAGCTGCTGCCGCCGCAGGCGGCGAGCACACCGGGAACCGTGAGGAAGGCGCCGCTGGCGGCAGCGCGCCGAAGCAGAGCACGGCGGGTGAGCACGTCGGTCATTCGGATTCCTCCATGGAGTCGACGACGAAGCTGGAGTCCGGGCTCCAGCTGAGCGTGGTCCGGTCGCCGGGCGAGGCGCCGTTCAGTCCCGGCGAGGCATTCTGGCGGTAGACGGTCAGGCGTCCACAGTCGGTCTCGACGATGTACTGCGTCGCCACGCCGACGTACGCCTGCTCGACGATCTTTCCCTCGAGCGCGTTCGGCTGGCCGTTGCCGAGCTCGATCTTCTCGGGACGGATCCCGACGGCGACGTGACCCGTACGGCCGTTCAGCGCCGCCGCGGAGACGCGCACCTCCGGCCCGCGGTCGAGCCGCACGGAGTCGGAGCCGCTGACCGTCCCGTGAATCAGGTTGGACACGCCCAGGAAGCCGGCGACATAGGCCGTCGCAGGCGTCTCGTAGAGCTCGGTCGGCGTGCCGAGCTGCTCGATGCGACCGTCGTTCATGACCGCGATCCGGTCGGCCATCGTCATTGCCTCTTCCTGGTCGTGCGTGACGTGGATGAAGGTGATGCCGACGTCGTGCTGGATCGCCTTCAGCTCGAGTTGCATCTGCTTGCGCAGCTTCAGGTCGAGGGCGCCGAGCGGCTCGTCGAGCAGGAGCACCTGCGGCTTGTTCACGAGCGCGCGCGCCAGGGCGACGCGCTGCTGCTGTCCGCCGGAGAGCTGCCGCGGCTTGCGGCGGCCCATGCCCGCCAGGCCGACGATCTTCAGCATCGCCTCGACTCGGCCGCGCAGCGTCTCGCCGCGCACCGAGCGCCGGCGCAGCCCGAAGGCGACATTCTCGAACACCGAGAGGTGCGGGAACAGCGCGTACGACTGGAAGACGGTGTTGACGTCGCGCTTGTATGCGGGCAGCCCGCTGACCTCCCGTTCGCCGAGGAAGATGCAACCCTCGCTCGGCTGCTCAAAGCCCCCGATCATCCGCAGCGTCGTCGTCTTGCCGCATCCCGACGGGCCGAGGAGCGCGAAGAAGCTTCCGCTCTCGACGTCGAGACTGAGGTCGTCGACCGCAACGACGTCGTCGAAGCGCTTCGTGACGTCGACGAGCCTTACGTCAGGCGTGCTCATTTCCGCACGCGAGTCCAGGCCTCCGCAAGGACGTCTCCGAGGATGGAGACGATTCGGTCGAACTCCTCTTGCCCTGCGACGAGCGGCGGCGAGATCTGCACAACGGGATCGCCGCGGTCGTCGGCGCGGCAGATCAGTCCCCGCTCGAACAGGCGCGGGGAGAGAAACTGGCGCAACAGCGTCTCGCACTCCTCGTCGTCGAACGTCGCCTTCGTCTCCTTGTCCTTCACCAGCTCGATCGCGTAGAAGAAGCCGACGCCGCGCACGTCGCCGACGATCGGCAGGTCGAGCAGCTCGTCGAGCTTCGCCTTGAACGTGTCCTGCGTCGCCGCGACGTGCTCGACGATCTGATCGCGCTTCATGATCTCGATGTTCTTCAGCGCGACTGCCGACGCGACCGGGTGCCCTCCGAAGGTGATGCCGTGCGAGTACATCCGCGTGTCGCGCATGAAGGGCTCCATGACGCGGTCGCTCGCGACGACGGCGCCGATGGAGGCATACGACGACGACAGGCCTTTCGCGATCGTCATCAGGTCGGGCCGGATGTCATAGCGCTCCGACCCGAACCACGTGCCGACGCGGCCGAAGCCGGTGATCACCTCGTCGGTGCAGAGCAGGATGTCGTAGCGGTCGCAGAGCTCGCGGACGCCGCGCCAGTAGCCCTCAGGCGGCGTGAACGCGCCGCCGGCGTTCTGCACGGGCTCCATGATCACCATGCAGACGGTGTCGGGCCCGGCGCTCTCGATCGTGTGCTCGAGGTCGTCGAGCAGGAACTCCGTGAACTCCGCCTCCGTCTCGTCCGCCGGCCGGTGGTAGCGGTTCGTGTTGCGCACGTGGTGCACCTCGGGGACGAGGGGCTCGAATGGGCTTCGAAGCGCGGGGATCCCGTTGATCGAGAGCGCACCCATCGTCGTCCCGTGGTATGCGATGTGACGCGAAATCGCTTTCCAACGCCGCTCGGCGACGTTCCCTGCAGCCTTCTCGGCGTCGAAGTCGCGGTACGGCTCCGACGGAGCGTGAGCTACGAGCGAGCGCTGCTCGCCTCGGGCTGCGTAGTACTGCCGCGCGAGCTTCCACGCGGACTCGACGGCCTCCGAGCCACCCGACACGAAGAAAAGCCGGTTCAGGTCGCCCGGTGTCAACGACGCGATCTCGGTCGCGAGCTCGATCGCGCGCGGATGGGCGTACGACCAGTTCGTGTAGAACGGCAGCTCGCGCATCTGCGCGGCCGCGGCCTCCCCCATCTCCTCGCCGTAGCCGTAGCCGATGTTCACGGAGAAGAGCCCCGCCAGCGCATCGAGGTACCGCTTGCCGCCCGAGTCCTCGAGGTAGCAGCCGTCGCCGCGCACGATGATCGGCACCTCCGACCCCTCGTACGCGCTCATGCGCGTGAAGTGGAGCCACAGGTGGTCGCGTGCGGCGCGCTGAAGGTCCAGCGTCTTCTCCGGAACAGTGCTCGTCATGGTTTCGTCCCCCAGTCGTACAGCTGCTTGACAAGGTCGAGGTACAGGAACGTCTCGGTCGACACGACGCCGTCGAGGACCCGCATCCGATTCGTGACGTCGAGCAGTCCGCGGCGGTCCGTAGCGACGACCTCGACGACGAGGTCGTACTGCCCGGCGGTGACGACGACGTAGTCGGCTTCCGCCCAGCTGGCGATCTCGTCCGCAACCGGCTGCGGAGGACCCGTCGTCTTGAGGCCGATCAGGGCCTGCTCGAAGCCCAGGCCGAGCGGGTTCGTGACCCCGACCACCTGCAGGATGTCGTCGTCGCAGAGGCGCGCATACCTCGCCCGTATGGTCCCCTCTGAAACGCCGAGCCGTGCCGCGATCGCCCGGAACGACTCGCGTCCGTTCGCCTGCAACGCCTCGATGATGCCCTGGTCGAGCGCGTCGATCCGGGGCGGGGCGCTGACCGGGCCACGGCGGCCGTCGAGGACAGCCTGCGCGGGCTGAGCGGCAGCTCTACGCAAAGCGAGGCGATTCGTACCATGCGCCACGCATTCACGCAACGTCCAGGGCGACTTGAACTCGCAATGCGAATGTTGGATGCTCCCCCGGCAACTCGACCGCGGAGGAGACCAAGGTGGCGAGGACACCGCTGGCGCAGCGCATCGAGGACGGCTACGCCGATGTCACCGAGCAGCGCACCACGAGGCGGGAGCTGCTCAAGCGAACGGCGACGGCTGGAGCTGCAGTCGCAGGGGCGAGCACGATGGGACGCTTCGCGAAAGCCGCGTACGGAGCCGCCCAGCCGCGGATTGCCGTCATCGGCGCGGGACTGGCCGGGCTGACGTGCGCGTACCGTCTCAAGCAGGCCGGGCTCAGCGCGCAGGTCTATGAGGCATCCTCGCGGGTGGGCGGGCGCTGCTGGTCGATCCACGACTTCGACCCACTCGTCGCCGAGCACGGCGGCGAGCTGATCGACCAGGGCCACACCGCGATGCGCCAGCTCACGCAGGAGCTCGGGCTCACTCTCGACAACCTCTTGCAGGCCCAGCCGAACGGAACCGAGGACTTCTACTGGGTCAACGGCGGCAAGTACACGAACGACCAGCTGCTCGACGACCTGGGCGGCCTCTACCAGAAGCTGCACAAGGACACGAGCGCGGCGAGCTACCCGACGCTCTGGAACAGCTTCACGCAGCGCGGCTGGGAGCTCGACCACATGTCGATCATCGACTGGCTCGACGAGTCGATTCCGAACGGCGGCTCGAAGTCGAACCTCGGGCGCGTCCTCGACATCGCCTACAACATCGAGTACGGCGCCGAATGCAGCCGGCAGAGCGCGCTGAACCTGATCTACCTGCTTGGCTACCAGGGCACGGGACAGTTCCGCGTGTTCGGGAAGTCGAACGAGAAGTACCACGTGCGCGGCGGCAACGACCAGGTCGCGAGCGCGCTGGCGGCTGCGCTGGCCGCACAGATCACGACCGACACGCCGCTGACCGCGATCAAGCAGAACGCCACCGGGACCTTCACCCTCAGCTTCGGCGGCTCGACGGTCACCGTCGACCACGTCGTGCTCGCGCTGCCGTTCTCGCTGCTGCGGAACGTCAACTACGGTAGGGCAGGGTTCGAGCCGCTCAAGGCCACGGCGATCAAGGAGCTGCCGATGGGCACGAACTCGAAGCTGCACGTCGAGTTCAAGGACCGGTTCTGGTACGGCGCCGGCAACAACGGCAACACGTACGCCGACACCGGCTACCAGAACACCTGGGAGGTGTCTCGCGCCCAGGGGGGTGGCAAGGACAAGGGCATCCTCGTCGACTACACCGGCGGAACGATCGGCGCGAGCTTCGGCAGCGGCACGCCGTCGTCCCGAGCCCAGGACTTCATGACCCAGTTGCAGCCGCTGTTCCCCGCCGTGAAGAAGATCGCCGACCACTGGACCGGTCGTGCCACCGTCGACTTCTGGACCGGCTACGAATGGACCAAGGGTTCCTACTCGTACTGGCAGGTCGGCCAGTACACGAAGTTCTCGGGCATTGAGAAGGTGCGCCAGGGCAACTGCCACTTCGCCGGCGAGCACACGTCGCAGGACTCCCAGGGCTACCTCAACGGCGCGGTCGAGACCGGCGAGCGCGCGGCGAGCGAGATCCTCGACGACCTGAAGCACGCCTGATGGCAATCGGCGAGCGGACAGCGTCAGAGCGCATCGCGGCTGAACGCCAGCGGTACGTGGCCCGCGGTGTCGCGACCACTCCGCTCGTCGTCGCGCGAGCGGAGGGCGCACGCGTGTGGGACGTCGATGGGCGCGAGTACGTCGACTTCGCCGGCGGGCTGGGCTGCCAGAACACAGGCCACGGCTTCGCGGCGGCGGCCGTCCACGAGCAGGTCGACAAATACTTGCACCAGTGTTTCATGGTCGGGATGTACGAGCCGTACGTCGAGGTGTGCAGGTTGCTCGACGAGCTTTGGCCCGGCGACAGCGAGACGCGCTCACTGCTGCTCAACTCCGGCGCCGAGGCGATCGAGAACGCCGTCAAGGTCGCGCGCGTCGCAACGGGCCGGCCCGCCGCGGTCGCGTTCGACCACGCCTTCCACGGCCGCACGAACCTGACGATGGCTCTGACGGCGAAGGTCGTCCCGTACAAGGACGGCTTCGGGCCGCTAGCGCCCGAGGTCTACCGAGCGGCCCTCGACATCGACGACGTCAAGCGCGTCTTCAAGCAAGACGTCAATCCCGAGCGCGTCGCCTGCGTGGTGCTCGAACCGGTGCAGGGCGAGGGAGGCTTCATCCCGATGCCCGAGGATTTCCCTCGCCGGCTCAAGGGCCTCTGCGAGGAGCACGGGATCCTCTACGTCGACGATGAGGTCCAGTCGGGCGTCGGGCGGACCGGCCCCGTCTGGGCGATCGAGCACTACGAGGTCGAGCCGGACCTGCTCGTTAGCGGGAAGTCGCTCGGCGGCGGCCTGCCGCTCGCCGCTGTGACCGGCAAGGCGGAGCTGATGGACGCGGTTCCGCCCGGGGGGCTCGGCGGGACGTTCGGCGGCAACCCGCTCGCGTGCGCCGCGGCGATCGCTGTGCTCCACAAGGTGGCCACTCTGGAGTTCCGCGCGCGCGCGGAGGAGCTCGGCCGCCGCATCCGCGCCCGGCTCGAGGCGCTCGCCGCCGGCGAGGTGCGCGGCCTCGGACCGATGCTGGCCCTCGAGTTCGCGGAGAAGACGCCCGAGCGGGCGTCGCGTATCACCGCAGCTGCACGCGAGCGCGGGCTCGTCCTCCTCTCGTGCGGCATGTACGGCAACGTGATCCGCATCCTCGTCCCGCTCACGATCGACGACGAGCTGCTCGAACGCGGCCTCGGTCTGCTGGAGGAGGCGTTTGACGACGCAGACGCTGCCTGAGGCGCAGGCTGCCTCGGCGACAATTTCCCCTGCGGTGGACGTCCGGCTCCTCGGCGTGCGCAAGGCCTACGGCGACGTGGTCGCCGTGGACGGCGTCGACCTCGAGATCGAGGCCGGCGAGTTCTTCACACTGCTGGGCCCGTCGGGCTCCGGCAAGACGACGACACTGCGGCTGATCGCGGGCTTCGAGCGGCCGGACTCGGGCCGGATCGAGTTGAGCGGGGTCGACGTCACGGGACGCGCTCCCTACGAGCGCGACGTCAACACGGTCTTCCAGGACTACGCGCTCTTCCCGCACATGACCGTCGCCGACAACGTGGCGTACGGGCTCCGGGTGAAAGGCGTGCCGCGCGCCGAGCGCCGCCGCAGGGTCGAGCAGATCTTGCAGGTCGCCCGGCTGCCGAACGTCGCCGACCGGAAGCCGATCCAGCTCTCCGGCGGCCAGCGGCAGCGCATCGCGCTCGCCCGAGCGCTCGTCAACGCACCGAAGGTGCTGCTCCTCGACGAGCCGCTGGGCGCGCTCGACCTGAAGCTGCGCCAGGAGATGCAGATCGAGCTGAAGCGCATTCAGCGCGAGGTGAGCGAAGTGGGAATCACCTTCGTCTACGTCACGCACGACCAGGAGGAGGCGCTCACGATGAGCGACCGCCTCGCGGTCTTCAACGAGGGGCGCATCGAGCAGCTCGGGACGCCGGCGGAGGTCTACGAGCACCCGGCGACCGAGTTCGTCGCCGGCTTCGTCGGCATCTCCAACGTGCTCGAACGCGACGGTCGGCGCTTCACGGTACGGCCCGAGAAGGTCCAGATGCACTTCGGCGCCAACGACGGCGGCGAGCCCGGGCGGATCCGGGACGTCGTCTACGTCGGCATGTTCACGCGGTACGTCGTCGAGCTCGATTCCGGGGGCGAGCTGACCGTGGTCAGGCAGAACCTCGAGACGTCGTCGGCCGACGCGCTCGAGTCCAGGGGCAGACGGGTGCGCCTCGAGTGGCGTCCCGAGCACACCTTCGACATGGAGCGACCAGGAGGGCACGAATGAGGAGGATTCGCAAGTGGCACGCGCTGCTCGTAGCTGCGGCAGCGGCGCTGTGCGTGCCGGCGTCGGGAGTCAGCTCGTCGAGCGACAACTCGATGATCACCAAAGTCGGCAAGACCGAGGGACAGCTGAACCTGATCGCGTGGGAGGGCTATACACAGCCGCAGTGGGTGAAGCCCTTCACGAAGGCGACCGGCTGCAAGGTGAAGCCGAAGTACGGCGGCTCGTCGGACGAGATGGTGACGCTCATGCGCACCGGCCAGTACGACGCCGTGTCTGCCTCGGGCGACGCGAGCCTGCGCCTGATCTTCGGCAAGGACGTGCGGCCGATCGACCCCAAGCTGATTCCGGACTACAAGAACTTCATCGGGGCGCTGAAGTCGCCGCCGCACAACACGGTCAAGGGCGTGCATTACGGCATCTCGCTGCAGTGGGGACCGAACACGCTTCTCTACAACACGAAGAAGGTCAAGCCGAAGCCGACCTCGTGGGGTGTCCTGTACAGCTCGAAGTACAAGGGCAAGGTCACCATCCCGGACAACCCGATTCAGATCGCGGACGCGGCGCTCTACCTGTCGAAGGCGAAGCCGTCGCTCGGAATCAAGGACCCGTACGAACTGACGGACCCGCAGTTCAAGGCGAGCGTCGATCTGCTGAAGAGGCAGCACGCGCTGGTGAAGAAGTACTGGGTCACCGCCGGCGACGAGATCGACTTGTTCAAGAACGGCAGCGCGACGATCGGCGCGTCCTGGCCGTACCAGACGAACACGCTGCAGGCCGCAAAGGCGCCGGTGAAGGACCTGATCCCGAAGGAGGGAGCGACCGGCTGGGCCGACACATGGATGATCTCCTCCAAGGCCAAGCACCCGAACTGCGCGGTCAAGTGGATCCAGTGGGTTTCGACGCCGAAGGTGCAGGCTCAGCAGGCGATCTACTTCGGCGAGACGCCGGCCAACACGAAGGCATGTGTGATCATGGACAAGCTCTCCAAGGGCTCGTGCGCGCAGTACCACGCCAACGCGCCGACCGCGTACTTCAAGTCGATCAAGTTCTGGAAGACCCCGACGAAGGACTGCGGCAACGGCAAGAGCAACTGCATGGACTACACGAAGTGGCAGCAGGCCTGGACTGACATCAAGAGTTGACGTCAACGTCGTACGAGCTCGCCGAGCGCGCCGTCCAAGGCGTCGACTTGGCGACGCCGCATAGAGGCTGCCCGGGCATCGCCCGGGCAGCCGTGTTACGCACAATCTGATGAACGCAACAGCCGTACGAGCGGAACGGCCGTTGGGCAACGCCCGTCGCCGCCTCTCGGCGGCGTTGTGGCGGCGGCCGTGGCTGAGGGCGGTCGCGCTGCTCCTGCCGCCGCTCGGCTGGATGATCGTCTTCTACCTCGCCGCGCTCGCGGTGCTGTTCGTCTCGGCGTTCTGGAGCATCGACTCCTTCACGGGAAAGCTGACGCACACCTGGACGTGGGCCAATTTCCACACCATCTTCAGCGATCCGACCTACCGCCAGATCGCGTGGCGGACGATCTGGATGGCGAGCGCGGTCACCCTCACCGACGCGATCGTGGCGTTCCCGTTCGCGTATTTCATGGCCCGCATCGCCGGCCCGCGGCAGCGCACACTGCTGTTCGTACTCGTCCTCCTGCCGTTGTGGTCGAGCTATCTCGCGCGGATCTATGCGTGGCGGCTGATCCTCAACCACGACGGCGCGCTGAACTGGACGCTCGGGAAGCTGGGGCTGCCGACGCAGGGCTGGGCGTTCACGAACACGGCGATGTGGATCGTGTTCTCGTACATCTGGCTGCCGTTCATGATCCTCCCGATCTACGCGGCCCTCGAGCGGATTCCCGATTCGTACATCGAGGCGTCGCGTGACCTCGGCGCACGGAACTGGACAACCTTCCGGCGGGTGATCGTCCCACTGGCGCTGCCCGGGATCGTGGCGGGCTCGATCTTCACCTTCTCGCTGACGCTCGGCGACTACATCACGCCGTCGCTCGTCGGCAACGTCGACTTCATCGGCAACGTCATCTACCGCAACGTCCTCGGTCTGACGAACAACCTGCCGTTCGCGGCGGCGTACGCGACCATCCCGCTGCTCGTCATGGGGCTGTACCTGGTCGTCGCCAAGCGGCTCGGGGCGTTCGACGCGCTCTGATGGAAACGCGCGCGGCACGTATCTCGCTGAGCATCTGGACGCTCGCGGTCGTCCTGTTCTTGTGGCTGCCGCTCGTCCTGATCTGCGTCTATGCCTTCAACTCCTCGAACATTCAGAGCTGGCCGATCGCCGGCTTCACGACGAAGTGGTTCAGCTCGGCGTGGCACGATCAGGACGCGCGCGATGCGCTCGTCCTCTCGCTGAAGGCGGCGGGGTTGGCCACGGTCGTCGCGATCGCGCTCGGCACCGCAGCGGCGGCCGCCGTCAGCCGCTTCAGGTTCTTCGGCCGCGACGCGATCACGTTCCTGCTCGTCCTGCCGATCGCGTTGCCCGGCGTCGTGACCGGCATCGCACTGAACTCGTTCTTCGGCAACAACCCAGTCCATCACTTCAATCCGGGGTTGCTGACGATCGTGATCGGCCACGCGACCTTCTGCATCGTGATCGTCTACAACAACGTCGTCGCGCGGCTGCGCCGCACCCAGACGTCGCTGACGGAGGCGTCGATGGACCTGGGCGCCGACGGCTGGCAGACGTTCCGCTTCGTGACGCTGCCCGTCGTCTCCACAGCGCTCGTGGCGGGCGCGCTGCTTGCGTTCGCTCTGTCGTTCGACGAGGTGATCGTCACCACGTTCACCGCCGGGGCGCAGAACACCTTGCCGATCTGGATCCTCGGCAACCTGCGCCTCGGACAGCAGCTGCCGCAGGTGAACGTGGTGGTCTTTTTCGTGATAGTCATGACCGTGATTCCCGTCGCCATCGCCGCGCGCCTGACGCGCGACACCGGGATTCTGAGAAGGAGGTAGTCGTGAGCACGACCGTGTCGAAGCACCAGAACCTCATCGGCGGCGAGTGGGTCGACTCGGCCGGCGGCGAGACGATGGAGGTCCTGAACCCGGCGACAGGCGAGGTGATCGCGGAGGTCCCGAAGGCCAACGCGGATGACGTCGACCGCGCCGTCCAGGCGGCGAAGAAGGCCCTCGTCGAATGGCGTGAGACGACTCCCGGCGAGCGCGCCGAGATGCTCTTGAAGCTGGCCGACGCGATCGACGAGCACACCGACGAGCTCGCCGAGCTGGAGTCCCGGAACGTCGGCAAGCCGCTCTCGTATGCGAAGGACGAGCTGCCGGTCTGCTCCGACAACTTCCGTTTCTTCGCCGGCGCGGCGCGCGTGCTCGAGGGCAAATCCGCGGGGGAGTACATGAAGGGCTACACGTCCTGGCTACGCCGCGAGCCGCTCGGCATCGTCGGCGGCATCGCACCGTGGAACTACCCGTTGATGATGGCTGTCTGGAAGATGGCGCCGGCGCTCGCCGCGGGCAACGTCCAGGTGCTCAAGCCCTCCGAGCAGACGCCGCTGACGACGCTGCGCTTCGCGCAGCTCGCAGCCGACATCCTCCCCGCTGGCGTGCTCAATGTGATCACCGGCGACGGCGTGCCGGCGGGCGAGGCAATCGTGAAGCATCCCGAGGTGCGGCTCGTGTCGCTCACCGGCGACGTCGAGACCGGCAAGATCATCGCGCGCACTGCGGCCGAAACCCTCAAGCGCGTGCACCTCGAGCTCGGCGGCAAGGCGCCCGTGCTGGTCTTCGACGACGCCGATCCGGCGGCGGTCGCCGAGGGCATCAAGATCGGCGGCTACTGGAACTCCGGCCAGGACTGCACCGCCGCGTCGCGCGTCGTTGCCGGCCCGAAGATCTACGACAAGCTCCTCGAGGAGCTCGTGCCCGCCGTCGAGTCGCTTCACGTCGGCGACCCAGCGGAAGGTGACGACATCGAGATGGGGCCGGTGATCTCGAAAGCGCAGCAGGACCGCGTACTCGGCTTCCTCGACCGTGCGAAGGGCGCGACCGTCCTCACGGGGGGCGACTCGAACGGCAGCCGCGGCTTCTTCGTCAAGCCGACCGTCGTCACAGACGTCGGCCAGACCGATGAGATCGTCCAGCGCGAGGTGTTCGGTCCGGTCGTGACGGTACAGCGCTTCGCCGACGACGACCAGGCGATCGAATGGGCGAACGACGTCAGCTATGGGCTTGCCGCGTCGGTGTGGACGCGCGACGTCGGCCGCGCGCTCAACGCGTCACGGAAGCTGCAGTTCGGCACGGTCTGGATCAACGACCACATCCCGCTGGTCAGCGAGATGCCGCACGGCGGCTACAAGCAGTCCGGTTATGGAAAAGACCTGTCGGTCTATTCCATGGAGGACTACACGCAGATCAAACACGTCATGGCGAAGATCGACTGACGCGAAAGCTTCGCTTTCGCGCCAGGGAGAGGTACGCCGCTTCGCGGGAACGTGCGCGGGCAGAGCCCGCGCACTCCAGGGTGGTCGGCGTCTGTCTTCTCGCGTGCGGCGCGAGCATGCTTCGCGTGCTCGCGTCGCATTAGGTCGGCCTGCGGTTAGTGCAGCTGCGCTTGCACTAACCTCCGGCCCTTTGTGTGGTCTTTAGGATCGCGTCTGTGAACAAGGCTTTTCCTCTTCCCGAAGGTGGGACGATCGGCGTGGCGGCAGCGTCGAGCCCGTTCGAGAACCGCTCCGAGATCGACCGCGGCATCCGCTGGTACGAGCAGCGTGGCTATCGGGTCAAGCTCGCGCCGGGCGTGCACTCGCGAGACGACTACGTCGCGGGCGACGCTCAGGCGCGTGCGAACGACGTGACGGCGCTGTTCGCCGACGACGAGGTCGACGTCGTGCAGATGCTGCGCGGCGGCTACGGCGCGTCACAGGTCGTACCGCTGCTCGACTACGACGTGATCGCCGCGAACCCGAAGCCGCTCGTCGGTTACTCGGACGTGACCGCCCTCCACGTCGCGATCCGGCAGCGCACGGGTCTCGTCACCTTCTACGGGCTCGGGTTGACGAGCATGGGTGCTCCGAAGCGCGACGAGCTCGACAAGGAGTGGTTCGTGCGCGCGATGACGGCGACCGACGCGCTCGGCGAGGTGCCGGCGCGGCCCGACGACCCGTACATCGGCGCGATCGGCTCGGGGCGCGCAACGGCTCCGCTCGTCGGCGGCTGCCTCTGGCTGCTGCGCGAGACGCTCGGCACTCCGTGGGAGGTCGAGCTCGACGACGTGATCCTGTTCTTCGAAGACGTCCACGCGCCGCCGTGGCACGTCGACGGCATGCTCACGCAGCTGCACAATGCCGGGAAACTCGAGCGCCTAAATGGCATCGCCATCGGCGAGATGCACAAGTCCGAGGCGTCGGACCAGCTCGAGCCGTGGCTGCGCAGCCGCTCGCTGGAGGACGTCTTCGAGCACCATCTCGAACCGCTCGGCGTGCCGATCCTCCATAACCTGCCGCTCGGTCACGGCAAGCACCTCTGGACCCTGCCGCTTGGCGTCACAGCCACGATCGACGCCGGCGCGCGCACGCTCACGATCGACGAGGCCGCGCTGGCCGCTAGCGGCGCGCCGCAGCGACGCGCCCCGACCCAAGCCGCATCCCGATGACCCCCTCTGCGGCGGAGAGGCTTGGCCCACTGCCGGTCACGGCCGGGATGAACGTGCCCCGGTCGAGCGCGTAGAGCACGACGTCGCTGCGGGCGGTGACGGTCGCCGTGCGAGGCACGTTCCGCAGCAAAGCGATCTCACCGAACGCGTCGCCGCGCCCGAGCTCGTGCGCGGGCTGCCCGTCGACGGAGACCTCGACCGTTCCGTCCTCGATCACGTAGAAAAGGTCGCCCGGCTCGCCCTGACGCACGATCTCCTCCCCCGCTCTCGCGCGCATTTCCCTCATGCGGTCGGCCAATTGCTCGAGCGTCGGTGCGGGCAGCGGCGCGAAGATGGCGTTGCCCCGCAGGAGCTCGAGCTGCTCCTCGGGAACGCGGCCGGCACGGTCGATCGCCGCCAGCCGCGGCCACGCCGGAACGACGAGCACCGGCAGCAGCGCTCCCGCCACGACCAGCGCGCCGCGGTCGCCGAACCAGTTCACGAGCAGCGGTGCGACGAGCGCCCCCAACCCGACGGTCAGCAGCAACAGGCTCTCGAGCACGCCGAACACTCGCGCGAGCACCTCGTCGGGCGCCGCGCGCTGCATCAGCGTCATACCCGAGACGTCGACGAGCGTGTTGCCGATGCCGACAATGCCGAGCAGGACGAGCGCGGCCACCTGGTTCGGCCACACAGCGACGAGCGCGATCGGCACACCCCAGATGAAGATCCCGAGCCCGAAGTCGGCGGCCAACCGCCTGCGTCCCACGAGCGCCGCGGCCGCGAGCGCGCCGACCAGCCCACCGATGCCGACGGCGGAGTTGAGAAACCCGACGCCGGCGCGGCCCGTGTCGAGCAGGTCGAGGGCGACGACGACGATCAGGACGTTCAGCATCCCGTCGACGAACGTCTGCGCGGAGAAGAGCCCGACGAGCAGGCGCAGCCGACGCTCGCCCGCGATTGCCCGAAAGCCGGCGAGCAATTCATCTCGGATCGACTCCTCCTCGCGCTCCTCGGGGGGCTCGGGCTCGGCGACCGGGCGGACGCCGATCAGCAGAGCGGCGGAACAGACAAGCAGCCCTGCCGTCACGAGGAAGACCGTCGCCGGTCCGGTCGCCGCCAACAGCAGCCCCCCGATCGCCGGGCCGCCGAACATGCCGATGCTCTCGATCGTGCTCGCCGAGACGTTCGCCGCCGTCAGCTCCTCGGGCGTGCGGGCGAGCGTCGGCACGAGCGCGGCCTCGGCCGGGCGGAATGCCGTCGCCGCGACGCCGACGAGCGCTGCGAGGATGTACACCACGACCGGCGCGGAGCCCATGTACACCGCGGCCGCCGCTCCGCCGATCAAGACGACGCGGGCGAGGTCGGAGCAGACCATCACGAGGCGCCTGTCGTAACGGTCGCCCAGCAGCGAGGCAAAGGGTGCGACGACCGCCGCCGCAAGCCAGCGCGCCAGGCCGACGACACCCACGGCCGTCGGGCCGCCCTGCTCGAAGGCGTAGACGATGACGGCGATCCCGTACGCCCACGTCCCGAAGATCGAGGCCGCCCAGGCGAGCTCGATCCGGCGCAGCGCCGGGTTGGCGAAGACGTCCCGGAAGGCCCTGGAGGACTCCCGGAGCTGGGCCAACAATCGCCGCACCGGCCGAGGATGGCATTCCCGCTTGTCTATTTGAAGAGGAGCAGGGAAGATTCCGGTAGACCGGCCCGTCTAGTTCGCGACCGGTAAATTCGCCGGACCCTTTCGGAAGGAGGACGACATGTCGGAGGAGCGTTTCGAGCAGGACGAGTCCAAGGACAAAGAGGACGACGTCGAAGCTCATCAGAGGCCGCGTATGGAGACGGACGAGCCGACCGCTGAGGACGAGTCGGACGATGTCGAGGCCCACGCCCGCAGGGCGCAGCACAAGAACCTCTAGCAGCGCCCTCGTTCCGAACTGTCATTAGCCCGGGCCCAAAAGGGCCCGGGCTACTTGTAAACCGCGCTCCTTATTGGACCAGCCGCTCCAGCACCGTGAGGAGCGCGAGCGCGTCGCCGCCTTCCTCGCGCCGCTCCTCGAGCTTCTGCGCCAGCCGCGCGAGCACGGCGAGCTCGCCCTCGTCGGCGAGCGTCGCCTGCGCGCGCCGGGCGCGCTGGAGCAGGTCGAGAGCGATCGCGGCCTGGCTCGCGAACAGGCCGAGGAGATCCATCTCCTGGAGCGTGAAGCGAGCGTCGCTCGGCCGGTCGAGGACCTCGAGCACGCCGAGAGCGCTCTCCTCGTGCAGGAGCGGCACGGCCATCAGGCCCTTCGGGACGAAGCCGGTGCTCTCCGCGGTCTCGCGCGAGAAGCGCGGGTCCTCGAGCACGTCCTCGATCACGAGCGGCTGCCGGCTGACGAGCACGAAGCCGGCGATGCCTGTGCTCGACGGGAAGCGGCGGCCGATAAGCGACTCGGACCCCTCGCCTGCGACCGCTTCGAAGACGAGCTCGTCGCTCTCCTCGTCGAGCAGGAAGATCGACGAGGCCTTGGCGCGGAAGATCGCGCGCGCGACCTCGACGATCGACTGGAGTAGCTCGCGGTAGTTCTTCTCGGCGCCGAGCACGCCTGCCGCGACCGCGCTGCGCAGCTCGTCACTCACTCGCCGCCCCCGACGTTCGACGCCGTCAGGTAGAGGAGGCTTTTCAGCTGGAAGGGCGTCAGCTCGCGATGCTTGGAGAGCATCAGCGCCGCAATCCCGGATATATGCGGCGTTGCGAAGCTGTTGCCCGTGCAGACGAGCCGCCCGCCTCCGGTCCAGGCGACCTCGACGTCCACGCCTCGGGCGAAGAACTCCACCGGCGGCGTCGGGTTGTAGAAGTAGGCGAACGGATCGGTCTGGTCGTGGCTGCCGACCGAGATGACGCTCGAGAAGCGCCACGGATAGCTCTCGACGGGCATGTTGTGGGCCGACGCGACGAGCATCGTGCGGCGGAAGTATGCGCTGTCCGCGAGCTGGTGCAGAAGGGAGGCGAACTTCTGCTTCGTCGTCGACAGGCTCATGTTGATCACGTCGTAGCCCTGCTCCACGGCCCAGCGCAGCCCCTCGAGGAGGACGGCGCCGCTCCCGCTGAAGCCGCCCCCCAGCACACGCACGCTGGCGAGGTCGCATTCCGGGGCGAGCGCGCGCACGACGCCGGCGCAGGCGGTGCCGTGCCCGCAGAGGTCGCCGGCGGTGTCATGCTCGTCGACGATCACGTTGTCGCCCTCGATCGAGATCGCGACGGACTTCTGCACCTTGCCGACGAGGGGGTGGTTCGCCTCGACTCCGCTGTCGAGGATGCAGACCGTGACGCCGGAGCCCGTCGCTCCTCCCCACGCCCATTCCCGCGTGACCTCACCGGGCCACGCCTCGGGCAGGGCGATACGCTCGACGGCGTCAGTCGGGAGGCTCCAGGCGGGTAGCGGCTCTTCGTGCATGCAGGAAGAAGCGTAAGCCGTTCTCCGTCTTAGGGTCGAAGTGTTTCCGCTATCCCACCAAGAGATCGCCCGGGCGCGTCACGCGGATCTGATCCGCGAGGCCACGCAGGAGCGGCTCGCCTCGCTCGTGCACGAGGGGACACGAGAGCGGCCGGGGCAACGGGGATTCTGGACGCTTCGCTGGGCTAGGACCGTCAGACGACGGCCGGCGGTTCGTACCGCCTGATCTACTCCCGAGCCGCCCGCGCCGCCTCGGCGGTGCGGGCGGCATCATCTGCCAGCAGGTCAGCGCGGCGCACACGCTCGTCGTTCGCAGAGACCGTGAGGTTGACGGCAACCAGCTCTGCGGCAGCGTGCGCACAGCCGGCCGCGACGAGGCCGGCCGCAACCGCGTCCGCGCGCCGCGCGGGGTCGCAGTGCTCGGCGACCAGCGCGGCGAGCTCGGCCACGTCGGCGGCAGCCTCGACGATGCTGAGCGGCGGCTCCGCTGCCTCCGCGTAGGCACGGCCGACCGCGAAGTCCCCTCCCTCCGCCGCGACCGCTTGCTCGAAGGCCTTGACGCTCAGCTCGGCGAGCGGCATGGCTCGGTCGCGCAGCGACTCCGCCTGTGCCGCGACGGCACGGCCGTCGGCCCAGTGCTGCGACGCACGGGCGATGCCCGCGAGCAGCTCCGCCGCGGACGCTGTCGCGAGCGCCGCGAGCGGGCCTCCACCGGAAGCCGTCTGCATGGTGCGATTCTGCGCTACGCGGAGGTGAGGCGTGCGCGAAGCGCGGCGAGAACCGCCGGCTCGCGCTCGTAGCCCTCGGCTGCGAGCGCGCCCTCGAGATCGGCGATGAGGCGCTCGCGGAAGGCGGCGTCGGCTTCGGCGCGGGCGACGATCTCGTCGAGCCCTCTCCGCGCGAATGGAAGCTCCTGCGCCGCTCGCACCCAGCTCTCGGGGGCGGGCCGCAGCGCGCTGATCAGCTTCGCGAGGCGCTCTTCGTCGTAAGCGGTCATCGATCTCCAGACGGGACAGAGCCGTCGCTTCTTCCCTCGAGATGCGCCTTGAGTCGCCCGAGGCAGCGGGAGATGCGGCTGGCGATCGTCCCGGAGGGCAAATCGAGCGCCGCGCCGATGGTCTTGTAGCTCTCGTCGCGGGCGAAGAAGCGGTCGAGGATCTCGCGGCAATGCTCCGGCGCCGCCGCGAGCGCCTCGTGGACGGTCAGGGCCTCGTCGAGGAACGCCAGCGTCTCGTCGGGCTCGGCGGCCGCGAGCTCCTCGTCGGCGACCGGCCGCTCACGCGCGCTCGCGCGCAGGCGGTCGATGCAGAGCCGCCGGGTGAGCTGCGCAAGCCACGGCTTGACGGCCGAGTCGTCTCTCAGCTTGTCGAGATGCTGGTATGCGCGCGCGAAGACTTCCTGGAAGACGTCCTCGGCGTCCGCCTCGGGCAGGCGGAACGCCTGTACGGCAATGGCGTAGACGTAGCGCGAGAACCGCTCGACGAGCTCGCTCCAAGCCGCCTGATCGCCGGCACGGCAGCGAGCAACGAGCTGCGAGTCGCTCAGGGTTGAAGCCATCAGTCGGATTGTGACGGGTGCGAACTGCTGGGGTCAGACCCCTTCGGGGTCAGACCCCTCAAGGCCGGAGCGTAAGCCGAAGCGACGCGAGGCTTACGCGGAGGCGCACTGATGCGAGGCGAGCACG
>VAXO01000114.1 GCA_005888435.1 Actinomycetota bacterium | reverse complement strand
GGCGCGGCCCCGTCCCCCGAGGCGGCACTGCTCTCGTCCGAGCAGCGCTCCGCCCTGCTCGCTGCGGTCGAGCAGCTGCCGGACGAGCAACGCAGCGTCGTCACGCTTCGCTACTTCCTCGGGCTGTCGGAGGCCGAGGTCGCCGAGACGCTCGGCATTCCGCAGGGAACAGTCAAATCGCGCACCGCGCGTGCGCTCGAGCGGTTGAGGGAGTCCTATGACTGAGCTCGAGCGCGCACTAATCGCACTCGGCGACGAGCTTGAGTTCCCGCCCGCGCCGGACGCGTGGCCGCGCGTCGCCGAGCGGCTGCAGCGCCGCCGCTGGATTCGTCCCGCCGTGTTCGCTCTCGCCGCGGGCGTGCTCGCGTTCGGCATCGCGCTGGCAGTGCCGCCGGCACGCAGCGCCATCCTCAAGTTCTTCCACATCGGCTCTGTGAGCGTTGAGCGTGTCGAGACACTGCCGCCCGCACAGACGCAACCGTTCGCGACGGGTCTCGGGCCGGCGCGCGCGGCACCGACGCTGAAGCTGCCGGCGCGGCTGACCGCGACGAAGTACTACAAGGGCCCCGGCATGGCCGCGGCGCTGCTCCGCTACCGCGGCAGGCAGCTGCTGTTGGCCGAGCTGCGCGGCGACCAGATGGGCTTCTCGAAGAAGTTCGTCGGGCCGACGACCCACATCGAGGAAGTGCCGCTCGGCGAGTTCGGCCTCTGGCTCTCAGGCGCGCCGCACGTCCTCGTGTGGCAGTTCGGCAACGTGCAGACGCGGCTCGCCGGCAACGTCCTCCTCTGGCTGCAGAGCGGCGTCACCTACCGGCTCGAGGGGCAGCTGACGAAAGGCCAGATGTTGGCGCTGGCGCGGCAGATCACCCCGTAAGGGGGAGAACCGCTCCTCCGTCTCGGCCGAATACAGAAGTGGGATGACTGCTGCGGAGACCGAGACCCTCGACGGGGCCGAGCTGGTCGAGGCCTGGCGGGCCGAACAGCTCGAGCTGGCCGGTTACGGCGCCGCCGCCGCGGCCGAGCTGGCCATGCGGCAGGACGTCGATCTCCATGTCGCCGCCGAGCTGGTTTCGCAGGGCTGTTCGCCTGAGCTCGCCCTGAAGATTCTGCTCTAGCGGGCAGGCAATGGCGGTCGTCGGCAGAATCTTCTGCCGGTGGCCTTCCTCGCCAGCATCCCCTCGCCGCACAGCGGCACGATCGACGTCGGCCCGTTCTCGATCCACCTGTACGGCGTCATGCTGCTGCTCGCGATCGCGGCCTGCGTCGCGCTGACCGGCTACCGCTGGGTGAAGTGGGGCGGCGACTGGGATCTCGTCTTCCGCGTCGCGGTCTGGGGCGTGGCGTTCGGCATCGTCGGCGCGCGGCTCTACCACGACATCACGAGCTGGAGCGAGGTCAAGGCGATCGACGCGTGGTGGGCGCCGTTCGCCGTCTGGAAGGGCGGCCTCGGCGTCTGGGGCGGGATCCTGTTCGGCGTCCTCGCGGGCGCGTGGATCGTCCACCGCTCGGGAAACAGCGTGCGGCTGTTCATGGACGCGGTCGCGCCGGGCCTCCTGCTCGCGCAGGGCATCGGCCGCTGGGGCAACTGGTTCAACCAGGAGCTCTACGGCAAGCCGACGAGCCTGCCGTGGGGGCTCAAGATCGACGAGGCGCACCGCGGGGCGTACATCCAGTACACGACCTTCCACCCGACCTTTCTGTACGAGTTCATCTGGGACATCGTCGGCGTGGTCATCCTCCTGCTCGTCGACCGCATGTTCCGGATCCGGCGGCCCGCGCTGTTCGCGCTCTACGTGTCCTTTTACTGCTTCGGCCGGTTCTTCGAGGAGCTGCTGCGGATCGATCCCGCGCACAAGTACTACGGGCTGCGGCTGAATGCGTACGTTTCGATCGTCGTCTTCGTCCTGTCCACCGCGTTCTTCATCTGGTGGCAATTCATCCGCAGGGAGACGCCGGCCGACCGGCCGCGTGCGAAGCGGATCGTCCCCGAGGGGCCGGCCATGGCCGTGCCGAAGGGCCGCGTCCGCTCCGGCCGTTAGCTTTCGGCGCCGATGATCGTGCGTGAGCTCGAGCTGGACCTCGACGCCTTCGAAGGCCCCTTCGACCTGCTCTTGACGCTCGTCCTCAAGGAGGAGCTCGACCTCGCGGACGTCGACGTCGCCGGCATCGTCGTCCGCTTCCTCGAGCGGCTCGGCGAGCGCGAGGAGCTGGATCTCGACGCCTGCGGCGAGTTCCTCGTTCTGGTCGCCGCGCTCTTGGAGCTGAAGGCCCGAGGGCTGTTCGAGGACGAGGCTGCGGAGCTCGCCGATCTGGAGCCCGAGGAGGCCGCCGAAGAGCTTGCGCGGCGCCTGGCGGAGTACCGGCGGATGAAGGAGGCCGGGGGCTGGCTGGCCGAGCGGCTGGCGGAGGAGCGTGACCGCTTCTTCCGGATCGGGCCGGCGCCGCTGGCGCCGCAGCCGGAGCGGAAGCTCGCCCCGCAGGAGCCCGAGCAGCTCGCGGAGGTCATCCGGCTGCTCGCCAAGGAGCCGCCGGCCGTGTCCCTGAGCCACATGGCTCTCCGCTTCCCGCCCGTGTCGCAGTTCGTGGAGCGGTTCCGCGCACTCCTCAGTCGTCGCTCGCGCTTCGATTTCGACGCCGAGCTCGGCGGCCTCTCGCGCGTCGAGCAAGCCGTGGCCTTCCTGGCCCTGCTGGAGCTGCGGCGGGCCGACGAGATCACCATCAGCCAGGCGGCGCCGTTCGCCCCGATCCGTGTCGCTAGGGTCGGGGAGGAGAGCGCTGCCGCAGACGAAAGGACCCTTGCGTGGAACGCCCGCTCCGCCTAGTCACCGCCAATCCGCTCGACCAGCTGGCGCGCACGCTGGAGGCGTTGCTCGTCGTTGCCGGCGCGCCGCTGCCACTGGAAGAGCTCGTCGCGGCCGCGGACGACGACGGCGAGCGAGTCGAGATGGCTCTGGGACTGCTGTCGGAGCGCTACCGCGAGGGGCGCAGCGGCATCGTCCTCGAGCAGGTGGCCGGCGGCTGGGCTTTCCGCGCGTCGCGCGACGCCGCGGTGGCGTGCGGGCGGCTGTTCGAACGTCCGGTGCAGCGCGGGCTCTCGCAGGCCTCTCTGGAGACGCTGGCGATCGTCGCGTACCTCGGGCCGGTGACGCGGCCGGAGATCGCGCGGATCCGTGGCGTCGCGGCCGATTCGGCGGTTGCAGGCCTGGTCGAGCGCGGGCTGATCTCCGAGGCGGGGCGCGACGACGGCGTCGGCGGCGCGGTCAAGTACCGCACAACGCCGATGTTCGAGCGCGTCTTCGGGCTCGAATCCCTGTCGCAACTGCCGAGGCTGGATGATCTCGCGGGCGATGTCGATGATCTCCGCGAACGGCTCCACGCAGTCGCCGAACAGCGCACCGCCTAACGCGGACACGTCCGGTGCCTGGCACCGGACATGGCTGGTCGCGGCGCTCGTCGCGATCGCGTTCGCCGACTCGTCGATCGTCGTCCTCGCGCTGCCGCAGCTGTACTCGCGCTTCGAGACGTCGATCACGGGCGTGTCCTGGATCGTCACGGCGTACAACGCCGCGGTAGCACTGACGGCACTGGCGCTCGTGTTCTTCGTGCACCGGTTCCGGGCGCGGCTCGTGTTCGCGGCCGGTTCGCTGCTCTTCCTCGCCGCGACGATCGCGTGCGCGTCGGCGCAGGCGCTGTGGTTCTTGATCGCGGCGCGCTGCGTGCAGGGCGCCGGGGCGGGGCTGCTGCTCGCCGGTGCGCTGTCGCTGATCGCCGTGAACGTCTGGACGCTTGCGGGGACATTCGGCGCCGCGCTCGGGCCGGCGCTCGGCGGAGTCCTGACGCAACTCTTCGACTGGCGCGCGATCTTTATCGCGCAGGCGCCCGTCGCCGCCGCGGGGCTCGTCGCTGCCTGGCGGCGTGAGGACGAGCCGACCGCGGCCGAAGGCTGGCGCCCATCGCTGCGGCGCACGGTGCCGGCGAACGTCTGCCTCGGCCTCGTCTTCGGCGCGCTCGTCGGCGCGCTCTTCCTCGGCGTGTTGCTGGTGATCATCGTCTGGCAGTACACGCCGATCGAGGGAGCGCTGATCGTCAGCGTGCTGCCGCTCGCTGCGTTCGCGGCGCGTGCGCTGCCTCGGAACGCGGCCGCCGGGGCGGGGCTGCTCGCCGCCGGCCTCGTCGCGCTCGCGCTGCTGCCGTCCGCGAGCGTCCCGATCGCGATGTGCGCGCTCGCCCTGTGCGGCCTGGGGCTCGGGCTCGCCGTGCCGACTCTCTCGAACGCTGCGCTGGACGTCGAGTCGGGCCTGACGCGCAGCGGGACGTTGACCATCGGAGTCCGGCACTTAGGCCTGGTGGCTGCGATCGCGACGATCGCACCGTTGCTGGCATCGACGCTGCCGGACGCCGGCGACCGCGCGATGCTGAAGGCGACGCAGGTGCTGCTCGACGCGCCGATCGGGATCACGGACAAGGTGCCGATCGCGCTCGACCTGCGCACAGCCTTCAACAAGGCCAAGACGGGCGAGATCCCTGACCTGAAGGAGCCGTTCGACTCGCGCGGCGCGCAGAGCAACCCAACGCTCGCCGCTGCCCGCGACGACCTCGTCTCCGCGATTCAGAACACGATCACGCGGGCGTTCCGCTCGGCGTTCTTCCTCGCGGCTGCGTTCGCCGCCGCGGGCGCACTGCTCGCCTGGAGGCTGATCCGATGAGGTGGCTGGTCGCACTCTTCGCCGCGGCGGCGGTGCTTGTCGTGGTCGAGTTGTCGCTCGGCGCCGCGCACGCGGGCGAGGTGCAACTGGCCGATCCGTGCAAGTCCCAGAAGTTCGAGGGCAGCGCGCTTCAGCGCGTGTTGCTCGACGGGCTCGACGGTGCGGCGTGCCGGCTGCACATCTCCCGCGAGGCGCTCGTCCTCTCCGTCGGCTCGAGCTCGCCGTTCCACACGCGGTGGAGCAAGAAGCGGATCGAGGTTGCGCTCCGGGCAGGCCTGCTGCGCTCGGTCGACGAGGCGGAGCGGCGCGGCGACATCCCCGGCTTCCTCGCCGGGCCGATTCGCCACTTCATCCGGACGGCGCCGATCGACAAGCTCGTGTCCGGCGGGATCAGCCTGCGCGATCTGCTGTCGCCTTGACGCCCGTTGCCTCGACCCAGCGGTAGCCGGGAATCGGGACGCCGGTCGCGCGCCGCGCTCTCGTCACCCAGCCCGGCAGGTTCAGGTAGAGCTCGGGCAGACGCTCGCGCTTGATCACGTGCGCGAGCGCGCCGACGCGGAAGACGAGATCCGTGAGCGGCGCCTTCAGCTGCGACGCGCGCACGACGTCAAACCGCAGCTCCGGATGCTCGAGCACCGAGCGGAACTGCTCCTCCGACTCGTACTCGCGCATGTGCGTCGGGTCGAGCTGCCAGCGCTCAGGCGCGGGCGGCTTGCCCTTGTACATCCAGAACGCGTGCGGGCCGCGGATGACGCTCGAGACGTAGAACCACCCACCCGGCCTGAGGATGCGCGCGATCTCCGGCGCGAGCGCGCGGTCGTCGGGGAGGTGCTCGATCACCTGGGAGGAGACGACGGCGTCGACCGACTCGTCCGCGAGCTCGTCGACGTGTGCAACATCCGACACGATTCCGCGCACCTTCGGCGTCAGTGCCTGGCACCACGTGACGTGCATTTCGGAGATGTCCACGGCGTAGATGACCTCTCCGACCAGGCCGGCGCGGTCAAGGGGGAAGAGCGTGCCGCCGTCGCCGGCGCCGAGATCGGCGAGCACGCGTGGGGGAGACTGCTCAGCCGTCTGCTGCAGCAGCGGCGGCATCCACTCCGTCAGGAAGTAGCGCGAGTGCTCGAGGTCGACGACGCTCGGGCCGGAGCTAGCTGCCAAACGCCTGCCTTCGCGCCAGGTCGCGTTCCGGGTCGACGAGCATGCCGTCGCGCTCGACGTAGCCGCCCCGGCCGCCGACGACGAGCAGGACGAGGTCGTCCGTCTCGCTCGCGTTCGAGACCTTGCGCGGCGTCGTCGACTCGACGTGCAGCAGCCCGCCCTCGCCGAGCTCGCGCACCTCGTCGCCGATCTCGACGCGCGCGCGCCCGCGGTGGACGAAGTAGAGCTCGTCCTGCTCGTAGTGGAAGTGCGCGAAGCCGTCCATGCCAGGCGGCATGACCACACCGTTCACGCCAAACGCCTTCACGCCGAGCGCGCGGCGTACCTTGCGGAAGCCGGGGCCGTCGCCGAGCTCGTCCAGGGAGCCGAACGCGTAGCCGCTCACAGCCTGCGGATGATCCCCTCGGCTTCTTCGCGCGTGAATGCCCGCAGCGTCTCGGTGTGCTCGGCGCCGTAGCGGTTGAGCTTCATCAGTATCTCGATGGCGACCTCGTCGTCCGGCGCCTCGAAGATCTCCACGACGTCGTAGCGGCCGAGCGTGACGTAGACGCCGACGAGCGTGCCTCCCGCCTCGGCGATGATCTGCTCGCCCTCCTCGACCCGCTCGCGCCACTTCGGCAGGCCCGCGTAACCCTGCGTCGTCCAGCGCATCAGCGTGACGTAGTGCGCCATGCGGCGACTATAAGCGCGCCCGCTAGTTGAGGTAAACCACGAGCGCCGACGACGTGGTTGCGGCGCGTTTCACGAACGACTTCGTCGCTTCGAAGTACGGGACGATGTACTCCATGAGCTCGTCCTCGGACTCGCCCCAGATGTCTGGGTAGATCTGAGCGTTGGCCATTGCCTGGCGGTCGAGGCGGCGACGCAGGTCGTCCCCGGTGATCGGATCGAGGGCGGCAGCAATCTCTGCGACTTCGGCCGGCGTGAACCCGCGGGCCGGCCCGTAGCCGACGTCGACGCCGCCGATCTCTCTACCGCCGCTGACGAGGAAGTTCAGGGGCGGGTCGCCGCCCCAGGCACTTCCGGTGAGCAGGTAGTGGATGGCGTGCCACGACTTCTCGATGTCCTCCTCGTCCGGCTCCTCGTCGGGCTCGTAGAGGAACTCCTCGATCCGCTTCGGGTCGGCGAACAGCTCGGTCAGCTGGGCATCCGGCACGCGCCGGAGGTTGCCGATCATGCTCATGCGCGCCGAATAATGCGCCCTGATGAGGCTCAATGCCTATCTCGCCAGGGCCGGTGTCGCGTCGCGCCGCAAGGCGGACGAGCTGATCAAGGCCGGCCGGGTCGCCGTCAACGGCGAGCCGGGGCAGCTGAATACGTTCGTGGAGCGGCGCGACCGCGTCGAGGTGGATGGGAAGCCGGTGACAGCCCAGGAGGTCGC
>VAXO01000113.1 GCA_005888435.1 Actinomycetota bacterium | reverse complement strand
GCACCTTCGCGTGTCGAGCTCACCCTCCACGAGGGCCGGAACAGACAGGTCCGGCGGATGCTCGAGGCGGTCGGCCATCCTGTCCGCCACCTGCACCGGAGCACGTATGCAGGGTTGACGCTCGAAGGGCTCGAGCCCGGCCAGTGGCGCGAGCTCGAGCCCTCCGAAACAGAACGCCTTAGGCGCCTGGTCCAGCCAGCGCAGCAGCCTGGTTCAACAGGCTCTGCGCCTGGTTGATCCAGTTCTTCGCCTGCTGCTCGTTCAGCGCCTGCT
>VAXO01000101.1 GCA_005888435.1 Actinomycetota bacterium | reverse complement strand
CGGCAGTCGTCCCTGAGATCTCGGGCGACTCCAGCGTCCGCGGCAGCCACGCCAGATCGAGCTCGAGCGCCTCGAGCATCTCCTCGCTCCAGCGCCGCCTCGCGACGTCGAACAGGAGCGTGCCCGACGCGTCCGCAACGTCGATCGCGTGCTCGCCGGTCAGACGCAGGCGGACGTAGTCCTTCGGCAGCAGCACGTGGGCGATGCGTGCATACGTGGCCGGCTCGTGGCGACGCAACCACAGCAGCTTCGGCGCCGTGAAGCCTGTGAGCGCACGATTCCCGGTCAGCTGGATCAGCCGTGCAAGCCCAACCCGTTCCTCGATCTCGGCGCACTCCGCCTCTGTCCGCTGGTCGTTCCAGAGGATCGCCGGCCGAAGCACGCGATCCCGATCGTCGAGAACGACGAGACCGTGCATCTGACCAGAGAGGCCGATCGCCGTCGCTTCGCCCCCGAGCCTGGCCAGCGCGCGCTCGGCTGCCCGCCACCAGTCTTCCGGATCCTGTTCGGCCCAGCCTGGGCGCGGCGTCGAGAGCTCGTACGTCTCCTCGGCTCGGGCGAGCACGTCGCCTGCCGGCGAGAGCGCGAGGGCCTTGACACCGGTCGTGCCGACATCGAGGCCGACGAGCTGCGTCACCCGCCGAGTGCGGCGTAGACGAGCTCGTACGCGGCAACGGCGTCTTTCTGCGCCTGCGCCGCTCGCAGCGCAGCGTCGTCGATGCGCGACGCGGCGGCATCGATGAAGCGCCACTGGAGCACGCTCCGCTTTACGGCCGGCACAGCATCCTCGGTGTACGGATACAGATCGAAGCCGAGCCGCTCCCCGTTCTCGCCGTACCCCGCACGGCGGAGCTCGACAGCGAGCTCGAGCGTCTCCATGAACGCCAGCGCACCGACCATGTTGTCGTCGTCGAAGCTCCCCCAGCCGGAGTTCGCATGCTGATGTCCGAGCAGTCCTTCCGCTGCCAGCATGGCTGCGTACTCCGCAAGGTTCTCGCCGTTCATCAACAGGTGCTGCCAGTCCATGTTGACCTTGACGTTGTCGAGGCCCTGGGCTCGGAGCTTGTGGATCACATGCAGGGTCATGCCGACGTTGCGCATGAGGATCTTCATCGCAGGCTCGGAGTTCTTGTGCTCGAGGAAAAGCAGGATCCCACGCTCCCGGCAACGCTCGGCTGCCTGACCGATTCCCTCCACGAACCAGGCCCAGCTTTCCCGGTAGGGCGCCTGGAACGGGTAGTTGTAGCCCTCGATTCCGGGCCAGATGATGAAATGGGCGCCGAGCTCCCCGGCGAAATCGATCGCCGCAAGGGTTCGGCGCACCGCCTCCGCCCGAGTCGCTTCGTCGGGCGAGACGAGACCACCACGGCCGAAGCGCGGATCGAGATGCAGGCCCGTCGCGAGGCAATAGATGTCGTGTCCGTCGAGTGCGTCGCGGACCTGATCCAGGTTTTCCTCCGACAGCTCCTGCGGATAGTGAAACTCGTACCCGTCGATCAGATCGCCGAGACCCTCGACGGCGCGGCGAACACGGTCGACGGTCGTCTCGTTCGCGAGGTCCGGTTTGTAGCCTCCGGGCACGAACCTCGTAGCCATCGAACCGAACGCCCAGATTCCGAGCGAGGTCTTCATGTCGCGCCCTCCTGAGACTCGAGTCTCGACTGTGTGGTGCGCAGCCTAATATCACCCGCGTGTGCGCCAAACGGATCGGGCCGTGACAGAGGCCGAGGCGCGCGAGCGGGCCGCAGCGATGCTCGCCGAGGCCGGCATCGCGTTGACGCCGCCCGAGCGTGCGCAGATCGAGGTCGCAGACTTCGGCCTGGGCCGACTCGACGAAGTCGGATTGCAGATAGTCGTCTACGTGAACACAGATCGCGTGTGCGCGAAGGAGCTCGTCCTGTTCCCGCGCCAGCGTTGCCCCGAGCACCGCCACCCGCCGGTCGAGGGCGAGCCCGGCAAGGAGGAGACGTTCCGCGTCCGCCGCGGGGTCATAGACCTGCACGTCGAGGGCGCCGGCGACATCGTGCTCGAGCCTGGCGAGCAGTACACGATCCCGCCGAACACGCTCCACTCATTCGAGGCCGGCGACGACGGCGCGATCGTCTCGGAGTTCTCGACAACGAGCCGCGACGCGCTCGACGTCTTCACGGATCCGCAGATCGTCCGCTAGCGGACTAAGCAGCCGCGACGGCGTTGCGCAGCAGGCCGATGCGTTCGACCTCGCACTCCACAAGGTCGCCGATCTCGAGGGCGCGGGGCGGATCCATGAAGTAACCGCAGCCCCACGGTGTACCGGTCAGCAGGAGGTCGCCCGGCTCCAGCGTGAAGTTCCGCGAACAGAACGCGAGCAGCTCGGCGACGCCGAAGAGCATCTCCCCGGTCGACGAGTCCTGCATCACCTCGCCGTTCACCCGCGTGCCGAGCGCCAAGCGCTGAGGGTCAGGGATCTCGTCTCGCGTCACGACGACGGGACCCAACGGGCAGAACGTGTCGAAGCTCTTGCCGCGCGTCCACTGACTCTCCGAGAACTGAACGTCCCGGGCGGAGACGTCGTTGCAGACCGTGTAGCCGAACACGTAGTCGAGAGCCGCCCCGACAGCGACATGTCGCATGCGGCGTCCGACGATCACGCCGAGCTCGACCTCCCAGTCCACCTGAGCCGTCAGCTCGCCGTCGACGACGATCGGGTCGTTCGGAGCCCTGACGCTCGACGGAAACTTCGCGAAGACGAGCGGCTTTGCCGGTCGTGGCAGCTTCGACTCGCGGATGTGGTCGAGGTAGTTGAGCCCGATCGCGACGATCTTCCCGGGTTGGAGCGGCGCCGCGAGCTCTCCTGCGACCGTAGCTCCGACGGCGAGCTCCTGCGGGTCGACGCCGGCCTGAATCAGCGAGAGGAGATCGCGGTCAAACTCGAGGCGCCGATAGTCGCCGTCAACATCAACCGCGAGCTTCGATCCATCGTGAATCCGGACGGTCGCAATGCGCATCGATCGATCGTGCCACGTGCAGTACAGTCGGCGGCGTGACGGACGCGCCGGTCGACGCCCTCCGCCGACGGGCCCGAGCCGGGCTGAACGAGAGCGCCGAGCGTGCACCTGCGCGCGCGCACTTCCGGGCGATGGGCATCGATCCCGTGCGTCTCGGCGGGCCGATCATCGGCGTCGCGTCGACCTGGACGGGAACGATGCCGTGCAACCTCAACCAGCGCGAGCTCGCCGACCGCGTCAGTGAGGGAGTGTCTGCCGCGAACGGCCTTGCGCTCGGCTTCAACACGATCGCGGTCTCCGACAACCAGTCCCAGGGAACGCCCGGGATGCGGGCGTCGCTCATCTCGCGCGAGGTCATCGCCGACTCGATCGAGTTGATGGTTCACGCGCATGATTTCGACGGGCTCGTCTGTGTTGTCGGTTGCGACAAGACGGTGCCCGCGGCGCTGATGGCGCTCGCACGCGTGGACAAGCCTGCTGTGCTCGTCTACAACGGCCCGATGCGCGCCGGGCGCTGGCGCGAACGCGACGTGACGATCCAGGACGTGTGGGAGGCGGTCGGGGCCGAGGAGCGTGGGCTGATGTCGCGCGAAGACCTCGACGAGCTCGAGCGGTTCGCCTGCCCGGGCGTGGGCACGTGTGCAGGCCACTTCACTGCGAACACGATGGCTGTCGCGATCGACTGCCTGGGAATCGCATGCGTCGGCGACGCGCTCGTGCCGGCGGACGAGCACGCGCTGAAGGGCGAGGCCGCTGCTCGCGCCGGCGCACTCGTGGTGCGGCTCGTGGAGCAAGGCACGACGGCACGCCGTTTCCTCGATCGGCGTGCTCTCCTGAATGCGATGGCCGGTATCGCCGCAACCGGCGGCTCGACCAACGGCGTGCTCCATCTGCTCGCGATCGCCCACGAAGCGGGAGTGCCGCTGACGCTCGAAGAGCTGACCGACGTCGCGAGCCGGACCCCAGTGATCGCAGATCTCGCGCCCTCAGGTCGCTGGCTGGCAGAGGATTTCCATCGGGCCGGGGGCACGCGCGCCGTTATCCGCGAGCTCCTACGCGGCGGACATCTGGACGGCGAGTCGCCAACGGTCGACGGTAGGACGCTTGCGGACGCCACGAACGATGCGCCCCTGCCGGACGGCGAAGTCGTCTACACGCTCGAGGAGCCGTTCAAGCCGACCGGCGCAGTGCACGTGTTGCGCGGTAATCTTGCGCCCGAGGGTTCCCTCGTCAAGGTGTCCGCAACGAGTCGCCGCACTCATCGCGGGCGTGCGCGCGTCTTCGACAGCGAAGAGGCCTGCTGCGACGGTGTGCGTGCGGGCCGGGTTACTGCAGGCGACGTGCTCGTCGTGCGCTATGAAGGCCCCGCAGGCGGCCCGGGGATGCGCGAGATGCTGAGTGTCACCGCATCCGTGATCGGCGCCGGTCTCGGCGAGTCCGTCGTGCTCGTCACCGACGGTCGCTTCTCCGGCGCGACCCGCGGGCTGATGGTCGGGCATGTCGCACCCGAGGCAGCACGCGGTGGACCGCTTGCGGTTGTGCGAGACGGCGATGTGATCGCAGTCGACGTGGACGACGGCACACTCGTCGTGGAGCTCGAAGAACGCGAGCTCGCAGAGCGTCTCGCCGGCTGGCGATCGCCCCCGCCGCGCTACGACGTCGGTGTGTTCGCGCGCTACCGGGCGCTCGTGTCGTCCGCCTCTGAAGGCGCAGTGCTCATTCCGCCCGCGGGATGACGCGCTTCGCCGGCAAGCGGGCGCTCGTCACCGGCGCCGGCTCGGGCATCGGCGCCGCAGTCGCACGCCTGCTCGAGACCGAGGACGCGGAGGTCGTCGCCGCGGACATCACCGGAACCGACGTCCACCTGGACGTGCGCGACGAGAGGCAGGTAGCGGCTGTCGCGCGTGACGTCGACATACTCGTCAATGTCGCCGGGATCGGTGCGACGGCCACCGCGCCGGCGACGCCGCTCGCCGTTTGGGAGGACGTCTTCGCCGTGAACGCACGCGGGACGTTCCTCTGCTGCAAGCACGCGATCCCGGCCATGATCGCGCGCGGCGGTGGGTCGATCGTGAATATCGCGTCGGTCGCAGCGATCGTCGGCCTGCGCAACCGGGCTGCCTATTGCGCATCGAAAGGAGCGGTGGTCTCGTTGACGCGAGCGCTCGCGGTCGACCATGTGGACGACGGGATCCGCGTCAACGCTGTCTGCCCGGGGACCGTCGACTCGCCCTGGGTGCGGCGGCTCGTCGAGGAGGCAGGCGAGTCGCTCGAGGAACTGACCGCGCGGCAGCCGCTGGGCCGGCTGGGGACCCCGGAGGAGATTGCAGAGGCGATCGCCTACCTCGCCTCCGATGCCGCGAGCTTCGTGACGGGAAGCGTGCTCGTGATCGACGGCGGGCTCACGGCGGCCTAGCAGGTGCTGGCGCTCGTCACGCAGCCGGGTCACCCGCACACGACCCGCATCGAAGAGGTTCCCGCTCTGCACGCACGCGAGGGCGAGGTACTCGTGCGCACCCTCGAAGTCGGCGTTTGCGGGACCGACCGCGAGATCTCGGACGGCCTATTCGGGATCCCACCTCAGGACGAGCCGACGCTCGTGCTCGGGCACGAGGCGCTCGCCGTCGTCGAGCGAACTGGCTATGGCTTCACCCGCGGCGAGCTCGTCACCGCAACCGTCCGCCGCTCGTGCGGCCATTGCGTTGCGTGCGCGGAGGACTCGCCGGACTCCTGTCTGACTGGCGACTACAGCGAGCGCGGCATCACCCGCCTGCACGGCTACGCCCGCGAGCTCGTCGCGGAGGATCCGACGCAGCTGGTCGCGATTCCAAAGTCACTCGGCCGCCTCGGCGTGCTCGCGGAACCGACGTCGATCTGCGAGCGGGCGCTCCGACATGCTCGAACGATCGGCGGCCGGCAGCCGTGGCAGCTCGAACGCGCGCTGGTCATCGGCGCGGGCGCGATCGGTCTGCTGATGACGTATCTCCTCCGCCTCGCCGACGTGGAAGTGTGGACGGCGTCGCTCGAGCCTGGGAACGAGCTCATCGAGGAGTCCGGCGCGTCCTACGTCTCGACCCAGGACACTGACCTCTCCGAGGTCGGGAAGTTCGACCTCGTGATCGAAGCGGCCGGCAACGCCCAGTTGATGGCGCACACGCTGGGCCGGCTCCGCCGGAGCGGAGTCGCATGCGTCCTCGGGATCGACCCCCGGGAGCAGACGGTCGAGATCGACGGAAAAGTGCTGGGCGTAGACCTGATCCTCGAGAACCGCGTGCTCTTCGGGAGCGTCAACGCCCAGCGCCAGGACTGGCTGGCAGGGGTCGCCGATCTCGACCGGGCACAGAAGCGCTGGCCGGAAGCGCTGGCGCAGTTCGTCAAGCTCCGGGTCCCGCTCGACCGCTTCCGGGAAGCCTTCGAACATCGTGGCGGCAAGGCGACGCTCCTGCTTTCGGACTAAGCGATCAGAGGGAAAGGCCTGCGGCCTCGAGTGCCTGCCTCGCGAGCGCTTCGTCGACCTCGCCGGGCAAGCCGCTCACGCCGACGGCGCCGATCCGTGTCTCGCCGTCGAACGCGGCCAGCCCGCCGAGGAAGAACGTAAAGGACGGGTCGAAGCTCTCGCGCTCGACTGGGTCGCCCCGCACCTTCTCCGCCAGCTCCCTCGTCGAACGTGCGTCGCTTCGCGCAGCGGTGTAGGCCTTCCGCTGAGCATTCAGGCGCGTGTCCGGTGCGGCGCCGTCCATCGTCGCGGCCGCCACGAGCTCTCCGTGCGAATCCGCGACGAAAACCGAGACCGGGCCGGACGCCTCCCGAACGACGAAATCGACGATCGCCTGGGCGTCGGCCAGCTTCACGGCGCGATTGTAAGGCCGGCCATCCGGCGGCGAAAACGTGCTGTAGTTCAAGGCAATGCGCTTCGACATCGGCCGTCTCGCACGGCGCATCATCGTCCTTGTGGTTGCCTCCGGCCTCACCGGCCTGGCTGTGACAGCCGCCCCGGGCCGACCCGCTATCGCAGCCGTCGCCAATCGGGCGGCGCGTTCCGGCTTCGAGGGGATCCGCTTGCAGAACGTCGCCAGTCGGGTCGGGCTCAGCTTCCGTCAAGGCGCCTTTCGCTTCGGAGTCTCGCCTGACCCGGCGGCGGAGACCGGAGGAGGGCTGTGCGCGCTCGACTACAACAACGACGGCTGGGTCGATCTTTTCGTCGTGAACTCGTACTCGCAGACAGACATCGGCCGCTGGCAAAAGCGCGGTGGGCTCCCGCGCAGCGCGCTGTTCAGGAACACGAAGGGTCGCTTTCGGAACGTGACCCGCGGTTCGGGAGCAGGGCTCGCGGTCCGTGGCCAGGGATGCGTCGCCGCGGACTTCAACGGAGACGGCTTCAGCGACCTCTTCATCACCGCCGACGGACGGAACAAGCTGCTGTGGAACAACGGCAACGGCGCCTTTACCGAGGGCGCGTGGGCCGCCGGAATCAAGGCTCACGGCTGGTACACGGGCGCCGCGGTCGCAGACGTGAACCGCGACGGCCGTCCCGACCTGTTCGTCGCGGGGTACACCGACCCCAACATTCCGGTTCCGGGCTCCGCTGCAGGCTTTCCCAACAACGTGTCCGGCGTTCGCGACCTCCTCTTCCTGAACATCGGCCGCGGCAAGCACGGTCGCTCGCGCTTCCGCGAGGTCGGCGTCCAGGCAGGCCTCGAGGCCGCGCGATTCGACCACAGCCTCGGTGCGGTGTTCTCCGATTTCAGCGGCGATGGTCGCCCCGACCTGTACGTCGCCAACGACGGTGACCCCAACCGGCTCTACGAGAACATCCCCTGGCCCGGCGGGAAGAAGGCCGATCCGGCAGGGCTCGGCTTCCGCTTCGAAGAGCGCGCAGCCATCGCCGGTGTCGCCGACCCGGCTGCCGGGATGGGCGTCGCGGCTGCCGACTTCAACGGTGACGGGCGGAGCGACCTCTTCATCACGAACTCGCGTGGCCAGGGCCATGCGGTCTACTCGGGGCAGCCGCCCATTGCGTCCGGATCGTCGTTCAACGACGTCCGGACGGCGTTCGCGCCGGCGTTCGGCAACACGTTCACCGGCTGGGGTGCGTCGTGGGTCGATCTCGACCTGGACGGTTTTCCCGACCTCGTGCTTGCCAACGGAGACATCCCGGTGACCAAGCTCGCGCGGAACGCGCAGCCGATCCAGGTGCTCGAGAACCTGGGCGGACCGCCGGGGTCTCCACCGCAGTTCAGGGACGGGACCGCACTCGTCGGCGGGAACGACCTCCCTCGCGTCGTCGGCCGCGGCCTCACGACGGCGGACTTTGCAAACAACGGCCGCATGGACATCGCCATCAACACGATCGGGGGAAAGCTGGAGCTCCTGCGTCCGACCGGAGCTCTCGGGCACTGGCTCGCGGTGCGGTTCTCGAAGTTCTCGCCGGGAGCGCTGGTGACTGCGGTCCTGCCCGACGGTCGCCGACTGACGCGCGAGGTGGAGGCAGGCTCGAGCTATCTCTCATCCGAAGACCCTCGAGTGCATTTCGGGCTCGGCGCGGCGACGAGCGTGAACCAGCTCACCGTCCGCTTCGCGGACGGTCGCAGCGTGTCCCGGACGAACGTCCCGGCCGACCGCATCGTGAGCTTCCGCCACCCGAAACGCGCGGCCGCTGCACGTCCGAGCCGGCGCCTTTCCGCGACTGCGCCCTACTTGATCGACGGATGTACGGCCGACCTCCAGGGGCGCTCGATCGCCCGCGTGTGGGACGAGGCCATGCTCGACGCCATCAGGCGCGACCTGCCGGCGCCGACCACCCACGCCCGGAACCTCTTTGATGTCTCGGCCGCAATGTGGGACGCCTGGGCGGCGTACGACCCGACGGCGGACGGTTACTTCGTCACGGAGAAAGACAAGGCTCCGGACGTCGGCGCTGCCCGGGAGATCGCGATCAGTTATGCGGCATACCGCGTGCTGCTCTGGCGCTACTCGTACGGCGCGAACATGCAAGTGACGTTCGACGAGCTCAGCCGGATCATGCGGTCGCAGTGCTACCGCATCGACTTCACGGGCACGAAGGGTGAGTCACCGGCCGCACTCGGCAATCGCATCGTCGCGGCGGTGATCCGGTCTGGCAGGAAAGACGGCTCACTCGAACGGCTCCACTACGCGGACGAGAGCTACGTCCCGGTCAACACTCCCCTCGTCGTCGCCGAGCCCGGGACGGTCATGCACGACCCGACCTTCTGGCAGCCGCTCGCACTCGATCAGAACGTCGCGCAGAACGGGCTCGCCGTGCCCGGAAAGGTGCAGACCTTCATCGGCGCGCAGTGGGGGCACGTGCGGGGGTTCGCACTGCCCCCTTCGAAGACCGGCGTGCCGATCGACCCGGGTCCCCCGCCGATCGGGACGCCGGCGAGCGCTGCTTACAAACAGGAGGCAGTCGGCGTCATCCGCAAGAGCGCCGAGCTCGACCCCGTCGACGGCCAGGTGATCGACATCGGGCTCGATGCGCTGGGGGACAACCCCCTCGGGACGAACGACGGCCACGGCTACGCGGTCAATCCTCTAACGGGTCGCCCGTATCCGCCCGAGCGCGTGCCCCTGGCCGACTACAGCCGCGTGCTCGCCGAGTTCTGGGCCGACGGCCCGAACTCCGAAACTCCGCCCGGCCACTGGAACGTGATTGCCAACACCGTCTCGGACTCCCCACTGATGGCGTCGCGAATCGGCCCTGGAGCTGCGAACCGGCTCCGCTGGGATGTGCGGATGTACTTCGCTCTCAACGGCGCCCTGCACGACGCCGCAATCGCGGCGTGGGGCCTGAAGCGCAAATACCAATCGGTTCGCCCGATCTCGATGATCCGCTACATGGCCGAGCACGGCCAGTCGAGCGATCCCACGCTGCCTTCGTACGATCCGGAAGGCCTGCCGCTGATCCCGGGGCTGATCGAGTTGATCACCAAGGAATCGGGCGCGCCGGGACAGCGGCATGCCGCGCTCGCCGATCACGTTGGCGAGATCGCGATCCGGGCCTGGCGCGGAAATCCGGGCGACCCGAACGAGGTGAGCGGCGTCGGCTGGATTCTCGGCGAGCAGTGGGTGCCCTATCAAAAGGCGACCTTCGTCACGCCGGCCTTCCCGGGCTTCGTGTCCGGCCACAGCACGTTCAGCCGTGCTGCAGCCGAGGTGCTCGCCGCATACACCGGCAGCCCCTATTTCCCCGGCGGAGATTTCACGCGGACCTTCGCTCCGGGCTACCTCAAGTTCGAGCACGGGCCGAGCAAGCCGCTGACACTCCAGTGGGCGACGTACTTCGACGCGGCCGACCAGGCCGGGATCTCGCGTATCTTCGGCGGCATCCACATCCCGGCCGACGACTTCGCCGGCCGCCGGATCGGCTCGAGGATCGGCAAGGAGGCGTGGGCGCTCGCCGAACGCTACTTCGCCGGCACGGTGCGCTAGACCGCCGCTAGCGACCCGAGCGCGCCTGCAGCCTGCGCGCGACCGTGTCGAGCGTGACGGCGAGCAAGAGGATGACGCCGGTGACGATGTAGATCGTCCCGGTCTTGTAGCCCGCCGTGTTGAGTCCGTTCGAGACCGTTGCGATCACGAGCGCGCCGATGAGCGCGCTGCGCACCTCGCCGCGACCACCGAACAGGCTCGTGCCGCCGATGACCGCCGCCGAGATCGCGTCGAGCAGGAGCGTGCCGCCGCCCACGTTGAGGTCGACAGAGTTCAGCCGCGCTGCCAGGATCACGCCTCCCACCCCGGCCATGGCGCCCGAGATCATGAAGACGATGATGCGGATGCGGGGGACGTTTATGCCGGCGCGACGAGCCGCTTCGGCATTGCCGCCTACCGCGTAGACGTGGCGGCCGAACGGGGTTCGCTTCGCCAGGAACGTCAAGCCGATGAGGAAGATGACGACGAGGACGCCGGCCAGCGGTAGCCCGTTCGGCACGTTGGCGTGATTGGAGATCGCCACGGTCCCGAAGGTCGCGGCAGCGACGCCGAGGACCTTGGCCACAATGAGCAGTGGAGATCGGATCGCCACGCCGGCGCGGAGCTTGCCCACAACGCTGCCGAGCATGGCGAGGGCGTAGCTACCGGTGACGACTGCCGCGATGATCCAGCCCGCGCGAGACGTGAAGTAGTAGTTGGCTGTGTCGTTGATCCACTTGTCCTGGATCACGATCACACCCTTGATCTCGAGCACCTGCAGGATCACTCCCTGCCAGATGAGAAGGCCCGCAAGCGTGACGACGAACGACGGGACGCCGACCAGAGCAACGACCGAGCCCTGAGCCCCGCCAATGAGGGCGCACAGACCTACCGCGATCGCGATCGCGACGACTCCAGGGTACGCGTGGCCGCTACCCGGCAGCTGGAACTCGGCGACCGCGAGGGCCGCTATGCCGCTGAGATATCCGATCGAAAGGTCGATCTCGCCGAGCAGGAGGACGAAGACCACGCCGAACGCAAGCATCGTCAGGCCGGCCATCTGGACGATGATGTTGTTGAAGTTGTCCGCAGTGAAGAAGTTCGTCGCCTTGTAGCTGAAGAAGACGACGATCAGCGCCAGGCCGATGACGATGGGCAGGATGCCTAGGTTCCCCGCCCTCAGGTTGTCGTACGCCCGGCGCCAGAGCCCTGCCTGCGCCTCTGCCTCGTCTCCTTCGGGGAGACCGATGCCCGGTGCGGCGACGTCGACGTCTGAGCTCACGACGCGAGCTCCGGCGTTGTCTCCGGGATGCCCGCGACCCTGGTCGGGATCCCTGCGGTGATCGCCTGCACGACCTCCTGCTGGGTGGTCTTCTCCCGCTCGTAGACACCCACGTCACGGCCGAGGCGCAGCACCGTGATGCGCGTCGCCACCTCGAAGACGTCGTGCAGGTTGTGCGAGATGAGCACGACCGATAGTCCCTGGTCGCCGAGGCGCTTGACGAGCTCGAGCACCTGACGCGTCTGCGCGACGCCGAGCGCAGCGGTCGGCTCGTCGAGAATGACGAGCCTGGAGTTCCACTGCACGGCCTTGGCGACGGCCACCGACTGCCGCTGGCCGCCCGACAGCGAGGCCACCGGCTGACGGATCGAGCGGATGGTCGTCACGGACAGCGACCGGAGAGTATCGGCGGTGCGCTGCTCCATGAGCGGCTCTTTCAAGCGCCAGAGCCAGTCGCGCTCCTCGCGGCCCAGGTACATGTTCTGGACGACGTCGAGGTTGTCGCACAGCGCGAGGTCCTGGTAGACGACCTCGATTCCGAGCTTGGCCGCGTCCTTCGGGCCGTGGATCGTGACGGGCTTGCCCTCGAAGAGGATCTCGCCGCTGTCCGGGCTATGCGTGCCGGCCACGCACTTGACCAGAGTCGACTTGCCGGCGCCGTTGTCCCCGACGAGCGCCATGACCTCGCCGGGGAGTACTTCGAAGTCGACGTCGGCGAGCGCCTGCACCGACCCGAACGACTTCGTGATACCCCGGAGCTGGAGGATCGGCGTCTCGCTCACCGTGTGCCGTTTCCTACCACAAAGGGGGGTGGAGGCGCCCGTCTAGGCGCCTCCACCAGTCACTCCTAGCTGCTACTTGCAGAACTGCGCGAAATCGCCGACGCAGACGTCGCTCTTCTTCAGGAACTTGTCCTTGAAGAGCCTCGTGTAGTTCGCCTTCGTGATCGAGATCACCGGCAGTGCAACGGTCGGCTCCTTCTTGCTGCCGTTCTTACGGAACCCGTTGATTCCCGGCGGCTTTTTGTGGTGGAGCAATGCCACGGCCGCCTTGGCGGCAGCGTTGGCCTCGTTGGGCACGTACTTGTAGACAGTCATCGACTGCCAGCCCGAGATGATGTTCTGCACGCCCTGGACCGTGGCGTCCTGCCCCGACAGCGCGATCGGCTTCAGCTTCTTCGCCTTCAGGGCCGCGATCACGGCACCGGCGATGTTGTCGTTCGCCGCAATGGCACCGTCGATCTTGTTGTTCGTCTTCAGCAGCATCTGCTCGAAGATCGGCTGTGCGTTCGTCGCCAACCAGAGTGGCACGAACTGCTGCGGGCCCTTGTCGAGCTTGCCGCTCTTGAACAGCGGGTTCAGAACCGCGTCGTTGCCGCTCTTGAACCAAAACGCGTTCTGATCCGTCGGCCCTCCCCAGAGCTCGGCGACGACAGGCTTCGACTTGCCCTTCAGGGCGTTGACGACACCCTTTGCCTGGGCAGCGCCGACAGCTTTACCGTCGAACGTGACGTACACCTTCGCGATACCGCCGACGACTTGCCGGTCGTAGTCGATCGACTGGCCGCCCGCCTTTGCGAACTTCTTCTCGATCGCGATCGACGTGCCCTGGGCGATGTCGGTGACGATGGCCACCTTCGCACCGCGCGACAGGCATGAATCGGCCTGCGAAACCATCTTTTGCGGGTCGTTCAACGCGTTCGTGATCGAGTACGTCACCTTGGCCTTCTTCAAGGCCTTGGCGAAGTCAGGTGCGTCGAACTGCTGCCACCGGACGGACGACTTCGTGTCCGGAAGCAGAACGCAGACCTGGATGTTGGCGGACTGTTTGGCTGTTGCACTCCCAGCCAAGATCGCGCCTGTTACGACGGCGACGACGACGAGCAAACCCGCCGTCCCCGACTTACGGGTAAATCTCTTCACTCCAGCCCTCCTAGGTATGGCTTCGAAGACTTTAGCTCCAATCCTCTGGACGCCCAAATCGAGCCAGAGGCGTCGCCGACGCGGTCGAGTCGACCTGCCTACTATCGTGCAGTGGCAGAGATCGGCATCGGCATGCTGGGCTACGCGTTCATGGGGAAGGCGCACTCGAACGCGTTCCGCAAGGTCGAGTACATGTCGTCCCCGCCCCCGCTCGTGCCGCGGCTCGTCGCCATCGCGGGCCGGAACCAGGAGGCGGTTGCAGAGGCGGCCCGCCGGTACGGCTACGAGCGGTGGACGACCGACTGGCACGACATGGTCGCGGACGGGCGGATCGGGCTATTTGACAACGGCGGTCCGAACTCGCTGCATGCCGAGCCGACCATCGCCGCCGCCGAGGCGGGCAAGCACGTCCTCTGCGAGAAGCCGCTCGGGCGCACAGCCGACGAGAGCCACGAAGTCTGGCGCCGTGTCGCGGCGACCGGAGTCAAGCACTTGTGCGGGTTCAACTACCGGTTCGTTCCGGCGGTGCGGCTCGCGCGCGAGCTGATCGACGAGGGCGCACTCGGAGAGCTCCGACACTTCCGCGGCCGTTACCTGCAGGACTGGGCGGACGACCCGACGCTCGATACGTGGCGCTTCGATCCCGACCAGGCGGGGTCTGGCGCGCTCGGCGATCTCGGCACGCACGTGATCGACCTCGCGCGCTATCTCGTCGGCGAGTTCAGCTCGGTCGC
>VAXO01000100.1 GCA_005888435.1 Actinomycetota bacterium | reverse complement strand
GCGCGACGCGCGTGACCTCGTCCGCGAAGGACGAGAGCTGGTCGACCATCGTGTTGATGGTGTTCTTCAACTCGAGGATCTCGCCGCGGGAGTCGACGGTGATCTTCTTGCTCAGATCGCCCTTCGCGACCGCGGTCGTGACGTCGGCGATGTTGCGCACCTGGTCGGTCAGGTTGTCGGCCATCGCGTTGACGTTGTCGGTCAGGTCCTTCCACGTGCCCGAAACGCCCTTGACGTTTGCCTGTCCGCCCAGGCGGCCCTCGGTGCCGACCTCTCGCGCGACGCGGGTGACCTCGTCCGCGAAGGACGAGAGCTGGTCGACCATCGTGTTGATGGTGTTCTTCAGCTCGAGGATCTCGCCGCGGACGTCGACGGTGATCTTCCTGCTCAGATCGCCGTTTGCCACCGCAGTGGTCACGTCGGCGATGTTCCGCACCTGCGTGGTGAGGTTGTTCGCCATGAAGTTCACGTTGTCGGTGAGCGCCTTCCACGTTCCGGACACGCCCGGCACGTCGGCCTGGCCGCCGAGGATCCCCGCGGTGCCGACCTCGCGAGCAACCCGCGTCACCTCGTCCGCGAAGGACGAGAGCTGGTCGACCATCGTGTTGATCGTGTTCTTGAGCTCGAGGATCTCGCCGCGCGCGTCGACGGTGATCTTGCGCGAGAGGTCGCCCTTCGCGACCGCCGTCGTGACGTCGGCGATGTTGCGCACCTGATTCGTCAGGTTGTCGGCGAGCTGGTTGACGTTCCCTGTCAGCTCGCGCCACGTGCCGCTGACGCCCTTCACCTCGGCCTGGCCGCCGAGCCGGCCTTCGGTGCCGACCTCCTTCGCGACGCGCGTCACCTCCGCGGCGAACGCGGACAGCTGGTCGACCATCGTGTTGATCGTGTTCTTGAGCTCGAGGATCTCGCCGCGCGCGTCGACGGTGATCTTGCGCGAGAGGTCGCCCTTCGCGACCGCCGTCGTGACGTCGGCGATGTTGCGCACCTGATTCGTCAGGTTGTCGGCGAGCTGGTTGACGTTCCCTGTCAGCTCGCGCCACGTGCCGCTGACGCCCTTCACCTCGGCCTGGCCGCCGAGCCGGCCTTCGGTGCCGACCTCCTTCGCGACGCGCGTCACCTCCGCGGCGAACGCGGACAGCTGGTCGACCATCGTGTTGATCGTGTTCTTGAGGCGTAGGACCTCGCCCTTCGCGTCGACCGTGATCTTCTTGCTCAGGTCGCCCTGGGCGACGGCGGTCGTGACGTCCGCGATGTTGCGCACCTGATTCGTCAGGTTGGAGGCCATGCCGTTCACGCTGTCGGTGAGGTCGCGCCACGTGCCGGCGACGCCGGGCACGTCCGCCTGGCCGCCGAGCTTGCCCTGCGTGCCGACCTGTCGGGCGACCGTCGTCACCTGCTCCGCGAAGACGCGGAGCGTGTCGATCATCGAGTTGATCGTGTCGGCAAGCGCCGCGACCTCGCCCTTCGCCTCGATCGTGAACTTCTGCTTCAGGTCGCCCTCCGCGACCGCGCTCACGACGCGCGCGATGCCGCGCACCTGCGTCGTCAGGTTGCCCGCCATGAAGTTGACGTTGTCGGTGAGGTCCTTCCAGGTGCCGCTGACGCCCTTGACCTGAGCCTGGCCGCCGAGAATTCCCTCCGTGCCGACCTCGCGAGCGACCCGCGTCACCTCGTCGGCGAACGAGGAGAGCTGGTCGACCATCGTGTTGATGGTGTTCTTGAGCTCGAGCACCTCGCCCTTGACGTCGACGGTGATCTTCTTGCTCAGGTCGCCCGTCGCGACCGCCGTCGTCACCTCGGCGATGTTGCGCACCTGCGTCGTCAGGTTGTTCGCCATGAAGTTGACGTTGTCGGTGAGGTCGCGCCAGATGCCGGACACTCCCTTCACGCGCGCCTGCCCGCCGAGGATTCCCTCCGTGCCGACCTCGCGCGCGACGCGCGTAACCTCGTCGGCGAACGAGCTCAGCTGGTCGAGCATCGTGTTGACCGTGATGCCGATGCGGCGGAACTCGCCCCTCATCGGGCGGCCCTCGATCTGGAGCGACATCTTCTGCGAGAGGTCGCCCTCCGCGACGGCGTCGAGCACGCGTGACACCTCGATCGTCGGCCGCACGAGATCCTCGATCATCGAGTTGACCGAGTCGACCGACTCAGCCCACGACCCTTTCGCACCCTTCACCTCCGCGCGCTCGGTCATCCGGCCCTCGCGCCGGATCACCTTGCTCACGCGTCCCAACTCCTTGCACAGTCCCTCGCGCTGCTCCGCGAGTTGGTTGTACGCCTTGGCCACGTCGCCCATGAGGCCGCGCTTCTGCGCCGGCAGCCGCACCCCGATGTCTCCGTCCCTCGCCGAGCGGAGCGCGTCGAGCAACTGCTGGAGGTCTTTCTTCGGTATCTCGATCGTGCCGTTGGCGGGCGCGCGACTCGAGGCCCGTCTGCTTCGGGATTTCGCTTCTGTTGCAGCCACAGCTGGCTCCTTTATGCGAGGGATCTGGTCCGCCGGTGGACCGTTGGGCGACGCGTCTCCCGGCTAGGAAAGGGCTTTCGCCCCCGGGGCGGAAAATCTTACTCGCGCGCGCGAGAAGATTCTGGAAATTCGAGGGCCTGATCGAGGTCTGCCCAGAGTTCCTCAGGTGACTCCAGGCCGACACTCAGTCGTAGGAGCCCCGGCGGGACGCGGTCGGGCTCCCAGCGCGCACGCGCCTCGAGCAGGGAGTGGACGCCGCCGAGGCTCGTCGCGTTCGTGATCAGCTTCAGCGACGTCTCCACGTGGCGCGCCTCCTCGGCCCCGGCGACGTCGAAGGAGAGCAGGCCGCCGATGCCGGCGTAGCGGACCGTCTGGACGGCCGGATGCTCGCGCAGCCGGCGGGCGAGCTCGGTCGCCGTCTCCGTCTGCCGACGCACCCGCAGCTCGAGCGTCTTCAGGCCGCGCAGCAGGAGAAAGGCCGGGTCGGGCGCGGCCACGATGCCCGTGCGCGTGCGCACCTCGTGCAGCCGGGCCGCATCCTCCTCGCGCTTGCAGACGACGACGCCGAGCTGCGCGTCGTCGTGGCCGGCGAGGTACTTGGTCGCGCTGTGGAGAACGAAATCCGCACCGTGCTCGAGCGGGCGCAGGAAGACGGGCGTCGCCGCTGTGGCGTCGACGAGCACCCGCGCGGAATGAGCGCCCGCGGCTTCGAGGTCGGGCATCGTCAGGAAGGGATTCGACGGCGCCTCGAGCCAGACGAAGTCGGCGCCCTCGGGCGGGGGTCCTGTCTGGTCGAACTCGACGACGCGTAGGCCCCAGTGCTCGAACTCCTTGAAGGTGTTACCGGTGCCGAAGTACGCGCCTTCGGCAAGCGCGAGGGTGTCGCCCGGCGAGAGGAACGCCAGGGCGAAGGCGGTCGTGGCGCCTGCGCCCGAGGGGAACAGCAGTGCGTGGCCGCCGTCGAGCCGTCCCAGTTCGCGCTCGGCCTCGACGCCCGTCGGATGCGCGTCGCGCTGGTAGTAGAACCGGCCGGGCTCGCCGGCGCGATAGGGCCAGATCGTGGAGCGATCGACGCTCACGAGAAATGACTTTACAAGCGGCTTTACCGCCGCTTTACCGCCGCTTGGCAGGCAGAGCCGATGCTGCGGCCATGATCACCTTCAAGCTCGCACTCGCACTGGTCGCCGCGGCCGGCTGGCAGTCGCTTCCGCCCGCGCCCATCACGCCTGAGTTCGACGCCCGCACCAGCGTCTGGACGGGTAAGCAGATGCTCGTCTTCGGCCGCGACCAGCAGACGGCGCTCGATTCGCGCGGCAAGCCGTACGCGACCGGCGCGGTCAATGTTGCGGCCGCCTACGACTCGCGCTCCCGCACCTGGCGCAAGCTTTCGCCGCCGGCGAGGACGTCCGGCTTCATGAGCCTGAGCTCCGTCTGGACCGGCAAGGAGATGCTCGTCTGGGGGCAGGGCACGCACCTGGCGTACAACCCTTCCACCGACACGTGGCGGCAGCTGCCGGCGTCGCCGCTTCTGCGTGTGCACGACGGCTTCGGCGCCGTGGTCTGGACCGGCAAGGAGATGCTCGGCTGGGGCGGCGGCTGCTGCGGCGACGCCTTCTCCGACGGAGTCGCCTACAACCCGGCGACGAACACGTGGCGCGCGCTGCCGAAGGCGCTGCTCGCAGGAGACCAGCACCCGGTCGGCGTCTGGACCGGGAGGCGCTACATCGTCTTCGCGGGCTCGAAAGCGGCGGCGTACGACCCGGCCCGTAACACATGGCGGCGAATCGCCTCCGTGCCGGTTCGTGCCGCGGCGGCTCTCTGGAACGGGTCGCGGGTCTTCGTCACTACCGCTTCGCGCAACGTGTTCGCGTACGAACCGTCGAAGGACCACTGGCAGAGGCTTCCGCTTCTGCCTCCCGGCCGGGTCGGCAAGGTCGTCGTCTTCGACGGCGAGCGGCTGCTCGTCTGGGGCGGCGAACACGGCGGCGCCAGACTCATTCCCGGCGCAAAGCAGTGGACGGTGTTCGCGCACGGCCCGCTCCCCGCGAAGCTCGAACCGACGGCTGTGTGGACCGGCTCCGCGCTGATCGTGTGGGGCGGCGCGCCGACGAAAATGTGGGGCCATTACGACGAGGCCGGGGGGGTGTACACGCCGCCGGCCGTCGGCTGCGGCGACGCGTGGATGGCCGAGAATCTCCGCGTCACTCCGCGCGTCAAGGCAGAGCTGCGCCGCGCAGACGGCTCGACGCATCCGCCGCTCGCCGGCCATACGTACTACGGGCGCTATTCCGGCGTGCGCTATGCGATCGCCACGTTCGGCGCGGAGCCGACGGTCTTCCGTACGGACGTGAACAACCATTGGCGTGTTCGCGCGCAGGCGCACGGCACGGTCTGCAGCACCATGGTGCCGGTCGAGCTGCTGCGAGCCTGGTCGCTGCCGCCGAGTGGGCGCGGCTGCTACGCGCTGCCGCGCTAGAGCTCGGCCGCGCGCCAGGTCCGGCGCGCGAACCTCGTCGCGAGTGGGTTGAACGCAGCGAGAAAGCGCCCCTTGACCGCCGTCGCACGCGCATCCGCCCGCCGCGCCTTGGCGGGCGGCTTGCTACCGCGGACACAACTCGTGTGCGCGCGGAGCCAGTCGCGGTAGATCCAGTCGGCGGAGATCGAGGCGTGGATCGCCCGCTGCAAGCGATCCGCAACGCGCAACGCGGCCTCGTCGTCGGGAACGCGGAGCGCCGCGAGCTGCTCGAGCAGGCTCTGGCGGTTCTCCTGCACGCTGTCGAGCTGCGCGGCGGCGACCTGCGGCGAGAGGCTGCAGTCGAAGGCGCCGGCGAGCACATGCGCCACCTCGGCTCGGCCTTCGTGCGATTGCTGGAGGAAGTTCTCGAGCGTGAAGACGAAAGAGCGCAGCTCCGTGCTCGCACGTGTCGTCGTCGGCGGCGACCCGCGCCTGCTGCTGCTGCGGTCGCGTGCGACCAGAGCCGCGGTCACGCCGGCCGCTATGAGCACGATCAGCGCGGCTGCGACGAGCAGCCACGTGCGCCGGCGCTGCTGCGACAGCGGGGGCGTCTCGCGCTGCACCGGCTTCAGGCGCAGGTCCGTGTCCTGCCGCAGCATCGCCTGCTGCAGCTCACGGAGCTCCGGTCCGGGCTCGATGCCGAGCTCGCCGACGAACAGCTCGCGTGTCTTGCGGAAGAGCTCGAGCGCGTCGGCCTGCCGGCCTGAGCGATAGAGCGCCAGCATCAACAGCGCGCGCGGACGCTCGCGCAGCGGCTCGCGCGCGACGAGCTCCTCGAGCTGCGGGATCACGGGGTCGCCGGACTCGACGGAGGCCTGGAGCCAGTCCTCGGACGCGTTCGCGCGTAGCTCTTCCAGGCGCGCGGCGACGGGCTCCGGCGCGCCGCGCCACAGCGCCAACGCCTGCGCGAGCGTGTCGCGTGCCTCCGCGGGCCCCTGCCCGCGCGCTTGCTGGATGAGCTGCTCGAAGCGGTCGAGGTCGAGCTCGCCTTCGTCGACGCGCAGCAGGTAGCCCGGCGGCCGCGTGAGGAGCCGCTCGGTGCCGAGCGCCTTCCGCAGCTGCGAGACGTAGACCTGCAGCGTCTTCGTCGCCTGCGCAGGCGGATCGTCTCCCCACAGCTCGTCGATCAGCCCCTCGGTCGAGACGACGCGGTTTCGGTTCAACAGGAGCAGTGCCAGCAGTGCGCGCGGCTTCGCGGCCGCGAGCTGAACGGGCGTCCCGTCGACCACCGCCTCGAGCGGGCCCAGGAGCCGGAACTCGTCCACGCGACAGCCATACTAGGCTCCGCGCATGGCGACAACCGACGACCGCGCCGACTCCACTCAGGCGAAGCTCGACCAGCTGCAGCAGCTGCGCGACGAGGCCGAGCACCCGGCGAGCGAGCAGGCCGTCGACCGCCAGCGCCAGCAGGGAAAGCTTCTCGCGCGCGAGCGGCTGGTCGAGCTGCTCGACCCGGGCTCGTTCGTCGAGCTCGACCGTTACGTGCGCCACCGCGAGTCGAACTTCGGGATGCTCGACCGGCGTCCGTACGGCGACGCGGTCGTCACCGGGTACGGGACGGTCTTCGGTCGCAAGGTCTTCGTCTTCTCGCAGGACTTCACGGTCTTCGGCGGCTCGCTGAGCGAGGTGTTCGCCGAGAAGATCTGCAAGGTGATGGACCTGGCGCTCAAGTACGGGTGCCCGGTCATCGGCATCAACGACTCGGGCGGAGCCCGCATTCAGGAAGGCGTCGTCTCGCTCGCCGGCTACGCGGAGATCTTCTGGCGCAACGTGCAGTGCTCCGGCGTGATCCCGCAGATCTCGCTCGTCATGGGACCGTGTGCGGGCGGCGCCGTCTACTCGCCCGCGATCACCGACTTCGTCTTCATGGTCGAGGGCTCGTCCTACATGTTCATCACGGGCCCTGACGTCGTGAAGACCGTGACTGGGGAGGAGGTGACGTTCGAGGAGCTCGGGGGCGCCTCGACGCACGCGTCGAAGTCAGGCGTCGCGCACTTCAGCTCGCCCGACGAGAAGGCGTGCCTGGAGGACGCGCGCTACCTGATCTCCTTCCTGCCGCAGAACAACCTCGACCCGCCGCCTTTCGCTGAGGCATCGGACGCACGAGACCGCGAGGAGCCGGAGCTCGACACGCTCATCCCGGACAACCCGAACAAGCCGTACGACATGCACGACGTCGTACGGCGGGTAGTCGACGACGGTGAGTTCCTCGAGGTGCACGAGCTCTGGGCGGAGAACGTCATCTGCGGATTCGCACGCCTCGGCGGCCACCCGGTCGGCGTGGTCGGCAACCAGCCGCGCTCGCTTGCGGGCGTGCTGGACATCGACTCCTCGGTGAAGGCGGCGCGCTTTGTCCGCTTCTGCGACGGGTTCAACATCCCGCTCGTCACGTTCGTCGACGTGCCGGGCTTCCTTCCGGGAACGCAGCAGGAGTGGGGCGGGATCATCCGCCACGGCGCGAAGCTCCTGTACGCATACGCCGAGGCGACCGTGCCGAAGCTAACCGTGATCACGCGCAAGGCGTACGGCGGGGCCTATGACGTCATGAGCTCGAAGCACATCCGCGCCGACTTCAACTTCGCGTGGCCGACGGCGGAGGTCGCCGTGATGGGGCCGGAGGGTGCGGTCAACATCATCTTCCGTAAGGAGCTCGAGGAGGCAGACGATCCGGAGGAGCGGCGCACGGAGCTGATCGACGACTACCGGGAGCGCTTTGCCAACCCGTACACCGCGGCCGAGCGGGGGTACGTCGACGAGGTCATCGAGCCGCGTCGCACTCGTCCCGTGCTGATCGATGCGCTCGAGACGGCGCTGACCAAGCAAGAGCCGCGCCCCCGCCGAAAACACGGAAACATCCCGCTGTGATCCGACGCGCACCGCGAAGTCCGCTGTAGCTCGGGAACCACGAAAGCCGCAGGCTCAGACACGCGAAGCGGTCTTAGCCGGAGGCGAACCGATGCGACGCGGCACTGCGAAGCATCGCCGCGCCGCAGGGAAGCGAGCGACCGCCGACCGACGTAGAAGCGCGCGGGCTCGGCCCGCGCGAGTTCACCGCGAAGCGGCGTAGTCCAAATCCCGCAGCAGAACCGCAGGTTCCGCTGCGGCCTTTACGGAGGAGCTCACGCCAAGCTCCTCCGTGAAGGCCGCCACGATCCCGGGGTCGAACTGCGTGCCGGCACAGCGCCGGAGCTCTGCGAGCGCCGCCTCCGGGGAGCGCTTCGGGCGATACCTGCGATCCGACGTCATCGCGTCGTACGCGTCGGTGACGAAGATGATCCGGGCGCCGAGCGGGATCGCATCGCCGGCGAGGCCGTCCGGATAGCCGGCGCCGTCCCATCGCTCGTGGTGGTGCAGCACGACGTCGGCGACGGGATCGACGCCGAGGCTGTCGAGCATGCGGAAGCCGATCTGTGGATGGCGCTCGAGCACCAGCCGCTCGGAGTCGGTCAGCGCTCCCGACTTGCGCAGGATTTCCTCGGGGATCGCGAGCTTGCCGAGGTCGTGCAGCGAGCCCGCAAGGCGCGTCAGCTCGACCTGCTCCGGATTCAGCCCGACCCGCCTGGCGACGCGCGCGGCGAGGTCGCTGACGCGTTCGGAGTGGCTGCCGGTGTACGTGTCGCGCGCGTCGACCGCCTTCGCGAGCGACGCCGCGGCGCGGTAGCGGGCGGCCCTGTCGGGGCCGGCGGCGAGCCGCTTGAGCTCGGCGAGCTCGACGACGTCGGGGCGGTAGCTGCGCACGCGGTTCTTGCCGTGCTCCTTGGCCCAGTACAGCGCACTGTCCGCCAGCCGAATCAGCTCGTCGCGGCCGTGCCCTTGCACCGGGAAGGTCGCAAGGCCGGCGCTGACGGTCACGCTGCCGATGTGATCGAGCTCGAGCGCGCCGATCCGCTCGACGATCGAGCTCGCAGCGACGAGCGCAGTGCTCTCGTCGTGGTCGGCAAGCAGCAGCGCGAACTCGTCGCCGCCGAGGCGGAACGCCTCGCCGCCCTGGCGCAGGCGGCCGGCGACCTGCGACAGCACGCGGTCGCCGGACGGATGGCCAAAGCGGTCGTTGATCTTCTTGAAGTCGTCGATGTCGACGAAGCAGAGCGTGAGCGGCATGCGCTCCTCCTCGGCGCGTAGCAGCTCGCGCTGCAGGCGCTCGTGGAAGTGGCGATGGTTGCCGAGGCCGGTCAGCGGATCCGTCAGCGCGAGACGCATCGCCCGGAGCGCGCTGCGGGTCGAGCGCTGGTAGAGCGAGATCGCGAGCAGCGGGCCGACGAGCGCGATCGAGAGCACGGGCGACCTCTGCCAGAGAACGACGAGCATCAACGCGGCGGAGGCCATGAACGCAAACGGGACGATTGTCGCCTTGACGTTGGCCCGAATGATCTGCGAATAGCGCTGGCGGGTGCTGAGTGCGATCGCCCCCGAGATGAGGAGCATGTTCACCCAGTAGTCGGCGGTCGCCGCGATGCCGACGCGCGCCACCAGCGCGCCGACGGTCTCGCCTCCGATCGGCGCGATCAGGACACCGGCGGCAAGCGCCACGACCGAGAGCACCGCGACGTTGAACGCGATGCGTACGAGGGGGCGGTGCTCTGAAAGCTGGATGATGGACGTCGCCGTCAGCAGCAGCAGTGCACCGGCCGCCCAGCCGAAGAGCACGATCGCCGCGACGGCGAAGACGAAGGTCAGCGAGATGACGCCGCCGCCGCTCTCCGCGTTGATCGGCACCGGGAACCGCTCGGCCAGCGTCGCCGCCGCGGTGAACGCGATGAGGCTGATCAGCTCGGACCCGATGTGGTCCGTCGTCGCGAAGACGTATGCGGCGGCAACGAGGATCCCGAGTCCCGCGAGACAGACCGGGACGATCAGGAACGTAAGCCGGCGGGGCGTGACCGCCTGGGAGCTCACGGTGTGACGGTTACCAGGTGAACTGGTCGGCGAACGCTCCCCAGGTGAACTGTCCGAGCAGTGCCGCAAGCAGCACCAGGACGACCACGAGAGCGATCAGCTTTGGCTTCCACTGCAACATTCGGTGAGTCCCCTCCAGATTGACGCCAGACCGCCGGGATTCTGGTCGGTCGTCCTCCGCGAGTAATCCCCCGGGCGGGGGATTATGCGGAATACGACTTATGACCCTGAAACGAGGCCGGCCTCCGCCAGGGGCCGCCGACCCCACGCGAAGCGCTGCGCGTACCAGCCGCCAAGTTGCGCAACGGCGACGCCGTAACCGGACGACTGGATGAACCAGCCGTTCCCCAGATAGATGCCCATGTGGTTCACCTGCGCCGGCTTCGACTTCGACCCGGCGGCACCGAAGAAGAGGACGTCGGCGGGCTGGAGCTTCGCGAGCGCGATCCGCTTCGCCGCCGGCACTTCGCCGCTCATCGCGTACGTCGTCCGTCCTTTCAGCATGTCCGCGAGGTTGCCCTCGCCTGCATAGGCCTGGACCTTGTAGACGCGCCAGGCAAAGCCCGAGCAGTCGAAGCCGCCGTGCGACTGGGGGCCGTACTGCGACGTCGTCGTCTCGCTCTCCCCGCCCCAGACGTACGGGTAGCCGATGAAGCGGACGGCCGTATTCAGGATCTGCTTCTGCCAGGACGTGTACGCGGGCAGCACGAACGTCTGCGCCAGCTGCTCTGTAGAGGCGACATCCCACTCGCCGAAGTGGAGAATGCGCGCCGCGGAGTACGCGGCTTCGGCGTGGCTCGCGGGCTCGTTCGGCGAGAGCTCGAGCTCGTCGAGGGCCGCCGGATGGTTCGTCCGCAGCCCGACCAGGCGTGCGACCGCCTCGGTGCCGAAGCGCGACGGCGGCGCCAGTCCAGCCGCCTTTGCGTTCTGCGTGAAGAGCTTTGCCGTGTCGGCGAGGCCGAGCGTTGTCACAAGCTTCGCGTCGAGCGCGCTCATCGTCACGGTGGTGTCCGGCGCCGCCGGCTTCGCCGGGACGACGTGCAGCAACCCTGCGCTCATCGTCGCCAGCTCTTCGCGCGTGAGCGAGTCGTTGGGACGCGCCGCCGCTTCCTTTGCCATGAGACCGGCAGCAACCACTGCCCTCAGCTCGGCCTGTGCCCACGAGGCCGCCGGCTTGGCGGCGGCGTCCGACGACCACGCGAGGAGCGTGACGAGCATGCAGACATGCGGAAGGAAACGGCGGCGCATACCCGTCCTATCGGCGGCCCTCCCTATGTCTTTAATTCAGGGGGATGGCCGTCGAGATCACGCCTGAGCCAAGTGACGAGGAGCGCAAAGCGATCCTGGAGGCGCTTGCGCAGGTGGACGCGGGGACGGCCGCGCCGAGCCCGTGGCGGGCCGAGGGACTGGGCTCAGGCGGGAGCGCCGCCGCGCCACAGTCGTGGCGCGACGCGGGCATAGTCGAGCCCTGAGATCCACGTCAGGACGAGGGCGACGAGCAGCGCCCACCAGGCAAGGTTGTCGCTCCACGCGCCGGCCGCGGCGAAGCCGCCGATCGCGGCGGCGAGCGCCTGCGACCACGTTTTGAGCTTCCCGAGGTCACGCGCGTGCAGCACGACGCCGCGCTCGAGCGCGGCGAGCCGCAGCGCGGTGACCAGAAACTCGCGCACGACGATCAGCGCAACCATCCAGCCCGGCGCGACGCCCTGCTCGACGAGCATGATCAGCACCGCGAGGACGAGGATCTTGTCGGCGGCAGGATCGAGCAGGGATCCCAGCGGCGACGAGCGCCCCCGGCTGCGCGCGATGCGACCGTCGAACCAGTCGGTCGCCATCGCTGCGGCGAAGAGGGCCGTCGCCCAGTAGTTGTGTCCGTCGAAGTTCCAGGCGTAGAGGAGGACGACGAACGGGACCGAGACGGCTCGGGCGACGGTCAGTGCGTCCGCAAGGCTCACCGCCTGGAGAATAGAGGGGCCGTGGCCGTCTTCAGCAAAGTGCTCGTCGCGAACCGCGGCGAGATCGCGATCCGGGTCTTCCGCACCCTGCGTGAGCTCGGGATCGGCACGGTCGCGATCTACTCGGACGCCGACCGCAACGCCGCCCACGTGGCGTACGCCGACGAGGCGTTCCTGGTGGGTGGCGGGGCGCCGAGCGACAGCTACCTGAACCAGGAGCGGATCCTCGACGCGGCGCACCGCGCCGCCGCCGAGGCCGTTCATCCCGGTTACGGCTTTCTCGCCGAGAACGCTTCCTTCGCTCGAGCCTGCAGCGAGGCGGGGATCGTGTGGATCGGGCCGCCGCCCGAGGCAATCGAGGCGATGGGCTCGAAGATCGAGGCCCGCGACCGGATGCGTGCGGCCGGCGTCCCCATCGTTCCGGGGGTGACGGAGCCCGTCACCTCGGCCGACGAGGTGCGCCGGCTCGGCGACGAGCTCGGTTGGCCGATCGCGATCAAGGCGTCGGCCGGCGGCGGCGGCAAGGGGTTGAAGGTCGTGCGAAGCGCGGACGAGGCAGGCCGTGCGCTCGAGTCGGCGCAGCGCGAAGGCGAGGCGTACTTCTCCGATTCCGCCGTCTACGTCGAGCGCTACCTCGAGGACCCCCGCCACGTCGAGGTGCAGGTCCTCGCAGACGCGCACGGCAACGTCATCCACCTCGGGGAGCGCGACTGCACGATCCAGCGCCGTCACCAGAAGCTCGTCGAGGAGACGCCTTCGCCGGCGGTCGACGAAGCACTGCGCGAGCGGATCGGAGCAATCGCGGTCGACGCGGCCCGCGCTGTCGGCTACCAGAGCGCGGGGACGATCGAAGGCCTGCTGTCGCGAAACGGCGAGTACTTCTTCCTGGAGATGAACACGCGCATCCAGGTCGAGCACACCGTGACGGAGATGGTCACCGGGCTCGACCTGATCCGCGAGCAGGTGCTCGTCGCCGCCGGCGAGCCACTGTCGCTGCGGCAGGAGGACGTGCGCCTGGTCGGGCACGCGATCGAGTGCCGCATCAACGCGGAGGACGTGAGCAACGGTTTTCTGCCGGCACCGGGAACAATCACCGGGTACCGCGAGCCGAGCGGGCCGGGCGTGCGCATGGACTCGGGCGTCGTCGTGGGGAGCGAGATCTCCCCGTTGTACGACCCGATGATCGCGAAGCTGATCGTGCACGGCGTCGACCGCGAGCACGCACGCCGGCGGATGCTCCGCGCGCTCGACGAGCTCACCGTGGACGGTGTGAAGACACTGATCGGGTTCCACAAGGCGCTGCTCACGCACCCCTGCTTTATCGAGGGCGAGACCTGCCATGGGCTCGTCGAGTCCGAGTTGATGGCCGCCCGCGCGGCGGAGTTGGAGAAGCACCGTCCGGAAGGGCTGGGGTCAGACCCCGGCCTTTTGGGCCGGGGTCTGACCCCAGCAGTTCGATCCGTCGAGGTCGACGGGAGGCGCTTCGAGGTCCGGCTGCTCGAGCCGGAGCCGCCGTACGCGGAGCTTGCGCGGCGCCGCCGGGAACGCGAGCGCGCGCGCGCGACCGGCGGGGCGGGCAGGGACGCGATCGTCAGCCCGATGCAGGGCACCGTGCTCGCCGTCGAGGTCGCCGAGGGGGACGACGTCGAAGCCGGTCAGGTCGTCTGCATCGTCGAGGCGATGAAGATGGAGAACGAGGTGCACGCGCATCGCGCTGGGCGCGTCACCGAGCTGTCGGTCGGGGCCGGTCAGCCCGTCAAGACCGGGCAGGTGATCTGCGTCATCAGCGGCGGCTAGCGCTCTCGACGAGCGTCGACATGAGAGCGACCGCCTCGTCGTGCGTCAGCTCCTGCTCCTGCGTCAACGAGCTCCATGTCCCGAACGCCACGGCATGACCGATGGCGGCGCGCGTCCGCCGGGCGGCGCGCCCACGCAGCTTGCGTCCTTTCATGAGGACGTCGGCCGCGGCGCGCACGTAGCCGTGGAAGTCCCGCAAGCGGCGGCGCACGGCGGGGACGAGGCTCTCGTCGCGGAACAGGCTGTCGTACATGCGATGCGTGCGTCCGTAGAACGCGTACAGCTCGCGTAGCGCCGTCTCCGTGCGCGCGGCGGGATCCTCGATCGTCGCCCACCCCGCGAGCTCCGGCGGCGGGTTGAGAGCACGGAAATGCGACGAGCACGCTGCGAACAGCGTCTCCTCGTCGGCGAAGTGCCGGTAGACGGTCGAGCGGCGGACACCGGCCGCTTCCGCGATCGCCGTGATCGACGTCTGGGCCGGGCCGACCCGCTCGTGGAGGGCAACGGCGCTCTCCGTGATGCGGCGCCGCGTCTCGGCCTCGAGCTCTGCTCGGCGCTTCATCCGGTAGGGGCGTTTTTCGTCGGACATAAGTGTTCACTGAATATTGACAGATCCAATCAGGTGTGCAATAGATTTCGAGCGCCATCACTGTTCACTGAAAAGGAGCGACTCATGGAACTCACAGCCATCGGCCCCAGGATCGTCACTCCCAGCGACGGTTTGGAAGGGTTTCTCGGCAGCATCGGGGTGCGCTTCATGATCGACGGCGCCGAGACGGGGGAGCGCTTCTCGCTCGTCGAGCATCCAATGTCGCCCCGTGCGCTCGCGGCGCCCCTTCACCTGCACACTCGGGAAGACGAGTACAGCTTCGTGCTGCAGGGCCGCATGGGCGCGCTGCTCGGCGATGACGTCGTCGAGGGAGGGCCGGGCGACCTCGTCTTCAAGCCGCGGCACCAGTGGCACACGTTCTGGAACGCGGGCGACGAGCCGTGCCGGATCCTCGAGATCATCGCCCCCGCCGGGTTCGAGCGCTTTTTCCAGGAGCTGTCGGACCTGGGCGGCGCGATCAACGCCGACCCGGAAGCGTTCGCCCAGTTGAGAGAGCGGTACGGGCTCGAGCTGCAGCCGGAGACGGTTCCGGAGCTCGTCGAGCGCTTCGGGTTGCAGATCGGCGAGCCACTCGCCGGCGGGTGGAGGCCGTAACGCCGACTGCCCCGTTCCGCGGGCGCGCGCGAGTACACTCGCCGCGCCCGTGGATCTCTACGAATACCAAG
>VAXO01000087.1 GCA_005888435.1 Actinomycetota bacterium | reverse complement strand
GACGGATCCGCGTTCTCCGGGCTCGCGAACAGCTTCGGCTCCATGAAGCGCCATAGTCCGTCCGGTCCCTCGCGGCGGATCAGCTCGATCGTGTCCGCACGCCCGGCGCGCCGCTCCGGAGAGTCGGGATCGGGTCGCGACCCGACGAGCAGCAATGCGCGCACGGTCTCGGGCGCGACCTTTGCCAGCGCCAGCGCGCAATAGCCGCCCATCGACGCTCCGACGACGGCATGCTCGCCGCCGATCTCCGCGGCGATCGACTCCGCCCACTCCGTCATCGTCCTGCCGCGCCCGTACAGAAGCGGCGCGGCGACGTCGTGCTCGGTCAGCACGGGCAGCTGCGGCTCCCACATGCGCTCGTCGAGCGGGAGCGCATGCAACAGCAAAACGTTCACAGCGAGGCGACGACGTCCAGCTCGGCCGCGATCGCGGGCCGGGCGGACAGGCGCTCGAGCCACTCAGCGAGTGCGCCGAACGGTCGCAGGTCGACGCCCAGCCGGTCGCGCGCCCGCAGGATCCACGGCACGTAGGAGATGTCGGCGAGGCCGTACTCGCGTCCGCTGAGGTACGGGCGCGCGGCGAGCACGGCATTCAGCTTCGCCAGCTCGGCGTCGAGCCGCTCGCGCGCGCCGTCCTCCTCGCGCCTCAGCGCGTAGTAGGGCTTCGAGACCTGGTCGAACCGGAAGACCAGCAGCCGGCCGAACGCGCGCTCGGCGGCGTCAGCCGGCCAGAGCGCCGGCTCGGGATACCGCTCCTCGAGGTACTCGTCGATGACCACGGACTCGGGCAGGACAAACGCCTCTTCCTCGAGCACGGGCACGCGGCCGAGCGGGTTCTTCTCGTAGATCCACGCCGGCCGGTCGTCCAGGTCGACCTCGACGGTCTCGTACTCGATGCCCTTCTCTGCGAGCGTGATCCGGACTCGCGCGCAATAGGGACACCGGTCGGCGTCGTACAGCGTGATCATCGGTCGATCCTTGCCTCGAGCTTCATGACGTCGGCGATCTGCGTGAGGAGCTCGCGTGCGGGCGGCAGCTCTGACGGAGTCGTCGCGGTGCGCGCGACTGCACGGATACTCGCAGGATCCGCTCCGGTGAGCCGGGCGACGAGTGTGGCGTTGGCGGCGAGTGAGAGCTCGTCGGCCTTGTTCAGGTCGCCGTAATACGTCGGGACGGAGAGGTACTCGTCGACCATGCGCCCGCGGTCGAACAACAGGAACCGGACGACCGCGTCTTCCTCGAGCGCAAGCGCGACGACCGGGACGCCCATACCGGCGGACAGCTCGGCGCCGAGCTTGCGCTGCACGCTGCGGTCGCGATCGCAGAGCTCGTCCGTCACGGTCACCCAGCCGTGCTCGGCTGCCGACACGTCTGACCACTCGCTGTGCCCGACACGCGGCATGAACTGCGAGACTGCGCGCCGCACGCCGTCGACGTCGTCGGTCTGCACATGCGTCGATGCAGACGACTGCGCGAGCGCCGGCGCCGCGAGGTGCTGGTCCAGCTGGTCGAGGGGGACGGCCATCAAGAGATCGTACGAGCGGAAGCCGAGCCGCTCGTACAGCCGGCGCGCCGAGTCGTTGGTGAGCGCGACATCCAGCGAAAGGTGGGTGACGCCTCTTCCCTTCAGCCGATCGGCAACCTCGGCGATCAGCTGCCGGCCGACACCTCGTCCGCGCACGTCGCCGTGCACGTACAGGTCGTAGAGGTGCCCGCGAATCGGTGTCTGCGGCACGAGGTTCGCGAGCGCGTAGCCGACTGCGGCTCCGTCCTCCTCGGCGATCAGCGCGACGCCTTTCGCGATCGTGTCCTCGACGTCTTCGGCAACGGTCGCCCACGGCTCGTCGAAGAACGGCGGCTTCTCGAGCTCCTGTTGGAACTCATCGCGCAGGCGATGCAGCAGGTCGAGGTCCTGCTCGTGAGCGTCGCGGATCGTCACTGATAGCGGAGGGCTAGGAGGAGGAAGTGTGCGCTCAAGTTCTCAAACGGATGGAAGCGGGCACCCGCGGCGCGGACGTCCGTGGTCTCAGGGTAGAAGGCGAGGACAGCCTTGCGCAGCCCGAGGTCACCGGCGGGCCAGGCTTCGGGCCGGGCGAGATAGCGCGCAAGGAACCAGTCCGCGCTCCATTCGCCGAGGCCGCGGAGCGCCGTTAGCCGTGCCTTCACCTCCGCGTCCGGCAGCGCCGCGAGCGCGTCGAGGTCGAGGTCGGCGCGGGCGACGCCGAGCACGTACTCCGCCTTGCGCCGGGAGAAACCGAGCGCCATCAGCTCCTCCTCGGTCGCGAACGCCACGCGCTCGCGCGTCGGAAAGGCGACCGCCAGGTCGGCCGGCTCCCCGAACCGCTCGACGAACCGGCTGCGGACGGCGAATGCCGCGTGCAGCGACACCTGCTGTGCCGTGATGGAGGAGACGAGGGCCTCGAAGGGATCCGGCGCAAGCGGCGGGCGGAAGCCCGGAAAGCGCTGCGCAGTCGCGGTCAGCACCTCCTCGCCCTGCGCGAAGGCGTGGAACGTCTCCAGGTCGAAGTCGAGCCCGATCAGCTTGCGTACGACCGGCTCGATCAGCTCGTCCAGCGGCTCCGCGTTCACGCCGCCAGGCGCCTCGGTGATGCGCACCTCGCGGCCCCCGATCACGCGGTGCAGGCCGCCGTCGTGCCAGACGTTCGCGCGGTCGACGCCCCAGAACGTGAAGCGATCCAGCGAGCGTTCGAAGTCGTACGGCTGCGGTACGGGGACGAGCGCCACATTGCTGAACTTAGCGAGGCTAGCTCGTCGGAATCGTCCCGAGGCGGCGCTCCGCGATCCGGCGCGCGATCTCGGCCCCGACGACGACCACGAGACTCACGACCATGACGACGACCGCGACAGCGATCGCCGCAGCGTGGAAGAAGAGCAACAGCGAGATCCCGAAGACGATGTAGGGGATCACGAGCGGCGCCAGCAGCAGCGCCGACGCTGCGGACTTGCCCACGAACCGGCGCCGGACGAGCGCGATCGAAGCCAGGACACCCGGGCAGACAGCGGCGGCGCTGGAGATGATCGCGACGATCGCGCTCGTGACGAGCGCGCCCTTCAGGTCGGGGTTCGTCGCGAATTGCCGGTACCACTCGGTCGTGAACCCGCTCAGGGGAAACGTGGGCACGGGCGAGTCGGTGAAGCGCTGTCAACGCCGGACTCGCCTAGCGGCGGCGAAACCGGACGTACAGGTACGTCGGCACAAGCCACACGAGCGCGAACACCATGAGCGTCGACACAGAACCGCCCCCGAGCACAAGCGTCAGCGCGAGCACGAGTGCGAGCACCAAGTTGAAGAGGACGTACGCGCCGCTGACCACGACGACCACGACCTCGTGCACCGTGCTCTGGGCCGATTCCAGCAAGGACGGCCGCGAGAGGCCGGAGACCGCGCGTCGCAGGTCACCGCGTGAGCGCGCGGAAAGTGCCCGTCCCGTACGGCGCGAGAACTCCTCCAGGGTGAGGTAGCCGCCCGCATAGCCCTCACGCAGGCGCGAAGCCGCACGTTCGCGTTCGAGGTCGCCGGCAAGCGCCACGCGGCGCTGCACGAGAGCGAAGACGAGCCAGGTGACGAGGCGAAAGACCATGAGTGCCTAGAAGTGCGACGTCAGGCCGGCGCCGCTGGCGTCGCCCTCGCCGTCCACCGAACCTTCGTCGCCGTCGGCTCCCTCCTGCGCTGCCTCGTACCAGGAGTACGCGTACTTGCCGTCATCGAGCTCCTTGGCGAACTTCGACAGCTTCAACGGATGGAACGTGTCGCACATCACCGCGAGCTCGTGCGTCTCGTGCATCCCGATCGACTTCTCCGCGAGACCAGGCTGAGGCCCGTGCGGCAGACCGGAGGGGTGCAGCGTGATCGAGCCGACGTCGACGCCGCGCCGCGAGCCGAACTTGCCGGAGACGTAATAGATCATCTCCTCCGACTGCAGGTTCGAGTGGTGGTACGGGATCGGCACGGCGAGCGGGTCGAAGTCGAGCTTGCGCGGACAGAACGAGCAGATCACGAAGTTCTGTCCCTGGAACGTCTGGTGCGACGGCGGCGGCTGGTGGATGCGCCCGGTGATCGGCTCGAAGTCGTGCACGGAGAACGTCCACGGATAGAGGTAGCCGTCCCAGCCGACGACGTCGAACGGGTGGTAGTCGATGACGTAGGTCTGGTAACCGCCGCGCACGCGCACCTTGACCGGGAACTCACCCTTGTCGCGGTGCGTGTTCAGCTCGGTCGGCGGGTGGATGTCGCGGTGGTAGTACGGCGCGCCCTCGAGCATCTGCCCGTACTGGTTTCGATAGCGCCGCGGGATCTCGATCTGGCCGGGGCTCTCGAAGACGAGGTAGCGCTGCTCGCCCTCGGGCCTGAAGCGGTACGTCGTCCCGCGCGGGATGACGATGTAGTCGCCCTCCTTGTACGGGACGTTCCCGAAGGTCGTCTCGAGCGTCCCGCTGCCTTCGTGCACGAACACGACCTCGTCGCCCTCGCCGTTGCGGAAGAAGTAGTCCATCTGCTCCTTGGGGCGGCAGAGGGAGATCTCGACGTCGTCGTTCCACATCAGTACGCGGCGGCCCGTGATCCCGTCGCCCTCCGCGTCGACGTCGTAGGTCTTGAAGTG
>VAXO01000099.1 GCA_005888435.1 Actinomycetota bacterium | reverse complement strand
CAGGTTGTACGCCGTCGAGCCCGACGGGGTCGAGCAGATCATCCCGTCGCAGGGCTGGATGCCCAGATCCTCGCCGCCGACCGCCCAGGCGAGCTCGATCATCCGTCCGCGAATCGAGCTGAGCACGACGACGTCGTTGACCGCCGTCGCGCGCGCTCCGTCTGCCTCGACCTCGAGCGTCGTCAACTGGACGACGCGGTAGTCGCCGGAGAAGACTCGCGCCAGGCCCGATTCGAGCTCGTTCGGCTGGATCGACGCGAGGAAGCCCACACGTCCGAAGTTGACGCCGATCACCGGGACGTCGCTGCCGAGGAAGCGCTGGAGCGCGCGGAGCATCGTCCCGTCGCCGCCGAGCACGACGGCGACGTCGGCCCTGGTGAGGTCCGACTCCGGCTCGCCGACGCCGTGCTTCTCGACCTCCTCGTCCGGCAGCAGCAGCTCGACCCCGGCCTCGCGCGCGACCTTCTCGAGCCGCTCCAGAGCGGGGCCGATCGTCGCAGGCTTGCCGTGCGTGATCACCGCCGCGCAGCGGACGGCGTTACCCGATCGCCGCGGCGATCCTGGCGTCGATGTCGTCGAGGAGGCGGGGGTGCTCACGGTGGACGAGGTGGAGGAAAACTTCCCGGTTGCCCTTCGGCCCCGGCAGACCAGAGTCTACGACCCCTACCGTCTCGGCCCCCCAGGCCAGCGCGGCTGCTGCGATCTCACGCACCACTCGGCGCCGGATTTCGACATCGCGCACGACGCCGCCCTTGCCGACCTCTCCACGCCCCGCCTCGAACTGCGGCTTGACGAGCACGACCGCCTCCCAGCCGGGCCGCGCCAGCCCGAGCGGCGGCGGCAGCGCGAGCCTGAGGCTGATGAACGAGACGTCGGCGACGATCAGCTCCGGGGCGTACGGCAGCTCCCGCAGCTCGCGTGCGTTCACGCGCTCGAGCACCGTCACGCGGTCGTCCCGCCGCAGCCGCTCGTGGAGTTGCCCGTAGCCGACGTCGAGCGCGAGCACCCTCGCGGCCCCGCGCTGCAGCAGCACGTCGGTGAAGCCGCCGGTGGACGCGCCGACGTCGAGACAGTCGCGGCCGCTCGGATCGACGGCGAACGTGTCGAGGGCATGGGCGAGCTTCTCGCCGCCCCGGGAGACGTACGGCGGCGGCTGCTCGACCTCGAGCTCCGCGGAGTCGTCGACCTGGGTGCCGGGCTTGTCGTAGCCGAGAACCCGTCCGGCAAGGACGAGCGCCTGCGCCTGGGCACGACTCTCGGCAAGCCCACGCTCGACGAGCAGCACGTCGAGCCGCTTCTTCACGCGGCTTCGAGGCGCGCGGCGAGCTCTTCGCCGATGAGATCGAACTCGTGCCGATGCCGGTCGAGCTCCGGGTCGAGCGGGATGCGGCCCAGCAGCGGGACGCCGTCCGACCAGATCGCACGGCTCGGCGCCGCCGGCGGGAAGACGTCGATCCGCTCGCCGCAATGCGGGCAGAGCAACGCGGTCATGTTCTCGACACCCCCGAGGACGCGAACGTCTGCACCGTGGAGGAAATCGACGAACTTGCGCGCGTCGAGATGCGCGACGTCCTGCGGACCGACCACGACAACCGCTCCGGCGAGAGCGACCACGCCGAGCAGCTGCTGTTGCAGGTCTGCCGTTCCGGGCGGCAGGTCGATGAGGAGGACGTCCAGCGAGCGCCAGTCGACCTGCTCTACGAGCTGACGGAGCGCCGCTCCGAGCAGCGGCGCCGCAAACGTCAACGCCTGCCGCTCGGCGAGCAGGAACCCCACTGACATCACCTGCAGGCCTTCTCGGTCGATCGGCTCGAGCCGAACCTCGCCGGCGCGCCAGAAATCCCAGCGCTTCGCCTCCTGCTCCCGCTTGAGGTTCAGCATCAGGGGGATGTCGGGCCCGTAGAGATCGGCGTCCAGAAGCCCCACGTTCCAGCCTCGACGGCGTAGCGCGAATGCGAGGTTCAGCGTGACGGTCGACTTGCCGACGCCGCCCTTGCCGCTGCCCACGGCAACGACGTACCTGGCGGCAGGTGCGCTCACGACGTACGAGTCGCGAGGCCGTCGACGATGTCCTCCAACACCGAGGTGTCGGCGGGAACCTCTGCGAGCCGCGCGCGTGCGCGCGCCGCAGCCTGGTCGGCGAGGGCGCGGGCGCCGTCGGCCCCGTGCGTGAGCACGTAGCCGTCGCCGTCGAGGATGTCGTCGACGATCTGGAACAGGAGGCCGAGCTCGTCGCCGAACGCGCGCCAGGCCGCCTGCTCCCGCTCGGGGATCTCGACGACCCAGAGCGCGAGCCCGACCGACGCGGCGAAGAGACAACCGGTCTTGAGCTTGTGCAGCGTCGCCTCGTCCGGCGCTGTGCCCGTGACATCGAGGTACTGCCCGCCGATCATGCCGAGCGTCGCCTGCGCGAGCTCGCGACCGACGTGCGGGGACGGATACGAGAGCGCGAGCCGGAAGGCCTCGGCGAGGAGCGCGTCACCGGCGAGCACGGCGACCGCCTCGCCGAACTCTGCCCACGCGGAGGGACGACCGCGCCGCTCCGCGTCGTTGTCGAGCGCCGGCAGATCGTCGTGGACGAGCGAGAAGGCGTGTACGAGCTCGAGTGCCGCGCCGGCCGGGAGCGCGCGTTCGGCGTCGGCGCCGGCCGCTTCTGCGGTCGCGAGGCAGATGACGGCGCGCACCCGCTTGCCGCCGACGAGCGCGTAGCGCACCGACTCCGCCTGCCCCTGCAGCTCCGGGGTCAGCGCCAAGTCGGCCAGGTACTCGTCGACCAGCGCTCGGAGCTCGTCAGGGCTCCGCATCGGCCTCAGCCTCGCGCTTCGCGCGCTGCAGCTCCTCCTCGATCGCCTTGCTGAGCTCCGCGAGCTCGGTGAGGACGTCGAGCGCACGCTCGGCGTCGTCGGCCTGCGCGAGCTGGTCGAGCTCCGCCCGCGCCTTCTCGAGCCGCGCGAGCAGCTCCTCGGCGCGGGCGAGCGAGTCCTCGCTCGTCATGTCACGCGCTCCCTCACGATCCGCCCAAGGATGCCGTTTACGAGCCGGGCGGCGTCGTCCGTGGCGTAGCGCTTGGCGAGCGTGACCGCCTCGTCGATGGCGACTTCATCGGGCACCTCGTCGCCGTCGAGCTCGTAGAGCGCGATCCGCAGGATGTTGCGCTCGATCGCGCCGAGCCGGTCCGCCGTCCACCCTTCGGACGCTGCCGTGATCCGCTCGTCGAGCTCCGGCGCCTTTGCCGACACCGCCTCGGCGGTCTCGCGGGCGAACGCGTCGACCTCGCCTTCGTAGAGCGAGGCGAGCGGCTGGCCGGTGACGTCCCACTGGTACAGCAGGAAGAGCGCCGTGCGTCGCCCTGCCCGGCGGCTGCTCATTCGACCGCCTCCACCGAAACGTCGACTGCATCCACCTCGACACCGCACATCGTCGTGAGCGCGTCGGTGACGCGCTGCTGCACCTCGCGCGCGAGCTGTGGCAGTACGACGCCGTAGCGCGCGGAAAGCTCAAGCCGGACGTGCGCGTGCCCGTCGGCGACGTCGATGTCGAGCCGCCGGCGTCCGCGCCGGACTTCGGCGCCGTCCACGCTCTCGGCCGCACGCACGACGAGCTCGTTCAGCGTCGAGGCAGTGACGGTGATCGACCCGCGATCGCCCGGCACGACGTAGCTCACGGGGCACCCACCGCAGCAAGCTGCTTTTCCTCGAGGAAGCTGGTCGAGTACGTGCCGCTGCGGAACTCCTTGCTCGCGAGGATCTCCGCCGCCAGGTCGCGCGTCGTCGGGATGCCGCGCAGCTCGAATTCCGACAATGCACGCAGCGTCCGCTCGATCGCGAGCGGACGCGTCTCGTCCCACGCGATCAGCTTCGCGACGAGCGAGTCGTAGTACGGCGGAATGACGGTGCCCTCCTCGATGTGCGTGTCGAGGCGCACGCCGGGACCGAGCGGCGGCTTGAACCGTTCGATCACCCCCGGCGAGGGGACAAAGCCGCGCGACGGATCTTCGGCGTTGAGGCGCACCTCGATCGCGTGGCCGCTTCGGGGGGCGCGTCCGGTCGCGTGCAGGTTCTCGCCCGCGGCGATGCGCAGCTGCTCCCGCACGATGTCGATGCCGGTGACGAGCTCGCTCACAGGATGCTCGACCTGTAGGCGCGCGTTCAGCTCGATGAAGTAGTAGGAGCCGTCCGGCGCGAGCAGGAACTCGAACGTGCCGGCGTTCAGATAGCCGATCGCCCGGCACGCCCGCGCGACGTCGCTTTCCATCGACTCGCGCGTCTCCTCGTCGAGGGCCGCCGAGGGCGATTCCTCGATCAGCTTCTGGTGACGGCGCTGGATCGAGCACTCGCGCTCTCCGAGCGTGAGCACGCCGCCGTCGGCGTCGCACAGGACCTGCACCTCGACGTGTCGCGCCGGGCTCACGAGCTTCTCGAGGTAGATGCTGCCGTCGCCGAACGCCGCCAGCGCCTCGGCGCTCGCCCGTTCGTAGGACGGGCCGAGCTCATCGGGGCTGCCCACAATCCGCATTCCCTTGCCGCCGCCGCCGGCAGCAGCCTTCAGCAGGACCGGGTAGCCGATCTCGGCCGCCGCTCTGCGCGCGCCCGCGGCGTCGACCGACTCCGTGCCGGGGACAAGCGGGACGCCGGCCTCCCCGAGCTCGCGCTTGGCCTCGACCTTGTCGCCCATGCGGGCCATGACATCCGCGTCCGGCCCGATGAAGACGAGGTCGTTGTCCTCGCAGGCTCGGACGAAGTCCGGGTTCTCGGAGAGGAAGCCGTAGCCCGGGTGCACCGCTTCGCAGCCGGTCGTCTCCGCAGCGGCGACGACGGAGGGGATCTTGAGGTAGCTCTCCGTCGCCGACGGAGGCCCGATGCGGACGGCTCGGTCGGCAAGCCGCGTATGCAGCGCGCCGGAATCGGCTGTCGAGTACACCGCGACCGCTTCGATGCCGAGCTCGTGCAGCGCGCGGATGACCCGGACCGCAATCTCGCCGCGGTTGGCGACCAGCACGCGCGAGAACATCGTTAGAGGGTGTCGCCGGACATCGCTTGCGATGTCCGAGTTAAAGCGCGCGCCGGCTTAGCCGGTGCGCGCGGCTCAACCACATTGGCGACGAACTGCACGCCTGAACCCTCCACGACGGCTTCGCCGGACATCGCTTGCGATGTCCGAGTTAGAGGCTGCACGCCTGAACCTTCACTACAGCGCGTCCAGCGGACGACCGTTGACGGGCTCGAGCTCGAACAGGAGCTGACCGAACTCGACCGCCTGCGCGTTCTCGACGAGGATCGAGCGGACGATGCCGTCGACGTCGGCCTTGACCTCGTTCATCAGCTTCATTGCCTCGAGAATGCAGAGCGTCTGGCCCACACCGACCGCCTGGCCCTCCTCCACGAACGGCGCGGCGCCCGGCTGCGAAGCGCGGTAGAACGTCCCGACCATCGGCGCCTCGACGCGAACGAGGCCGTTCGGCGGGACGGCCGCCGGCATTGCGGTCTCGTCGGGCGGCCCGAGCGGTGCGGCCTCCGGCGCCTGCTGTGCCGGCGCGCGGTCGTCGGTGCTGCGCACCGACACGCGCATCCCCGACTCCTCGATCGTGACCTCGCCGATGCCCGTCTCCTGAACGATGCGCACGAGCTCGCGGATTCGCTCGGCGCGCGCCTGGTCGACGCCGCCCGTGGCGAGCGTCTCGTCACCGGCCGACCGTCCGCGGATCGTGTGCAGGAGCGGCTCGGCGTCCTTGCCGAAGAGCCCGAGCAGGAGCAGCTCCTCTTCGCTCGAAGCGATCCCCCCGGCCTGTGCGCGCACCTCCTCGAGGTCGAGCGCGGCTGCGTTCTCGGCCGACTCAGGGTCGGCGGTGAGCGCGACGGCCCTCTGCACGTTCTTGTCGATCGGCGCCGGCGAGGTGCCGAGCCTGCCCTCGACGAGGCGCCGCACATCGTCGACTACGACGGAGTAGCGGCTCGCGGACAGCACATTGAGCAGCGCCTGCGAGCCGAGCACGTGCCCGATCGGCGACGCGAGCGGCGGGTAGCCCACCTCCGCGCGAATGCGCACGAGCTCTTCGATCGCGTCATCGAGGCGGTCGGCTGCTCGCTGCGCGCGCAGGCTCGACTCGAGCGCGGCGACGAGGCTCGCCGGCAGGTCGTGCTGAGCGGCGCGAACGGCGATGCGCGGAGCGAGCGGCGTCACGGGCTCGTCGCCGATGAACTCGTCGACGACATCCGACGCCTCCCAGAGCGCGGAGACGTCGACGTCGCACTCGAGACCGAGGCCCGTGAGGGCCTCCGCGAGTGCTTCCCCGGAGACGCGGTGCAGCGTCAGTGCGATCGGGTACACCGCGCAGGCGATCAGCTCTGCACCTGCGCGCGCAGCCTCGAGCGCCGCTGCGAGCGCATTGCCTGCCGAGCCCTGGCAATAGATCCCGACCGGCAGCTTGGTCGTTTCGCGCAGACCGGTCACGAGCTCGCGGGCCCGGTGGGGTTGCAGCGACCCGGTCGGGTCGTGGAGCAGGATGCGCGCCGCCCCGAGGCTCGGCAGCTCGCGCGCCTGCTCCATCAGCGGATCGGTCTCATCCGTCCGTCCAGGGCTGTAGACGAGGCCGGCCTCGAACTCGCCGCCGGCCTTCGCGACCGCGTCAGCCGCCTCGCGCAGGTTCGAGACGTCGTTGAGCGGGTCGTGCAGGCGGAAGACGTCGATGCCGTTCGCAGCCGCCGACGCGATGAAACGCCGGATGAAGTCGTCGTCCACCGGACGCGAGCCGACGAGGAAGCGGCCGCGCAGCGCGAGCCCGAGCGGCGTCTCGACGCGCGACTTCAGCGCGCGAATGCGCTCCCACGGGCTCTCGACGCCGCGGCGGACCGCGCTCTCGAAGCACCCGCCGCCGGACACCTCGAGGTACGCGAAGCCGGCTTTGTCGAGAATCTCGGCAATGCGCAGCTGCTCGGCGGTGGGCAGACGCCCGGCGAGCGGCTCCTGCCCGAGCAGCCGGACAGTCGTGTCCGCCAGGCCCGGCATGGGGGGAGCCTAGCGCCGAGGCGCCGCCTGGGCGGCGCCGTTTAAAGGACACGCGGGCTCTGCCAGCGTGTCCGGCCTACACACATCGCTGGGTAAGTCGACGCACAAAGAGCCGAGTCGGCATCGACAGAGGCCGTAAGGTTTTCACCGATGGACGTGCAGGAGCTGCGTCCGGGGCTCTGGCGCTGGACGGGAACGCATCCCCAGTGGGACCACGCCGAGCACTGGGGGCCCGAGGTCGCCTCGGTCTATGCCGAGCTGGAGGACGCTGTCGTCGTCGTCGACCCGCTCGTGCCGGAGGACGAGGAAGAGCGCTTCTGGGCCGCGCTCGACCGCGACGTCGAGCGGAACGGCCGGCCGCTGCACGTGCTGCTGACCGTGCACTGGCATGAGCGGAGCGTCGCGGCGGTGCTCGATCGCTACCACGCAACGCTCTGGCGGCCGGAGCACAAGGGCGAGTTGCCGAGAGGCGTACGCGCGGAGACCGTGCAGGGCAGCGACTGGGTGGAGGCGCTCTTCTTCCTCGAGCCGCACCGCGCGCTCGTCGCGGGCGACCTGCTGGTCGGGCGAGACGGCGGCGTCGAGCTGCCGCTCGACTGGTTCCCAAAGGACGAGCGTGACTGGGCCGAGGACGAGTTGAAGCCCGACCTGCTGCGGCGACTCGAGCCGCTGCCGATCGAGCTCGTACTCGTCTCGCACGGCGAGCCCGTGCTCGCGAACGGCGCCGACGCCGTCCGCGCCGCGCTCTCATGAGAACGAGGACGGTCGACTTCGGCGCTGTACGCGACGACCTCGGAGACCGCTGCTTCATCTGCGAGCTGGTGGCGGGGAGCCCGGATTTCGCGCACCACGTCGTCTACGAGGACGAGCATGCGGTGGCCTTCCTCAACCGCTACCCGGCGCTCTACGGCTATGTGCTCGTCGCGCCGCGGCAGCACCGCGAGCACGTCACGAGCGACTTCACCCGGGACGAGTATCTGGGGCTGCAGCGGGTCGTTCACTGCGTCGGCGAGGCGATCCGCCGAGTGGTTCCGACGGAGCGGCTCTACATCCTGAGCCTCGGCAGCCGACAGGGGAACCGGCACGTGCACTGGCACCTCGCACCGCTCCCCCCGGGCCTGCCGTTCGAGCAACAGCAGCTCGCAGCCCTCGACACGAACGTCTGCCTCGATCTATCCGATGCTGAGCTCGCCGAGCTCGCGCAGAAGCTCCGCGAGGCGATCAAGGCGTCAGCCGCCGAGCCGTACGCGATCGACGACGAGCCACGGCTCGAAGAAGCGTGACTTCGCGATCGCGACGTCGCAGACCAGCACCTCGTCGACTACCCCGCTGCCGAGCTCGACGTCACGGCGCGGGATGAGCGCCTCGCGCAGGGGATCGGGTCCTTCGGCACGGCGGAAGTACCCGATGCTCAGGTGCGGCAGGAACGGGGGCGGCGGAAACGGCGCCCCTGCCTCGGGATGCGCCTCGACGATGGCGGCATCGTGGAAGCAGTTCACGTGGCGGTACGTGAGCGTGAACGGGGCGACTGCGCTCCACTCCCCCGCGCTCGGCGGCGCGCTGACGTGGAGGAAGTGCTCCGGAACGGCCGACACCCAGTCGAGGTCGCGGAACGACTCCTGCACATCGCGCGCTGCCTCCCTGACTTCGGGCGGTGGGATGATCAGCCAGCAGCGGGCTGTCGCGTCCCGCTCGTCCGGCAGGAAGTCCCAGAACGACTCGAGCGGCAGCTCGCGCGCGAGAAGGTGGCTCCACGCCTCGTCGTAGCTGGAAAAAAAGGCGCCTATGCCCGCGAGATATACCGCTTCTCGCGCGGGTCGACCTTGATGCGGTCGCCCGTGTTCACGAAGAGCGGCACCTGCACGACGGCGCCGGTCTCGAGGGTCGCCGGCTTCGTCACGTTCGAGACCGTGTCGCCCTTCACGCCCGGCTCGGTCTCTGAAACGGTCAGCTCGACCGACGCGGGCAGCTGCACGCCGGACGGCTGCCCGTTCACGACCATCATCTGCACGGAGCTCGACGGCTGCATGAACTCGAGCGCGTCCTCGACGACGCTGTGCGGCAGCGACGTCTGCTCGTACGTGTCCTGGTCCATGAAGACGACCTCGTCGCCGGCGTCATAGAGGTACTGCATGTCCTTCGTCTCGGTGCGCACGCGCGAGAACTTCTCGCCGGCACGGAACGTGCGGTCCACGACCGCGCCGCTGTCGAAGGACTTCAGCTTCGTCCGAACGAACGCGCCGCCTTTGCCGGGCTTGACGTGCTGGAACTCGACGATGCGCCAGACGCCGCCGTCGAGCTCGATGTGCATCCCGTTCTTGAACTGATTCGTGTTGATCGTCTCAGCCACGCGCGATCAGGCTATCCCACCGTGATCAGGTCCTTGCGGAACCCCGTGAAGTTCTCGATGCCGCCGTCGCGGACGACGACATTGTCCTCGATCCGGATCCCGGCGCGACCCTCGAGGTAGATCCCCGGCTCGACCGTCACCACGTTTCCGCTCGCGAGCGTGTCGGTCGACTCGGTCGACATCCTCGGCGTTTCGTGGATCTCCAGCCCGAGGCCGTGCCCCAACCCGTGACCGAACGTTCCCGCGAAGGACGTCGCGTCGACGACCTGCCGCGCCGCGGCGTCGGCATCGACGCCGGCGATCCCCGCCCGGATCGCCTCGAGCCCGGCCTCCTGTGCCGCCAGCACCACGGCGTAGGCCTCCTTGACCACTCCGTCGAGGGGTCCCGTCGCGAAGGTGCGCGTGTAGTCGGAGCTGTACGCGCCGACCGTGCAGCCCGTGTCGATCACGACCGTCTCGCCTGCACGGATCTCGCGAGCGGTGGCGCGCGCGTGCGGCCGGGCAGAGTTCGGCCCCGACGCGACGATGCTCTCGAACGCGACACGATCGGCGCCTTCCTCGTGGAAGAGCTGCTCGATCGTCCACGCGACGTCGAGCTCCGTCCGGCCGATGAAGCGCTCCTCCGTAAGGCGCTCGAACATGCGGTCCGTGACCTCGCAGGCCCGCCCGATCGCAACGAGCTCGTGCTCGTCCTTGACGGCACGCAGGCGCTCGACGAGGCCGCGGCGCGGGACGGGCTCGACCGATCCCGACCCGAGCGTCTCCCACCCGGAGTACGACATGTAGTCCGCCTCGAAGCCGATCCGACCGGACAGCCGCTCGGCGAGATCCCAGAGCAGCGCGCGCTTCGTTTCCTCGAACCGGACACCATCGACCGCGCGGGCGGCTTCCGCGTAGCGAAAGTCGGTGAACAGCCGCACGCCGTCGTCGTCCACGAGCAAAGCCGAGTTCGAGCTCTTGAACCCGAACAGGTAGTAGATGTTCGTGGGGTTCGTGACCAGCAGGGGCTCCTCGAGCGAAGCGCGCAGCCGCTCGACTCGCGCGGTCACGATTTCCGCGTCCCTTGCGCGACAAGGAACGCGAGCGCCTCGCGGTACCCCTCGGGCCCCTTCCCGATCACCCGTTCCGCGGCGAGGTCCGCGAGCACCGAGTGCTTCCGCCAGTCCTCACGATCCTCGATGTTCGAAAGGTGCACCTCCACGATCGGCGCCTCCAGCAGCTCCAGCGCGTCGCGGATCGCGTAGGAGTAGTGCGACCATGCCCCGGGGTTGACGATGACGCCGTCGGCCTCGATCGCGTCGTGGCACCACCCCACGTACTCGCCCTCGTGATTCGTCTGACGGCAGCGGACGTGGCAGCCCAGCTCGGACGCCCAGTCGTAGATCCGAGTCTCGAGCTCCGAAAGCGACAGCCCGCCGTAGAGCGCCGGGTCGCGCCGTGCGAGCACGTCGAGGTTGACGCCGTTCAGGACGACCACCTGCATGGCGCGGCACTCTACTCGGCGATCAGCTCGTCGAGCGCCGCGCGGACCTCGGCTTCGGGACGCGTCTCGACCAGCGGGCCGTCCTCGCCCAGCAGCACCAGGCGGAGCTCGCCGCCGCGCGATTTCTTGTCGCGCCGCAGTGCGTCCCATGCGCGCTCGCGGTCGACGCGCACGGGCTGCGGCGTGAGCAGGTGCTCGACCACGTCCGTCGGCCGGCCAGAGAGCCGGAGCGCGGCCAGAAGCCCGAGTGCGACGGCGCGGCCGTGCGACACGCCTTCGTAGCCGGCCGCGGCTTCGAGTGCGTGCGCGAACGTGTGGCCGAGATTCAGGACGGCGCGCTCGCCCTGGTCGGCCGGGTCACGCAGGCAGAGCGCGGCCTTGTACGCCGCACAGCGCTGGACCAGCGTCGGCGTCGGTAGCTCCCAGAGCGGCTTCCCGGCGAGTAGGCCGGTCTTGACGACCTCGGCCATCCCCTCGAGGTGCTGTTCCTCCGGCAGCGTGGTGAGGGTCGCCGGATCGATTACTGCCCGCGCCGGCCAGTGAAACGCGCCGGCGAGGTTCTTGCCCTGCGAAAGGTCGATCGCCGTCTTGCCGCCGATCGCCGCGTCCACCTGTCCGACGAGCGTGGTCGGCACGCTGACCCATGCCACACCGCGGAGGTACGTCGCCGCGACGAAGCCGCCGACGTCAGTCGTGCTGCCGCCGCCGAGGGCAACGACGGTGCCGTCGCGGTCGAGGCGCAGCTCGCTCCACAACCGCTCGAGGACGTCCGCGGTCTTTGCCGCCTCTCCCTGCGGCACCTCGTGCACGGACGCCAGCCGCGAGCCGAGCGCGACCTGCGCCGCGGCGCCGTAGATGCCGCCGACGTGCGGATCCGAGACGAGCGCGACGGGCGCTTCGCCCGGGACGAGCGAGCCGAGCGACTCGAGCGCGCCCACCTCCACACGCACACCGGCGGCGGCGAGAACGACGTCGTCCACGTCGTCGGCGGTGGCGTCGGCGACCTGTTCGTAGAGCGAACGCCGCTGCTCGAAGAGGGTGCGGAACTGCGCCTCGTCCCGCGCCAGCGGCCGCGCGCTGCCGGCGCTGCGCTGCCACGCGGTCTCGACGTCGATCTCGAGCAGCACGGTGAACGCGCGCTCTCTCAGCTCGTTCCGGATCGAAGACGTCTGGACGGCGCCGCCGCCGAGCGCGATCACCGCCGGGTCGGGCAGACGAAGCGCCGCAATCGCGTGGCCTTCCTCCTGCAGGCGAAACGCCGCCTCGCCGCGCTGCTCGAAGAACTCCGGGATCGTCGCGCCGAGGTCCTGCTCGAGGTCGCGGTCGAGGTCGAGGAAGGGCCGCCCGAGACGCTCCGCCGCCTGCGGCCCGACGGTCGACTTGCCCGCGCCCATGAAGCCGACGAGAGCGAGATGGCGGTTCAGCGCGTGCTGCGGGGCTGCCAGTCGATCCGCTCCAGATAGGCCCTGTAGGCGGCGACGAAATCGCCGAGCGCGTCGCCGCCGAACTTCTCGCGGGCGGCCGCTGCGAGCTCCCACCCGACGCACGCCTCCGCGACGACGGCGAGCGCCTCGACTGCTGCCGTGTCGCTGCGCTCGACGAGGGCCTCTCCCGTCTCACCCGTCTGCAGGTCGACGGATGCGAGCGGACGCATCAGCGTCGGGAGCGGCTTCATCGCGGCGCGCACGACGATCGCCTCTCCGTTGGAGACACCGCCTTCGATCCCACCCGCGTGGTTCGTCTCTCGGTAGAGCCCACGCTCGTCGCGGTGGATCTCGTCGTGCGCCTCCGAGCCTCGGCGCTCCGCGAGCGCGAAGCCGTCGCCGACCTCGACGCCCTTCACCGCCTGTGTGCCCATCAGGGTCGCGGCCAGCCGCGCATCGAGCCGCTCCTCCTTCGTCGCGTAGGAGCCGAGGCCAGGCGGCACGCCGTGCGCACGCACCTCGACGACGCCGCCGACGGTGTCGCGATCGGCGCGCGCGGCGTCGACGCGCTGCTCGAGATCGTCGACCAGCACGCGACCCTCGACCGTCACGCCGAGCTCGCGAAGCAGCGTCTTCGCAACGGCGCCCGCGGCGACGATCGCCGCCGTGTGACGCGCGCTCGCCCGCTCGAGCGCATCGCGCACGTCCGCGAGCCCGTACTTCAACGCGCCCGCGAGGTCGGCGTGGCCGGGGCGCGGCAGCGTCACCGGTTTCGCGCCCTTCCCAGACGGCTCCCCTTCCGGCGCCCACGGGCTCATCCCCCACTTCCAGTTCTCGTGGTCGCGGTTGCGCACGACGAGCGCGAGCGGGGTCCCGAGCGTGCGACCGTGCCGAAGGCCCGAGAGCACCTCGACGGTGTCCGACTCGATGAGCTGGCGCGGACTACGCCCGTAGCCCTCCTGCCGGCGCCGCAGGTCGGCGTCGATCGCGTCGCGCTCCAGCACGAGGCCGGCGGGCAGGCCGCTGACGATCGCGACGAGCGCCGGGCCGTGCGACTCGCCCGCAGTGACGAGTTGGAGCGGCATCAGGCGGAGCGTACTGCCGTCTGCATGACATCGACCGGCGCGGGCACGCCCGTCCAGAGCTCGAACGAGGCGGCGCCCTGTGCGACGAGCACGTCGAGGCCGTCGATCACACGCGCTCCGAGGCGCTCAGCCTCGCGAGCCGTTGCAGTCGCGGGGTACGGCAGCTCGACCAGCGTCTGTCCGGCGCGCAGCTCGACGAGCACCTCACCGCGCTCCGAGGTCGCGTTGACGACGAGATCGACGCCGGCAACGTCGGGCGGCCACGTGCCGCGCCGCGAAAAGCGTGCTGCTTCGGGCAGCGCCGCCGCGAACGCGCGGGCGGCGCCCCCGTCGCCGAGAATTGCGGCGTGCTCGAACTCGATGCCGGCGAGGATCGCCGGGTCGGTGCTCGAGCCGTGGACCCGCCCCTCGCGAACGACGAGCGTGTTCACCGACTCCACCTCGGCGCCGACGAGCCTCGCCACGGCGAGCTTGTGCGGCGTCGTCACGTTCGCACCCGCGAAGCCGAGCGCGACGACCCCGCGCAGCGCATCCTCGAGAGCCTCGCCGCGCACGCGCAGAGCGACGTACGTCCAGTCGAGGCCGCGGGCCGCGAACGCAGCGTTCTGCATGAGGGGGGAGAGCGAGGCAGAGACCGGATCGCCGAGCAGGGCGACGATCACGGCCCGCCGTAGCCGTGGGCGTTCGCGTAGTCCTGGAAAGCCTTGTAGCTCGCGGTGAAGAAGTGATGCTTCTTGTCCGGCTTGCGTACGAAGTAGAGGTAGTTGACGTGCGCCGGATGCGCCGCCGCCTGCATCGAGGCGAGTCCCGGGCTCGCGATCGGCGTCGGCGGCAGACCGAGCAGCTTGCGGGTGTTGTACGGCGAGTCGCTCTCGAGCTGCGACTGGTGAATCGACTCCGTCGGAGGAATATTCAGCCCGTAGCGGAGCGTCGCGTCGATTCCGAGCGGCATGCGTGCGTGCAGGCGGTTGTAGATCACGGCAGCGACGAGTTGCCGCTCGTCGGGGGAGAGCGTCTCCTTCTCCACCATCGACGCGATGATGAGCACGTCGTAGGGCGTCAGGTGCTTCGAACGCGCGTACGTGAGGTCGAGCTTCTGCCAGTTCTGGCAGAACGCGTCGAGCTGCTCGGCGACGAGCTCCGCCGACGTCGTCTGCCGGAAGAACTCGAACGTCGCCGGGAAGAGGAAGCCCTCGATCGACGGCACCTTCGCCCCAGCGTGGAAGCACAGCGGGACGTGCGGCGCGCGCGTCGCCCGAAGATAGGTGCGCTTCGCGAGGCGCGTGCGCGCGTGGCGCTCGCGTCGTGCGATCTTCGCGACGGCAGCAACACGGGCCGCCATCAGATCGCGCGTGAACCCCTCGGGAAACACGATGTGGAACGGCTTCGCCATCGCGATCACCGTCTCGACGGTGCCGGTGGCCGTCGTCTTCGTGACGGTGCGGTAGAGCAGTGTGCTCGAGCTCGTGGTCGGCGGCAGGCTCGCCGTGTCGCTGCCGCCGCCGATCGCCGCCACCGCGAGCCAGCCGAGCCCGCCGAGCAGGAGCAACAGGACGCCGAGCGCGAGCAGCCGGCGGCGGGTGACCTGCCGCGAGTCAGGCCGCTGCGGGGGCCGTCCCTGCCGCGGCGGGATTACGCCCCCGCGCTCGTCCATGTCAGGTAGCCGCTGAGGAGATGGGCCGCCGCTCGCGCGTCCTCGTCGGCCGCCGAGCCGCCGCTCCGTGCCGCGAGGTTCGTCGTGAAGCGCTCGTCGAAGGCGACGACGGGAACGGAGGTCGCGGCCGCGAGCTTCGCCATGAACGTCTCCGTCTCGCGCGCCTGCTCGCCATGGCGACCCGCGAGGGTCAGCGGGAGACCGACGACGACGCGCTCGACGCCGTGCTCGTCGATCAGCTGCACGATCCGCGCGATGTCCGTGCCCGCGACCACGTCGAGCGGACGCGCGATCGTGCCGGTCGGGTCCGAGATGGCGACCCCGGTGCGTGCCCGGCCGTAGTCGAGCGCCAGCACCTTCACTTCAGCGCCGCTGCGATGGCCTGCTTGCCCGCCTCGAGTGCGTCGCGCAGGCCGGCCGGGTTCTTGCCACCCGCCTCCGCCAACGTCGGCCGTCCGCCGCCGCCGCCGCCGATGTGGCGGCCGAGCTCCCGCACGAGCTGTACGGCATCGAGCCCCCGGCCGACGAGGGAGTCGTCGAGGTTCACGACGAGATAGGCCCGTCCGTCGTCGACCGAGCCCACGATCACCCCCGCCGCCTTCTCCTGCTGCCGCAAGCGGTCCGAGAGATCGCGCAGCTGCCCACCCTTCGCGCCTTTCGCCTCGGCGAGGACGACGTCGCTCTCGCGCTCGACGATTGTGAAGTCCGCCGCCGCCTCCGCTTTCGGCTTGCGGGCTTCCCTGCGCACCGTCTCGAGCTCGCGACGCAACTCCTCCGACTCGCGCCGCGCGCCGTGCAGCAGCGCGTACGCCTCGCCCGAGGTGACGGCTTCGATGCGACGCGAGCCTGCCCCGACCGACGCCTCGGAGAGGATGGCGAAGGGACCGATCTCCGCCGTCGAGCGCACGTGCGTGCCGCCGCAAAGCTCCCGCGAGTAACCCGGGATCTCGATCAAACGGACGAGATCTCCGTACTTCTCGCCGAAGAGCATCATCGCGCCGAGCTTGCGTGCCTCCTCGATCGGGGTGACGAACGCGCGCACGGGCAGGTTCTCGAAGATCTTCTCGTTGACGCGGCGCTCGATCTCGGCGCGCTCTTCCGCCGCGAGCGCCTGCGGGTGCGTGAAATCGAAACGCAGCTTGTCGGGACGCACCGCGGAGCCCGCCTGCCGCACGTGGTCGCCGAGCACGTCCTGGAGCGCCTTGTGCAGCAGGTGCGTCGCGGTGTGGTTCGCCATGGTCGGGAAGCGGTGCGTCCACGCAACGACCGCGCGTACGCGGTCACCCTGCCCGAACCCACTGCCCTCGAAGACGAGCACCTGGTCGTCGCCCTCGAGCCGGATCGCCTCGCGCAGCACCGCCTCCGCGCCGCTCGACTCGTGGATCAGGACGCCCTCGTCGGAGACCTGGCCTCCGCCGGCGGCGTAGAACGGCGACTCGTACAGCTTCACCTCGAACGTGCCGTCCCCGCGTTCGTACAACGCGGAGATGGCCGTCAGGACGTCCGTCTTCTCGTAGCCGACGAAGTCTGTCTTCGGCCCCTCCACCTGGAACTCGGCCGTCGCGCCCGCCGCGCGCGAGCGCTCGCGCTGCTCCTCCATCAGCCTGGTGAACTCCTCGTCGTTCACGCCGAGCCCGCGCTCGCGCGCAAGCTCCTGGGTCAGCTCGAGCGGGAACCCGTAGGTGTCGTGCAGACGGAACGCGTCCTCGCCCGCGATGTCGCCGCCCGGCCGAGCGATCTCCTCGAACAGGCGCATGCCGCGCGCGAGGGTTTGGCCGAAGCGCTCCTCCTCGGCCGAGAGGATGCGGTGGACGTCGTCGCGGTGCCGCTCGAGCTCCGGGTAACCGGACTTCATCTCCTCGATCACGACGTCGGCGAGACGCGCGAGATACGGCGGCTCGAGACCGACCCGTCCGGCCTGCTGCACTGCGCGGCGAATGATGCGGCGCATGACGTAGCCGCGCCCCTCGTTGGAGGGCGAGACGCCGTCGGACGCGAGGAACGTCATCCCGCGCCCGTGGTCGGCGAGGATGCGATGCGCCTTCGTCGCCTCGGGGGAGTCGCCGTACGCGACGCCGCTCTCGTCGGCGATCCAGCGCATGATCGCCTGGTAGATGTCGGTCTCGTAGACGCTCATGACGTTCTGGAGGATCGCCGCCGTGCGCTCGGCGCCCATGCCGGTGTCGACGTTCTGCTTCGGCAGCGGCGTGAGCTTGCCGTCGGCGTGCAGCTCGAACTCCATGAAGACGAGGTTCCAGAACTCGAGGAAGCGCTCGCAGCGGGTGCAGCTCGGCTTGCAGTCGGGCTCGCCGCAGCCGTGCTGCTCGCCCCAGTCGTAGTACATCTCCGTGTCCGGCCCGCACGGGCCGGGCCCGCCGACCGACCAGAAGTTCTCCGAGCGCGGCAGGAGCACGATGCGCTCGATCGGCTGGCCGATCGCCTGCCACTTGGCGTAGGCCACCGCGTCCTCGCCGAGCCCTAGCTCCGCATCCCCCGCGAAGACGCTGACCCAGAAGCGCTCTGGATCGAGCTTCAGGTGCTCGAAGACGAATTCCCAGGCAAGCTCGATCGCGCCCTCCTTGAAGTACTGGCCGAACGAGAAGTTCCCGAGCATCTCGAAGAAGGTGAGGTGAGAGCCGTCGAGCCCGACCTCGTCGATGTCGTCGGTGCGGAAGCACTTCTGCACCGTCGTCAGCAGCGGTGCGGGCGGCTGCTCGCGCCCGAGGAAGAACGGCATCAGCGGCTGCATCCCCGCCGTCGTCACCAGCGTGGAGCGGTCGTCGGCGCGCGGGATCAGCGACGCGGACGGCCGGAACACGTGCCCCTTTTTTTCGAAGTAGGCACGGAAGCCTGCGCGCAGCTCGGCCGAGGTCTGCATGGGGCGATTGTAGGTGCGGCCAGAAGACGGCTTTCCGCGTCGGAATCATCCCCTTGAGGTGACGCCGGCCGAGCGGGGCGCCGTCCACGATGGTCCCGCACAACAAAGGGGTAGACCTTGCGCTGGCGCGTCCCTAGGTCTGCGGCGACGGAAAGGCGATCTCGGAGGCGCCTGCGGAGCGCTGCCGTCGGCGGCGTGGCCGTGTGCGGAGCACTCCTGATCGCGAGCGGCCTCAGGTCGGCGCCCCCGCGCCCGGCGCC
>VAXO01000085.1 GCA_005888435.1 Actinomycetota bacterium | reverse complement strand
AAGGCATCGGCGTTTCGGTGCGGAGCGCACCGGTCGTCTCGAAAACCAGTTTTGCCGAAACGTGGTCCTGCAGATTCGAGCCTGCGTCGATGCCACTGCGCAGCAGGATCCGCGGTGAGCCGATCGCGCCGGCCGACACCACGATTACGTCCGCCTCGATGGTCTCGCCGTCGACGACGGCGCCCGTCGCTCTGTCGCCGTCGAGGAGAAGGCGTTCCGCCTCCGCATTCGCGCGGATCGTCAGGTTCGTTCGCGACCGCGCCGGCTGCAGATACGCGAACACCGCGTTCCAGCGCATGCCGTCGCGGATGTTCCTCGGGCCGGTCGCGGGCTCGAGGCCCCGGTCGCGCGCCGCCTCCGCAGCTCCCGCGAACCACGGCGTCACTTCGTCTTGTTCGTAGAAGAACGGCTCCGGCGCGATCATCGCGAGCGCGCGCTCGCGATGAGGCTCGAGCTCGACCAGCTCGTCGTCCCACACGAGCAGGCACGCGTTGTGCGTCGAGCAACCGCCGAGCACCTTGGCGCGCAGCGGCGTGAACGGACACTCGCCGGGATCCCACTGGTGGCTGTCGGGAAGCCCACCCGGATCGAGCAGTTCAGTCGGCCAGGCGTCCGGGGGGCCGTAGTCGGGCCCGGCCTCGACGAGGCAGACGGTGCGGCCCTCGTCCTCACTCAGCCGTGCGGCGAGCACGCAGCCCGCCGAGCCGCCGCCCAGCACCAGCACGTCGTAGCGCACGTGCGTAGCCAATCACCCCCCGGGGTAGACAGGAGGCATGGCTGACCTTCACCCCGTCGAGAAGATCAAGGAGCTCGAAGCCGAGGCGGAACGCGGCCGCAGCCCGCGGACACCCCTGCTCGCACTCACCGGCGTCACGGTGCTGATCAGCGTGATCTTCGCCGTGCTCGTCACGGTCGCGCTGATCCTGTACTTCGCCTACGGCGGCAAGTAGCTACGCCGACGCATAGGCGAAGCGGCTCGCGTAGGCGCAGTTGCCGCTGAGCTCCCAGACGAACGGGTCGTCGTCGATCCGCAGCTCGTCGGCGACGAGCTCTCGGCCGGCTTGGTCGTAGCCGGGGATCCCGCAGCGCACGACCGCGTCGGACTCGACGGGTCGCGCCGCTCGCGCCCGCACCGCGTTCCCAACGTCAAGCTTGTAGCCCTCGCCGTCCGGCGTGAGCTGGATCGAATCGACGCGAACGTCGACGAGATGGCGCGCCTTCCTCACCCACGGCAGCAGGCCGACGTGCGGCCCGCCGAGATTCCCGAGGAAGACGTCCGCCAGCACTTCGCGCTGCCGTTCGCTGCCGTCGGCGTCGACGTGCAGGACGACCGTCCACGGCGAGCCCAGCTCGTCGTCGTCGTACATCACCGTCAACGCCACCTTGAGCCCGGTGACGTCGACCTCGCCGACGTGCCCGTCTTCGACCAGCCACGCCAGTGCGCCGTAACAGACCCCGTACGTCGACCGGCCGCCGGGAATCCCGTCGGTCATCCGGCACGGGCAGATCGGGTCGCAGTTGCACGACTCGAAGTACGAACCGCTGACGGAGTAGCTCAGAGCGCCCAGGCCACCGCTCCTGCCGCGAGCAGGGCCGAAACCGCATCGGCACGGATCCACGTCACCTTCTCGACGAATATCACGCCGCCGACGAGCGTCATCCAGATCCAGCTCATCGCGCCGAGGCCGAGCAGCGCCACCATCAACCCGGCACAGCAACCCACGCACCAGAGCCCGTTCTCCACGCCCATTCGTGCAGCACCGCCGAGCCCGTCGCGCCAGCCGAACAGCATCCGGCCGAGGGGTGCGCGGCAGCGCGTCAGACATCGCCGCTTCACCGGCAAGAGCTGGTAGAGGGCGGCGACCGCCAGTAGCGCCACCGTCAGGCGATTGCCGTGCATCCCGATCGCGCCGTCAGCGGCGACGACGATCGAGCCGAGTGCGAGCCAGACGACGAGGTACCCCGTCGCGAGTGCAAGCGTCCGGCCACGCGAGCGCGTCGTGGCGTAGTCCAGGCGCAGCAGCGGCAGCGTGCTCGGCAGCATCATCGCGGCCATCAGCGCCGCCCAAAGCGGCAGAAACTCGGCGGCCACCATAGGCGCGATCTTGACAAGTACGCTGGCTGGATGGGCGCACTTACGGTCTTCTCGCCCGCGACGCAGGCGTGGTTCGAGAACGCCTTCGGCGAGCCGACGCCCGCGCAGCGGCTCGGCTGGCCCGCGATCGCGAGCGGGAAGCACACGCTGATCCAGGCGCCGACCGGCTCGGGCAAGACCCTCGCGGCGTTTCTCTACGGGATCGACCGGCTGATCGCGGAGCCCGGCGAGGGGCTGCGCCTGCTCTACGTCTCGCCGCTCAAGGCGCTCAACTACGACATCGAGCGCAACTTGCGGGGGCCGCTCGCCGGCCTGCAGTCGGACCTGCGCGTCGCGGTGCGCACGGGCGACACGCCGCAGAAGGAGCGCGCGGAGATGCTGCGCCACCCGCCGGACATCCTCATCACGACGCCCGAGTCGCTGTACCTGATGCTCACCTCGCGCGCGCGCGAGAACCTGAAAGGCGTCCGGACGCTGATCCTCGACGAGGTGCACGCGGTCGCCGGCACGAAGCGCGGCGCGCACCTGGCGCTGTCGGTCGAACGGCTCGAGCGGCTCGTCGACGGGCCGTTCCAGCGGATCGGGCTGTCCGCCACGCAGCGCCCGCTCGAGGAGATCGGACGGTTCGTCTCCGGCGCGCGCGAGATCGAGCTCGTCGACGCCGGCACCGCGAAGGAGCTCGACCTCCAGGTCGTGATGCCGCTCGAGGACATGCGCGAGCCCGAGCAGACGTCGATCTGGCCCTCGATCTATCCGGAGCTCTTGCGACTGGTACAGGAGCACCGCTCGACGATCCTGTTCGTCAACAACCGCCGACTCGCCGAGCGGCTCGCGCTGCGGCTGAACGAGCTGGCCGAGGCGGAGATAGCCCGTGCACACCACGGCTCGCTGGCGCGCGAGCAGCGGGTCGAGATCGAGGAGCTGCTGAAGGCCGGGGAGATTCCGTGCCTCGTCGCGACGTCGTCGCTCGAGCTCGGCATCGACATGGGCGCCGTCGACCTCGTCCTGCAGGTCGAGTCTCCGAAATCGGTCGCCCGCGGGCTACAGCGCATCGGTCGCGCAGGCCACGAGCTCGGGGCCGTCTCGAAGGGACGCATCTTCCCGAAGTTCCGCGCCGACCTGCTCGAGTCGGCCGTCGTCGCGGAGCGGATGCTCGCAGGCGCGATCGAAGAGACGGTCATCCCGCGCAATCCGCTCGACGTGCTCGCGCAGCAGATCGTCGCGATCACGGCTGACGAGGAGATCTCCGTCGACGACCTGCACGAGCTCGTGCGCGGCGCCTACCCGTTCGCCGACCTGTCGCGGACGCAGCTCGAGAACGTGCTCGACATGCTCGCGGGCCGCTATCCGTCCGACGAGTTTGCGGAGCTGAGGCCGCGCATAGTCTGGGATCGCACTGCCGGTGTGATCCGCGGCAGGCAGGGTGCGCGTCGGCTCGCGGTCACGAACGCGGGGACGATTCCCGACCGCGGTCTCTTCGGCGTGCATCTCGTCGACGGCGGCGGGCGCGTCGGGGAGCTCGACGAGGAGATGGTTTACGAGGCGCGCGCGGGACAGACGTTCCTGCTCGGCGCGTCGTCATGGCGCATCGAGGAGATCACGCGCGACCGGGTGCTCGTCTCGCCGGCGCCCGGCGTCCCCGGAGCCGTGCCCTTCTGGAAGGGGGAGGGGGTCGGCCGTCCGTTCGAGCTCGGCCAGGCGATCGGTCAGGCGTCGCGGGAGCTGGTCGCGCAGTCGGAGCCGAAGGCTCTCGCAAGACTCCAAGAGGCGCATCACCTCGACGAGCACGCCGCCCGGAACCTCGTCACGTTCCTGCACGAGCAGGCGGCCGCGACGGGCGCCGTCCCGTCCGATCGCACGGTCGTCGTGGAGCGCTTCCGCGACGAGATCGGCGACTGGCGGCTGTGCATCCTCACGCCATTCGGTGCGCGCGTGCACGCGCCGTGGGCGCTGGCGCTCGCCGCGCGGTTGCGGGAGTCGCTCGGGCTCGAAGTGCAGTCGATCTGGTCGGACGACGGGATCGCGCTGCACCTGCCCGACGCCGACGCGCCGCCGCCGACGGACGAGATCCTCATCTCGCCCGAGGACATCGAGGACCTCGTCGTGCAGGAGGTCGGGCAGAGTGCGCTCTTCGGCGCCCGTTTCCGAGAGAACGCCGCTCGCGCGCTGCTGATCCCGCGACGGCGGCCGGATCAGCGCACACCGCTATGGCAACAACGGTTGAAGGCGCAGGGACTGCTGCAAGTCGCGCGGCGTTATGGGTCGTTCCCGGTGATCCTCGAAACGTACCGCGAGTGCCTGCAGGACGTGTTCGACCTCCCCTCGCTGAAGCGGCTGCTCCAGGGCTTGCGCACGCGCGAGCTCGACCTCGTCGACGTCGAGACGGCGTCCGCGTCGCCGTATTCGGCCTCGCTGCTGTTCGACTACATCGCGACGTACATGTACGAGGACGACACGCCGCCGGCGGAGCGCCGCGCGCAGGCGCTGTCGCTCGACCGCGACCTGCTGCGCGAGCTGCTCGGTCAGGAGGAGCTGCGTGACCTGCTCGACGCCGGCGCGGTGGAGGAGGTCGAGGCGCAGCTGCGCGGCTCTCCGCGTAACGCCGACCACCTACACGACCAGCTGCGCCTGCGTGGCGATCTGCGCGCCGGCGAATACGACGAAGGCTTCGCGCAGACGCTGCTGCGCGAGCGGCGCGCGCTGCTCGTGCGCTTCGCGGGCGAGGAGCGGCTGATTGCGGCGGAGGACGCCGGCCGTTACCGAGACGCCCTCGGCGTGATGCCCCCTGGCGGCCTCCCGGAGGTCTTCCTCGAGGGAGGGCCGGAGTCGCTCGAGCAGCTGGTGCTGCGTTACGCGCGCGGGCGCGGGCCGTTCACGACGGCGCAGGCAAACGAGCGGTTCGGCCGCGACGTCGAGCCGTTGTTGCAGCGGCTCGAGCGCGAGGAACAGCTCGTGCGCGGCGAGCTGCGCCCGGGCGGGACTGAGCGGGAATGGTGCGATCCCGATGTGTTGCGGCGGCTCCGCCGCGCGTCGCTCGCGGCGCTGCGCAAGGAAGTCGAGCCGGCGGAGCAGGCGTCGCTCGGGCGCTTCCTGCCCAACTGGCAAGGCGTCGACCGGCGCGCGACGCTGCGCGAGGCGCTCGTCCCGTTGCAGGGGCTGTCGCTGCCGGTGTCGTTGTGGGAGTCGGAGGTTCTGCCGCGCCGTGTGCCCGGGTTCGCTCCGGGCCAGCTCGACCAGCTCTGCGCTTCCGGCGAGGTCGTGTGGGTCGGCGCCGGG
>VAXO01000098.1 GCA_005888435.1 Actinomycetota bacterium | reverse complement strand
GCGCGAGTGCGAGCCCGGCCGCAAAGATGACGAGACCCCACTTCAGGAACTAAATGGTACGGACGATCTTGTCATGACGCTGCAGGAAGCCGTCGGTGGCCTCGGGTACTCAACGGCCCCGACGCTTAGTGACAAGGTCGGCGCGGTGATCCACCACGCTCTGCGCGACGCCTGGCTCCCCGTGGAATGAGCGCCTCCGAGCGCCGCTACACTGGGCCTCCGCGCGGATGTGGCGGAATTGGTAGACGCGCACGGTTCAGGTCCGTGTGGGGGAAACCCCGTGGAGGTTCAAGTCCTCTCATCCGCACTCTTTCGATATGCAGGGAGTTTGTGGCAGCCGCCGCGTTTCCGGTCAACACTGAGTCAATAAACGTTCCG
>VAXO01000097.1 GCA_005888435.1 Actinomycetota bacterium | reverse complement strand
GGCGAGACACTGGGGCTACGCCGCGATGAACACCGAGACCTTGAGTTTTGGGCAGGCGAGACATGCCTGAACATCTGGGAGCCGGAACGCTTCGGCGAGGAATTTCGACCGCAGAAGGGCGCTCATCTTGCTTTCCACGTTGACGACGTGGAGCGGGCCCGTAGGGAACTCGAAGCGAAGGGCGTCAAGTTTGATGGGGAAACCCTCGACACCGGAGTCTGTTTCATGGCGAACTTCACGGACCCCGACGGCAACGACCTGATGCTTCATCACCGATACGCGCCGTACGAGTAGGTGACGTGAACGTCCAGGGTCACCGCCTTCCTCCTTCTGCCGCGGTCGCGGCGTCGTAGTGTCGAGCGCATCTGATCGCGCGCGCCTTGCGGACCGGTGATCTTTGATCCGCAAGAATGGCCCGTGGCGCTTCAACGGATGGACAACGTCGGCATCGTCGTGGAATCGCTTGATGCCGCTATCTCTTTTTTCGCCGAGCTGGGCCTCGAACTCGAAGGGCGCGCCATGATCGAAGGAGACTGGTCAGGGCGCGTCACTGGACTGCGCGACCAGCGCGTCGAGACCGCCATGATGCGTATGCCCGACGGCCACGGCCGGATCGAACTTTCGCGATTTCTCGCGCCGCCTGTGGCCGAGGATCACCGGAACGCCCCGGTGAACGCTCTGGGCTACCTGCGTGTCATGTTCGCCGTCGACGATCTCGACGATACGCTCGCTCGGCTCCGGAAGCACGGCGCGCAGCTCGTCGACGAAGTGGTTCGGTACGAAGACACGTATCGGCTCTGCTACATCCGAGGCCCCGAGGGCATTCTCATCGGGCTGGCCGAGCGAATCGGCTGACGCCCGACAGGCGCTCAGGCGTCATCCCGAACACACTCGCGCATCTGGCGAGCCACTCACTCGTCGAGGGAAGCGGCGGACCGCCGACCGTGACTTGACAGACATAGAAGCATCGCTCGCCAAGCCGGACGCCGCCTCCTTTGCGCGTAGATTGGTGTTGCCATGTCGAGCTGGTACGACGCCTGGGCGGACCGATACGCGGAGTGGTCGACTGGCGTCGCTGATGTCCCGTTCTACGTCGGGCTTGCCCGTGAGGCTGACGGGCTACTGGTCGAGCTTGCGGTTGGTAACGGGCGCGTTGCGATCCCGGTTGCTCAGGCAACGGGCAGGCGTGTGGTCGGGATTGACTCTTCGCCGGCGATGCTCGAGCAGGCTCGAGTGCGCGCGCTTGAGAAGGGAGTCGAGCTCGACCTGCGCGCAGCAGACATACGGGAGCTTGAAATCGAGGAACCGGCGGCCTTGATCTACTGCCCCGGGCGGTCTCTGCTGCATCTGCCCACGTGGGCCGATCGTCGCCGCTGCTTTGAGCGGGTGGCGGCGTCGCTTCGGCCTAACGGCCGCTTCGCCTGGAATGCGTTCGCCTTCGACCATCACCTCGCAGCCGCCATAGACGGCCGGCATGCCGAGACGCCGTTACCGCACACGAACCACTACAGCATCAGCGATAACCGAGTCGACATCAGCTTGGACGATGGTGGAACCGGTTCGCTGTGGTGGGCAACCAAGAACGAATGGCTGGGGCTCCTCGACGTCGCGGGCCTACGGCTGGAAGCTCTCTATGGCGGATTCGCCGGCGAACCGCTCGACGACAACAGCCCCGAGTACGTCTTCTTGGCCCGTCGCTAGGCACCCAGCCTGGTCGTCACGACAGCGCCCACGGTCGCGTCGGTCACCGGGTCGCGCAGGCGGAAGTGATTGATGACGACGTGCACCATGCCGACCCTAGCGCGGCCCGTGAGGGAACTATTGACCGGCTCGGGTCATACGAGGCCCAGTGGCGGCTCGGCATCATCGGAGGTGGCGCGCCTAGGGCGTCCCGGCAGGCGGCCCTGTTGGGTGGGGAGGAGTCTTGGCGCGCCGACCTTAGGGCCAGCCCACCTCACGAATCGGTCGCCCACAGCTTCTGACTGAACTCGCGCTCGGCGCAGTCGGGGCAGTAGAAGAGCAGGCGGTTTCCCTGGGGCCGAAAGCCCGGGTCCGCGCTCAGGCCGTAAACCCGCCGCGAACCCGCTCCCCGACCATCACCTGAGACCACAGAAACCGCTTAGCCGCCACGTTCCGACACGTCGCGCCAGTGTTGTCGGAACCCGTGGAGGTTCAAGTCCTCTCATCCGCACCCTCGGGATCAGCAGGGGTTTCGCCGCCGGGGCGACCCGGCCCGATCGGCGGTCGCTGGCTTCCGCGGGCTAACCTGGGTTGATGGAGCCGCGGGAGTCTCGACTGGCGAAAAACGAAGCTGTCTTCCGTGAGGTCAATGAGCGGGTGATCGAGATCAAGGAGAAGCTCGGTCCTGATCCCCGCTCCTCCGAGCTGCTCGACGGCCTGATCTGCGAGTGCTCAGATCCCGGATGCCTTGAAAGGGTTGGGCCACTCACGATCAGCGAGTACGAAGCGGTTCGGGGTGATGCTCGACGGTTCATCATCGCGGCTAATCATCAGGCGCTCGACGTGGAGAGCGTGATCGAGACGAACCCTGCGTATTGGGTTGTCGAGAAGCGCGAAGGTCGACCTGCTGAGGTCGCGCGCGAGCGCGATCCGCGCGGTTAGTCCAGGTTCTCCGAACGCGTGTAAGTGGGCTGAAGACGCTTCAACTCGCGCTCGGTCAGCTGGCACAGTGTCTCGATGGGTTCGCGCAACGCTTCCTCAGTCTCGGTCGGCAGCGTTGGCAGAGACTCCAGTGCGAGCCGGCAGGCAACCTCCATCTTGATCAGCGCCTCGACTGTCTTCTCGTCGTAACTCAAGGGAGATAGATATCTCGACGCGCTAGGTTCGCGAAACCTCGACGGCGCGCCGGGCTGGCCCAGACCTTCCGTCGCGGTCGCCCCAAGCGGCCAGCTAATGACGTCGCAAGGGAGCGCACTCGGCCGATTCACACCCGTTTCGTGCTGGAGGCGCAGGGGATCACGGCTGACGAGGCCGCGCTTGCCCTATCTGCGGCGAAAGGGTCGGCCGGCCTCAAGACTCGGGACGTTGCCGGCGAGACCCTGCGGCGACTCGGCAAGAACTACTGGCTGATGCTCTGATCCTTTTGCGTGTTTGAGTGGGATACGGCGGGGTAGCCCGGGTGGACTGTCAATAAGCCGGCCCCAGACCAAGGCCGCACCACACGTTGGAAGGGGTTGGTATGGCGACCGATGCTGTACGAAGTAGACGCGCGTCCGAAAGGTCGGGCGGGTCGGGTGTGATCGCCCGTTTGACGACGGAGACGAAGCACTCACTCAAGACAACCGAGCTCTGGGCGATGCTCGCGATCATCGCAGGCATCTTGATTGCCTCGGCGATCGTCGGCCAGGGCGACGGCAATGGAAACGACAACGTCGACGCGTTCCCGGCGAGCCGCGCCTGGCTCTACATCGCGATCGTCGGTGTCGGCTACATGGTGAGCCGCGGGCTCGCAAAGGCCGGTAGCCGCGAGCCGTACTGGGCAGACGAAAACGACCTGCCCGGCGCGCGCGGCAGCAACGACTGATCCGAGTCCGATCGGAAACGAGGCGGCCTCCTCGAAAAAGCCAAAGGAGGCCGCCTCGGCATACGCTGCGGCAGTGGCATCTGCGGCGCCGCTCCCACAGCCCATGCTCGTCCGTTCGGGTGGAATACCGACGCGCGGCGATTGGGCGTTCGAGACTTCCCGGCCCTCCCGATTGCCGGCGCTACGAGATCGAGCGGGAGGGCGCGCTCAAGCTGAGCCGCCCTAGACGAGGCCGAGCTAAAGCGGGCCCGCCCCGGTCACGATCACCCTGGCTGCTTCGGCGTGTGTTTCTGCGCCTCCGCAAGCAAGTGTTCAAGATCCACCAGCGGCTCCGTCAAGGAGCCGTGCAACTCGGTGAGTTTGCGATGAAGGTCGGTCGCGGCTTCGAGGAGTTCGCTCGTCTGCTCAACGGCGCGAGACAACTGGACGACCAGACTCGCAAGCGTGTTCTGAGCGATCACTGGGGCCACGGATTCGGGCTCATTCACGCCCGGCATCTTCTCTCACAACAAACCGGTCGTGGTAGACAGCGCGCTCAGGGGGAAACGGGGACACGCGACGGCCGCGAACCCGCATTTCACCTGGAGGCACCATGTGACCCACTTCCGTGAGAACCCTGTGGAGGTTCAAGTCCTCTCATCCGCATACATGCGAGGCTAGATTGCCGCGCGATGCTGCGCGCCCTCGCATGGTTCCTCTTTCTTCCTGCGATGCTGCTGTTCGCGTGGGGGGTCGCGCTTGTGATCACGGCCGATCAAGACACTGAGGGTGTGCGAGGGACGTTCGGCTGGATCTTCCTGGTGGCCGGCCTCGTGCTCGGCGGCGTTTCCATCCGGGCGCTCATCCGCGCTCCCCGTCGCTGATTGGTTGCTAGTTCAACTACGCCACCGGCCCGCCTCGCCGCCGAACTAGCACGATCGGGTCATGTCGCCGGCTCATCTCCGGCCGACACTCTCTGACGATGGCCGCATGCAAGAGCACTGGAGCCGAAGCCGCCCACGTGGTGAAGGTGTGCGCGTGGTGTGGAGGCCGCGGGACGGCCGACCGATGTCGCGCGCTCGAGGGCGAGGGCGGACTACCGCACCTCATCACGCACGGCATCTGCGCAACGTGTTTCGCCGAGCACGCCCCTGGCGTCCCCTATCCCGGGGCATAGCGCCTCTTACTCGCTACGGCGCCGGCAGGAGAACGCAGCGGTACTGGCTGACTCCGCCCGGGTTCGGCGAGATCGTCGCGTTGGACACTGACGCCATGCCGCCCTGCCCAGTAGACTCCCGCGCTCGATGGCGCGTCGAGCGGCGGGGCTAGCGGCACTCCTTCTCGTTCTCGCTGCGCCTGCGCGCGCAGGCACGCTCGGGCTCGCGGAGGTGCGCGGCACGGACGGCAGCCTGATCGGCGAGGCGGCCGGCGGCGCCTATGCGTATCCCGCGGACGGCTCCGTGCTCCGCATCGGCTGGTCGCGTGCGACCGCCGCGCGCGTGGAGCTCAGGGACGTCTCGATGTTCAATGGCCGCGTAACTGTCAAGCGCCTCGTCGTGCCGGCGCGCGGATTGAAGGGAGCCCGTGTCGACGGGCTCGTGGTCGACGGCACCGGCTACGTCGTCGGGCCGAACGCGCTGATCTCGCTCGGCGGCGGCAGCTACGTCGTCGCGCTGCAGGAGGCGGTGTCGCCGGGCCGGACCGGCTCCGGGCTCGTGGCGCTGCGAGCCTATGTCTCCGATCCGTCGCTCGGCCTCGCACCCGGCACGCAGCTGCTCGTCGGGATGGCGCGCGCCGCGCATCCCGCGACGGTGGGAAGCGATGCGGCCGTCGTGCTCGGCTTGCCGCAGCTGCCTGCGGCGCAGGCGTCGCTCGCGGGCGTGCCGACGTTCCTTCCGCGCCTGTCCAGCCAGCCGCTACCCGACGTCCCGACAAACACGCTCGGCGGACAGGCCGTCGCGCTCGCCTACACGTTCCTCGGCGTCCCCTATGTGTGGGGCGGGTCGACGCCCGAGGGTTTCGACTGCTCGGGCCTCACCATGTACGTGTACGGCCAGCTCGGGATCAAGCTCGGCCACTACACGGGATTCCAGTACTACGAGGGCCGGCGCGTGCCCCGCGATCAGCTCGAGCCCGGCGACCTCATCTTCTTCCACGCGAACTCGATCGGCGTGCCGCAGCACGAGGGTATGTACATCGGGAACGGCTCCTTCATCCACGCGCCGCACACGGGCGACGTCGTCAAGATCTCGAGCCTCTTCGAGACGCGCTACGCGATGGCGTACGTCGGCGCGGTCCGGCCCTATGCGGCCGGCGCCGCATCCTCGCCGGTGCCGGCGAGCTGGACCTCGGCGTCGGGGTAGAGCACGTTCCACACGCGTAAGTAGATCTCCAGCTCGGACCGCGGGGTGTCGACCTCGAGCCGGGTCGGCCCGGCGTCGAGCACCGTCTGGCCAAGGCTCCGCAGGAAGTGCGCCAGACGATCCGTGTAGCTCGGGTCGGAGAGGCGAAGCTGCATCGGGCCGCCACTCGGAGTGTTCCACCGTCGCGTCGGCCTGCCGTCACCCGGACGAGGGAGTTCAGGGAAGCGAGTCCAGTACCTCCGAGGCGTGTCCGGCCGGCTTGATGCCGAGCATCGCGCGCGCGATCTTGCCGTCGGCGTCGATGAGGAACGTCGAGCGGTTGATGCCCATGTAGGTCTTGCCGGCGTACTTTCGCTCGCCCCATACGCCGTATTTCTCCGCGACCTGGTGGTCAGGATCGGCGAGCAGCGTGAACGGCAATTCGTACTTCGTCTTGAACTTCTCGTGCGAGACGACGTCGTCGGGGCTGACGCCGAGGACCTCGGCGCCGCGCTCGCGGAAGACGTCATACGCGTCGCGGAACTCGCAAGCCTCCGTCGTGCAGCCGGGCGTGTCGTCCTTGGGGTAGAAGTAGAGAACGACGGGCCGGCCCCGTAGGTCGGAGAGCTTGACGGGCTTGCCGGTGTCGCTCTGCAACTCGAAGTCCGGGGCAGCCTTGCCTTCTTCGATCACGTGCTACCTCTCTCGGGTCGTGGTCGGGGGATGAAGCTAGCCTACGTTCGTGGGCAAGTTCTTGGCCGACCGGCCGACGCTACGCGGCTTCCTGATCATCGTCGCGATCGTGCTCGCGATCATGCTCCTGAACCTCTACACGGCGGCGGCGGCGATCGGGATGCTGCTGCGGATTGCCTTCTTCCTCGCGGTCGCATTCTTCATCTATCTGATGTGGCGCGATCGCCGGGACGAGATCTCGACCTGGTCGACCCGCGAGATCGTCGTTTTCTACGGCTCGGCGCTGCTGATCGTGGCCGCCATCGGGCTCTACTTCTGGCACGGCTGGCCGGGCTACGAGCAGCTCGGCTTCGTCGGGGTCATCGGCTGCGCGGGCTTCGCCATGTGGCGTGTGTGGCGAGCCCGTCACCACTACGGGGTTTAACGAAATGCCCCGGCAGCCGATCCGAGAGGGGTGAAGCTCAGGCGACTCCTTCGGCCGGCCCCGCACCTGGAGCGGGACCCGGCCCAGCACGCGCTGCTCGTCTTGATCGGGGCGGGCCTCGCGCTCGCGGCCGTGATCGGGATCGCATGGGCGGCCGGCTTCGGCATCGTCTATCGCGAGCTGCGGGCGGTCGACCCGAACTGGCTGCCGATCGCCTTCGCGATGGAGGTGGCTGCCTATCTCGGCTACGTCGTCGCCTACCGCGAGCTGGCGCGCGTGCAGGGCGGCCCGCGCCTGGGCATCGGGCGCGCAGGTGCGATCGTCGCCGCAGGGTTCGGTGTCTTCGTCATCCGCGGCGGCTTCGTCGTCGACCGCCATGCCCTCGAGGACGCCGGGCTCGATCCACGCGAGGCGCGCGTGCGCGTACTTGGCCTGGGCGTGCTCGAGTACGCCGTGCTCGCACCGGTGGCCGCGCTCGCCGCCGTGATCATCCTCGCGCGTGGCTCGACGCACCCCAGCCTCGGCTTCACGTTGCCGTGGGCGATCGCAGTCCCGCTCGGTTTCGTCGCGGCCTTTGGGGCGCTCGGCCTGCGCCATCGCGTGCGCGACGAGGGCGGCTGGCGCGCCGCGGTCCGGCACGCGCTCGACGCCGTGAACATGCTGCGTCACCTGGCCCGGCAAGGTGCCGACCACGGTGGAGCGTTCGTCGGCACGACGCTCTACTGGGTGGGCGACATCGGCTGCCTCTGGGCCTGCCTGCGAGCGTTCCACGATTCGCCCGATCTCGCCGGCCTGGTCATCGGCTACGCGACCGGCTACGCACTGACGCGGAGGACGCTGCCCCTCGGCGGCGCCGGCTCTGTCGAGGCCCTCGTCTCGTTCTCGCTGGCGTGGACGGGGATCCCGCTCGCGCAGGCGGTGCTCGCCGTCTGCGCGTACCGCATCTTCAACCTCTGGCTGCCGCTCCTCCCGGCGGCGATCGGGCTCCGGCAGCTGAAGCGGTGGCGCGAGTCCGCGGCCCGAGTCTAGGCAATCAGCTGAGACTCAGGCTTCGACGCGAGACGATGCGCCGTCGAGCGCGTCGAGCGCGGCGCGGATCTCCACGTGCTGCCCGACGAAGATCGGCGTGTCACGCTCGGTGTAGCGGGACGCCTCGCTCTCGCGCAGTGTCAGCATCAGGTGCATGAAGTCCGAGGGCTCGTCGCACTCGAACGCGGTCATGAACTCCTGGTCGTCGATCCCGAACGAGTAGGTGGTGTGGTTGTGGATCGTCGCGAACTCAGCACCGACGCGCATGTGCTCGTCCATCGCCCGCTGCCGGTCGTCCGGAGCAAGCGCGTACCACGGTCGCACCTTCACGAACGGGTAGACGACAAGGTAGGCCGACCCCTTCGGGATCACGCGGCGTGCGCGGCGCGCCTTCGTGTACGCCGAGGCCTTCGTCGTGGCCAGGTACGAGTACGGCGTCTCGAGCCATCCGGCCAGAGGGGTCGCGTTCAGCGCGGCGCCGAGCTCGCCCAGGTCCTCGTAGCTCTGCGTGATCTTCCAGAGGAAGAAGTCGCTGTCCGGCCGCACGCCCGTGACGCTGTAGACGCGGAGGCTGTCCATCCGTGTCGACCAGTCTTCGACGACTTCGGCGAAGGCGTCCTTGCCGGCGGCGCGCTCCTCGACCGGCAGCCGGCGCCACGCCGGGTCGACCCGGAAGAACGTGTACGCGACGTACTGGCCGTCCACGCCGACGATGCTAGCTCTAGTGGGAGTGGGAGATGAGCACCCAGCCGAACGTCTCGTCGGTCACGGGCGGCTCGCCGCACTCGTACGCGCCGGCGCGGACGGCGTTGATCGACGCCTTCACCGTGGCGCGGCTCGACTTCGGCGTTCCGTCGGCGTAGTACACGCCCGACTGCCAGCGGTTGAAGTCGGTCTCGTCGGTCACGTGGAAGATCAGAAACCCGCGGACGGTCGGCTGGCAGGCCGCCATGCGGAGCGCCTCGTCGTAGTAGGCGGCCTGCACACCTTCGGTGACGGGCTTGGTCGTCGCCGGCTCCGTCCCGCCGTAAAAGCTCCGCTTCGCGACCGGGATCTGCGTGTCGACCCCGTACTCGTCGTAGACGATCGGAAGCGTGGATCCCTTCTGCGCCGTGCCGTTGAAGGCCTTGCCGAGCAGCGAAACCAGCTTCGGGTAGTCCGCGAGGCCCAGCGAGGTGCCGATCGTGTGCACGAACGACGGGGACGTGCTCGAGCTCTCGCCGTAGGGATGGAACGCGAAGCCGTCCATGATCGGCCTGGTGCGCTTCATGGCGCGATAGGCGATGCCCATGTCGGTGATGAACGCCGTCGGCGAGTGCGTGTCGCGGCCGGTGCCGGGGCGGTCGATCCCCCGCGGGGAGACCGAGCCGCCGTTGATGAAGACTTTCGGGTCGACCGCCTTCATCGCGTCGTAGGTGCGCGCAAGCAGCTGAACGTAGCCCGGCGCGGCAACGTCGTCGCCGCTGGGGCCGAACTGCGGTAGCCAGTACCGGTTGAGGTTCGGCTCGTTGCCGATGATGTACTCACGGATCGACGGGACGCGGCGGACGAGGTCGGCCGAGAACCGGGCGAACTGCGCTTTTGCCGTCGCCGTCAGCGGCGTCACGCGGCTGCCGATCGGCATCACGGTCGCGATGATGCGGATGTCCAGGAACAGACCCGCCGCCGCGATGGACTGAAGCGCCTGCAGCTGGTCGGGCGGCACCGCGTTCTCTCCGGTCGACCAGTTGGCCGTGATGCGGATGGTGTCGAATCCGGCCGCCTTCGCCAGCTCCATCTTCGTCATCGCGACCTGCGGGTCGGCGTTGCGTCCCTCGTCCTCGGCGGCGCCCATGAACATGTTCGCGCTCGCGAGCGCGGCCGTGGGCGACGCGAGCGCCGCCAGGGCGCTGAGGAGCGCGATGACGTATCGAGGATGAGGCAACAAAGAGACCCTAGACCGCCGGCCCGATGCCGGGACCGTGGAGTCTAGCCGCAGAAAGATCCCCCGAAAAGGGCAGGACCTCTGATCTCGGCATCCGATAATTGACAGGAGTCAGGGTCTTGTTGCCAAGCTCTCGCCGCAGGGAGCACACCCGGGAAGCTCGCCACAGCCTCCACGCGGATCCTGGCAGTAGCCGAAGCGGCCCGGTCTCTCCACCCGGGCCGCTTCTTTTCCGACCGAAAGCTGCGCTTTCGGTCGGTGGGGGTTACGCCGCTTCGCGGGGAACGCGCGCGGGCTGAGCCCGCGCGCTCTTTGGTTGGTTGGCGGCTGTTCTCTGCCGTGCTCCGCGAGCATGCTGCGCGTGCTCGCGGGAGCATCGGTGCGGCCTTTGGCTAAGCCCTTTGGGCTTTTAGCCTCCGTCCCTTTGGGGTTGAGGTGATCGGTCGGGGCGGGGCTAGGCTGGATTGATGGCGTCTCGGCTCGAGAATCAGCTCAAAGCGCTGCCTGCGCGGCCGGGGGTTTACCTGTTCCGCGACGAGAGTGGGGACGTCCTCTACGTGGGCAAGGCTAAGTCGTTGCGGCCGCGGGTTCGCTCCTACTTTCAGCAGAGCGCGGACACGCGCACGGCGATTCGGCAGCTACCGGAGCGGGTCACGGACATCGACGTGATCGTCACCCAGAACGAGGTCGAGGCGCTCCACCTGGAGCAGAACCTCGTCAAGCGGCACCGGCCGCCGTTCAACGTGCGGCTTCGCGACGACAAGTCCTTCCCGTACATCGCCGTCACGATCGAGGACGAGTACCCACGCGTGATGTTCACGCGCGAGCGCCACCGGCGGGGCGTCGTCTACTTCGGGCCGTACGCGAACGCGAAGAAGGTGCGCGAAACGCTCGACGTGCTCAACCGGGTCTTTCCGTACCGGCCGTGCGAGGGACCGAAGCCGGGCCGCCACTCCGGGATCCCATGCCTCGACTACCACATCGACCGCTGCCTGGCGCCGTGCGTCGGCTACGTCTCGAACGAGGACTACCGCGCGATCATCGACGAGGTGATCGAGTTCCTCTCTGGCGAGACGGAGCCGATCCAGCGGCAGCTCGAGGAGAAGATGCGCGACGCCGCCTCGGATGAGCGCTTCGAGGAGGCGGCGCGCTACCGCAACCGTTTGCGCAGCGTCCAGCATCTCGCCGAGCGGCAGGCGGCCGACCGGCGCTCCGTCGGCACGATCGACGTGATCGGGCTCGCCGCGGAAGGCGACAGGGCGGTCATCCAGGTCTTCCCGTTGCGCGACGGGCGGTTGATCGACCGCTATTCGTTTCACCTCGAGAACGTGGGCGGGCAGGACATCACGACGGTGCTCGAGTCGTTCTGCCTGGAGTACTACGGATCCGCTCCGAGCGTGCCGCCACAGATCGTCGTTCCGCGCGACGCAGGCGACCTCACGGCGTTGTCGGAGTTCCTCTCCGAGCGCCGCGGCGCGCGCGTCGAGGTGCGGGCCGCCGAGCGCGGGGAGAAGCGCCGGCTGCAGGAGCTCGCCGGCGAGAACGCGCGCCACGCGCTTGCCTCCGAGTCACACCAGGCGGAGCTGAAGCGCCTGCGCCGGGTCGAGGCGCTCGAGGAGCTGCGCGAGGTGCTGAACCTCGAGGCGCTGCCGCTCCGGATCGAGTGCTTCGACATCTCGACGGTGATGGGCCAGGACAACGTGGGCTCGATGGTCGTCTTTCAGGACGGAGTGGCGAAGAAGGCGCACTACCGCAAGTTCGGCGTGCGAGGGCAGGACGGGATGGACGACTTCGCCGCGATGGCGGAGGTCGTGTCCCGCCGCTTCGCACGACTGTCCGACGTGACCGCCGAGGACTACGACGAGTCCTTCGCAGCGATGCCGAACCTCGTCGTGATCGACGGAGGCAAGGGCCAGCTCTCCGCCGCGCTCGCCGCGATGCACAAGTTCGACCTCCCGCGCGTGGCGGTCGTCGCGCTTGCGAAGCGGATCGAAGAGGTCTTCGTCCCCGGACGGCCGGACCCGATCCGGCTGGATCCACATTCACCAGGCCTGCAGCTGCTGCAGCGCGTCCGCGACGAGGCGCACCGCTTCGCCGTCGGCTTTCACCGACAGCGCCGCGACCAGCGGTCGTTCGCGTCGATCTTCGACGAGCTGGAGGGCGTCGGCCCGGTACGTCGCCGCGCGCTGCTGCAGCACTTCGGTTCTGCCGAGCGCTTCCTCGCCGCGACGCAGGAGGAGCTGGAGGGCGTCCCGGGCGTTCCCGCCAAGACGGCGCGCTCCATCTACGCCCAACTGCACAAAGCGGGCCGCGCGTAGTCCCTCGTTCGAGTCACTCGCGCAAGCGATCCCCTCGAGCACGCGGCACGCCGATAGGTGACGTGCCGCAATGGAAGGCCGCACTCTAACTTCGGTCGCGCCGCAGACGCGCGTGTCGTCGGGTCTCGGGACCCGGCTTCGCCAGCTGCGCGTCGCCGCGGGCCTGACCCAGTCGGATCTCGCAGGCGATCGCTTCTCCAAGGAGTACGTCAGCCAGATCGAGCGGGGCAAGACGCGCCCGACGCCGCAGACGCTGGCCTGGATCGCCGAGCGGCTCGGCGTCGACAGCTCGTACCTCCAGACCGGGCAGACCTGGGACGAGTACGCCGAGGTCGAGGCCGCGGTTACGCGGGCCGAGGCCGCGGTCGAGGGGCAGCACTTCGAGGAGGTGCTCGAGGCGCTCGAGGGGATCAAGCATTCGCCGGAGGCGCGCGAGCTCGAGTTCCGCGCGCTACTGGCCGAGAGCTGGGCGCGCACGTCGCAGGGCGAGCTCCGCCCGGCGCTCGACCTGCTCACGCGCGCACGCGAGCTCTCCGAGGACGTCGTCTTCTCCGACGTCGAACGAGCGGACGTGCTGTACCGGATGGGCGTCTGCCGCTACAAGCTCACCTCGATCAACACCGCGATCACGCTGCTGACCGAGGCGCTCGACCTCGCCGACCGCTCCGACCTGCCGTGTGACCGGCTGCGCTCCCACATCCTCGAGTGGCGCTCGCGCTGCGCGCGCCGCCAGCGCGACTTCGCGGCCGCGCGTGAGGACATCGAGCGCGCGCTCGAGCTCGCCGACCGGATCGACGACACCCTGACCGTCGCGCACGTCACCTTCCAGGCGTCCCTGGTCGCCGAGCGAGACGGGCAGTGGCTGCGTGCCCGCGCCCTCGCCGAGCGCGCGAAGGAGCTGTACGAGGTGCACGGCGACCGCAAGAACGTCGGCCGGCTCCTCAACAACCTCGGCGGCCTCAACTACCTGCTCGGCAAGCCCGACGACGCCGTCGAGTACCTGAAGCGAGCGTTCTCGGTCGCGCTCGAGGTCGGCAGCGAGCCGGACGCAGCGCAGGCGGTTTCGTCGCTCGCGCAGGTGCACCTCGGCGCCGGCGAATGGGAGCTCGCGGAAGAGCAGGCGCGCCATGCGGTCGAGCTGCTGGAGGGTCGCCCCGACTTCCTCGACGAAACGGGCAACGCGCTGATCGTGCTGGGCCGCGCGCTGATGGAGCAGGACCGCTTCGACGACGCGCATCAGGCGTTCGCCGAGGCCGAGCTCAACCTGTCACAGCTTTCTTCTGCCAGCCACCGCGCGGTTGCCTGGACGGCCCAGGGCGACCTCGCATCGCGACGCGGCGACGACCGCGCCGCGGCGGCGCTCTACCGCCGGGCGGCGGAAGCACTCCAGGACGTCAGGTTCTAGGAAGGGAGGTGATCAGGATGCTGCGGAAAATGCTCTCAGTAGGAGCTCTCGTCGTGGTCGCCGTGACGTTTGGCGTCGCCAACGCGTCGGCCGCTCCGAAGAAGTCGGATACGCCGGCTGCCAGCCATAGCCAGGGTTCGTGGACGGACGGTTTCTCGGACGGTCGCGACTAGCGGCCGTCCGAAACCTTCACTCCCGCCGGCTTTTTCGTGCCGGCGCGATCGGCTTCGGCCTGCCTACGGACGTTTAGCGTGCCGGTCATGACGAGGATCGCGGTGAAGCCGACGAGTGCGTTGACGACGATCAGCGTGACACGCATGCCCACGCTGAAGCTGAGCGCGAGGCTCTTGGTCGTCACGTTGCGGAAGATGTAGACGAGCAGCGCCTGCTCGGTGCCGATCCCTGCGGGACTGACCGGGAGGATCGTCGCGAGGCTCTGGCTGACCTGCACCAGCAGCGCGTTGTGCAACGTCGCCGGGATGTGGAACGCGCGGAGGAAGAAGAAGACGGTGACGAGCCTGAGCGTCCAGTCGAGGAGCTGCCACGGCACGACGCGCGTGGCGTAGTAGTTGCGGTTCGCGAACGCCGCGAAACCTTGCGCAACCTTGGCCTTGAACTGCTCGACGCGCTCGGCGACCCAGGCGACGAGCGCCGCGCCGAAGAGGAGCAGCAGGAGGAAAAGGATCAGCCCTGCGGTCGGATGGCGGAAGGCCCAGCCGTAGTCGAGCGACGGCAGGCTCGGGCTCTTGAGCACGTCGATGCCGGGAAGGACGTGCTGCGTCAGGGCCCAGAGGACGAAACAGCCGGCGACGACCATGTCGAAGAGCGTCTGCAGCAGCGACGTCGAGACGAGCGTCGTGTAGGTCGCATGCTCGATCCGCCGTTTGGCGAGAAAGAGGCGGACGACGTCGCCGCCGCGCGCAGGGATGATCGCGTTCACTCCCGTGCCCGCGACGTAGGCCCCGAACATCGTGCGCCAGCGGACGCGCTCGTGCGGGTATGCGGCGCGAACGATGTTCGTCCACGCGCGGGAGACGGCGACGAGCTTGCCGAGCTGCGCGAGGATGCCGAGGGCCAGCCACTTCCACTCGACCGCCGTCAAGTGGCTGAAGAAGACCCCGATCGCGTGGAAGACGGAGTGGATCACCGTCTCAGTGTGGCCATTCCCGTCCTAGAAGTCTCCTCCGCCGCCGCCGAAGTCGCCGCCGCCGAAGTCCATGCCGCCGCCGAAGTCGGTCGAAGCGGCCCCGCCGCCGTCGCCCCACCCGCCGAAGCCGCCGGGCACGCCCGACCCGCCCCAGCTGCCGTAGCCCCAGCCGCCGTAGGCGCCGCCGAGCAGCTCGCCCACGAACAGGCCGGAGAGAAAGCCGGTGCCGCCGAACGGCATGAAGTAGCCGCCTGCCCAGGGGCTGAAGTACGGCGGCGCGTTCCAGTAGGGGACACGGCGGCCCCCGGCCACGACCTCGCGTGACACGGGCTCCTCGCCTCGTTCGACCGCCTGCGCGTCGGCCTCGCAGGCCGGCACCTTGCGCGGCACGCCTCCGGGGGGCGCCCAGTCGACGTCGCGCGCCGACGGGCCGTGGCGGGGGTCGAAGAAGCACGGCGGCCGGCGCTCCGGCGGGTGCCTGCCGGCGAGCAAGGCCTCGGCTGCGGACATGTGGTAGCGGCCTTCTTCGAGCGAGCCCGCGACTGCCTCGAGCTCCTTCGTGCGCTGTGCGCGGTCGAACGCGCCGCTTGCCTTGTCGTAGTCCGCGAGTGCCTCGTCGTACTCGCGCTTCGCCTCCGTGTTCGACTCGACCGGCTGCTCGAGCTTCTGCACGTCGTCCGCGAGCGCGATTAGGTCGTCGTGTGCCGCCGCCTTCACCTCGGCGAGCTCTGCCTGCCGGCGGCGACTGCTCTGGATCGCGCGGAATCCGAGGAACGTCAAGCCGCCGAGGGCGAGCAGGCCGATGAGAACGCCGCCGCCGGTTCCGGGCTCGTTGCCGGTGCCGCCCGGGGCGCCACCGCTCTGACGCGCGTCGGCGACGCGGTGGACGAAGTCGATCAGCGTCGGGGTGACGCCGTCGCCACGGTGAGCGTTGAGCGCCTCGGTCGCGAGCTTTCCGGCGACGCCCTGCGGCAGGACGCCTTCGCTGCCCGCGCGGAAGTGCCGGCCGACGACGACTGCATACGTGCCGGTGCGCCGCAGGCCGTCGTGGAGCGCCTGCAGCACGCCGTCGGGATTCCCGCCGGTCTCGTTCTCCGCGGCAGCGGGCAGGATCGCGATGTACACGGGCCCGGCGCCCGACGTGTCGATCGCGCTGCGGATGCGGTCCTGCTCGGCGCTGCCGATCGCAAGCTCCGCGTCCGGGTCGACGTAGACGGGGTTGGCCTGCAGTCCCGCGACGGCGGCGTCGATCCGCTCGCCCGCGCGCGCCTGCGCGCCCAGTGCCAGTGCCGCCGCGACGGCCACGGCCAGCACGACGAGTCGTTTCATCGCGCTAGAGCGCGCCGCGCCCGTCTTCGGGCGTCATGAACGGGTAGCGGTAATCGGTCGCCGGCACGAACGTCTCCTTGATCGTGCGCGGGCTGACCCAGCGGATCAGGTTCCACATCGAGCCGGCCTTGTCGTTCGTCCCCGACGCGCGAGCTCCGCCGAAGGGCTGCTGGCCGACGACGGCGCCGGTCGGCTTGTCGTTGACGTAGAAGTTCCCGGCGGCGTAGCGGAGCTTCTCGTCGGCGATCTCGAGCGCTTCGCGCTCGCGTGCGAACACGGCGCCGGTGAGCCCGTACGGCGCGCCCTTGTCGACGAGCTCGAGCGTCTCGTCATACTTCGACTCGGGGTAGACGTAGGCGGTGACGACGGGACCGAAAAGCTCCTCCTTCATGGTGCGGAAGTCCGGGTCGGTCGTCTCGAGGACCGTCGGCTCCACGAACCAGCCGTCCGAGTCGTCGTAGCCGCCGCCGACGAGCACGTTCACCTTGTCGGCCGCCTTCGCCTCCTCGATCGCCTCTTTCTGCGTGCGGAACGAGCCCGCGTCGATGACGGCGCCCATGAAGTTGCCGAAGTCGGCAACGTCACCCACGCGGATCGTCGCGACGTCTTCCACGACGCGGTCGCGGATCTCCGGCCAGAGGTTGGCGGGCGCGAAGATGCGCGACGCCGCCGAGCATTTCTGTCCCTGGTACTCGAAGCTGCCGCGGACAATCGCGGTCGCGACAGCCTCGGCGTCGGCGGACGGGTGGGCGACGATGAAGTCCTTACCGCCGGTCTCGCCGACGATGCGCGGGTAGTTGCGGTAATTGGCGATGTTCGCGCCGATCGTCTTCCACATCGACTGGAACACGGGCGTCGAGCCGGTGAAGTGCACGCCGGCGAGATGCGGGCTCGCGAGAGCGGGGTCGCCGATCTCCGCGCCGGACCCGTAGACGAGGTTGATCACGCCCGGCGGTAGCCCTGCCTCCTCGAAGAGCTTCATCAGGAAGTGCGCCGAGTAGGCCGCGGTCGAGGCCGGCTTCCAGACGACGGTGTTGCCCATCAGCGCCGCGCTGCCGGGGAGATTGCCGCCGATCGCCGTGAAGTTGAAGGGCGTCACCGCGAAGACGAAACCCTCGAGCGGGCGGTACTCCATACGGTTCCAAACGCCGGCGCTAGACCGGGGCTGCTCCGCGTAGATGCGCAGCATGAACTCGACGTTGAAGCGGAAGAAGTCGGTGAGCTCGCAGGCCGCGTCGATCTCCGCCTGATGCACGGTCTTCGACTGCCCCAGCATGGTCGCGGCGTTGAGGGTGGCGCGCCATGGGCCCGACAGCAGGTCGGCGGCGCGGAGGAAGACGGCGGCGCGCTCTTCCCACGGCGTCCGGTGCCAGTCCTCCCAGGCCTCGGCCGCGGCTTCGATCGCCTGGTCGACGTGGGTCGCGCTGCCCTTGTGCACGGTCGCAAGGACGTGCTTGCGGTCGTGGGGCATAACCGCTTCGAAGGTCTCGCCGCTGCGGATCTCCTTGCCGCCGATCACAAGCGGGATCTCGATCTGGTCGGAGCGCATCTGCTCGAGGCGGACGCGGAGCTCCTCGCGCTCTGGCGATCCCGGTGCGTAGTCCTTGACCGGCTCGTTCTGCGGGGCGGGGGGGCGGAAAAGGCCTGGAGCGGCGGACATCGGAGGCGATTGTAGGCTTGGTCGCGGTGTCTGTGACGTGCGTCTCGTACGCGGCTGAAGGCTGGGGCGTGGGTGAGGTGTGGCATGAGGGAGCCAGGCTCGTCTGGCACGAGTTGCCGCGCCCGCGCACGGCGGACGCTTCTCTGAGCGCGCATGGCGCTTTTCTAGGTAGACGCGCGCGTGCGCGCGGGGGCGCGCGTGTAACCCCCACCCAGGGCGGGGTAGTCGACCCACCGCCCTCGCGGTCGAGGGTACCGGCGAAACCCGCTCCTGTCCGTGGCCGATCCACGCCGGAAGTTGAACGACTCGTCCACAGGTTCGGCGCGTACTTCGAGGGCAACACAGTCGAGTTCGCCGACGTCGCCATCGACGACGAGGGCTGGACCGCGTTCCAGTGCGACGTCGTCTCGGCGATGCGGCGCGTGCCGTACGGCGAGGTTGTCTCGTACTCGGACCTCGCGCGACTCGCAGGCCACCCGCGCGCCCAGCGCGCCGCCGGCACCGTCTGTGCTCGCAACCGGTTTCCGCTCGTCGTTCCGTGCCACCGCATCGTCTCCGCCGAGGGACTCGGCTCCTATCCGGGCCTCGGCCTCGACTACAAGCGACGGATGCTCGCGCTCGAAGGTGTCACTCTCTGAGGACCTCCGCAACGAGCTCGCCGCGATCGCGCCGCGGAGCGAATGCGATCGTCTGGCCGAGCTGTCCGGGCTCTTCCACTCGGCCGGCAGCGTCCATCTGCGGGGACGCGGCGCGGTCGCGGTCCATCTCGACGTCGCCGACTCGGCTGTCGCGCGACGCGCATTCAGCCTTCTGCGCGCATTCGGAGTCGCATCCGAGATCCGCACGTACCAGCGCCGTGCGTTCCACGGTGCGACGCGCTACCAACTGCACATCGCCGGAGACGAGCGCGCGCTCCAAGTGCTGCACGAAGCCGGTGTGCTCAGCGCGAGACTCACTCCGCTCTCGGCACCGCCGCGCCGAGTCGTCGCACGTGCGTGCTGCCGTGGCGCGTATCTGCGCGGCGCACTGCTCGGCGGTGCATCGCTCAGCGGACCACGCGCGCCCCATCTCGAGCTTCGCAGCGCCGAGCCTGAGGGCGCAGACTTCGTCGCGCGTCTGGCGGCAGAGGAAGGTGTCAACCTTCGTGTCGCCGACCGCGGCCGTCACGCCATCGCGTACGCGAAAGGCGTGGATGCGATCGAAGGAGTGCTCGCCCTTGCCGGAGCAGGACGCAGCGTGCTCGTCTTCGAGGAGAGCACTGTCCTGGCTGCGACTCGCTCCCGTGCGAATCGGCTTGCGAATGCCGACCACGCGAACCTTGTGCGCACGAGTCGGGCCGCGCACGAGCAACTGCGCGCGATCCAGCGGCTTCGGCGCACCGGGGCGTTCGTGAAGCTGCCGCCGCAACTGCAGGAGATCGGAGAGCTCCGCGAGCGTCATCCGACTTTCTCGCTTCGTGAGCTTGCGCTCACATGCCGACCGCCGACGACGAAAGCCGCCGCACACCGGCGTTTACAGAAGTTGCAACAACTCGCGGCTATCTGACTTTCGCGTCGTGTTGTCGTTGCGTGGACGCGTTCGTCATACTCACAGTGGCGGGTCTGCGCTCGTCCGGCGCCGGATTCAGACCCCGTCCGACGCCACGGTCCTGAGCGTGGTTCAACCAGAGGGGGAGGTCGTCCTCGGAGCTTCCCCTCTGGCCCGCCACCTTTGGCTGCGGGCCAGAGGGAGGAAACGGTCGACCGGCAAAGCTGCCGACCCAAGTCGCGGTCGCACGCGATGTCGACCTGGGCCCGCAACCAACGCGCCTCACCGGAGGCGCACCGGCCTGTGCCTCTGCCTCCTTTAGACTCGCTTCCATGGCGAAGACACGTGTAGGCATCAACGGTTTCGGGCGGATCGGCCGCAACTTCTTCCGGGCGCAGCTCGAGCGGGGCGGCGACTTCGAGATCGTCGCGATCAACGATCTGGGCGACGCGAAGACGATGGGCCATCTGCTCAAGTACGACTCCGTCCTCGGCCAGCTCGACGAGGACGTCGAAGTGGGGGACGGTGTCATCACCGCCGGCAAGACCGAGCTGAAGGTCCTCTCCGAGAAGGATCCCGCCGGTCTGCCGTGGCGCGACCTCGACGTCGAGCTGGTGATCGAATCGACCGGCTTCTTCGCCGATCGCGACGGCGCCCAGAAGCACATCGACGCAGGCGCAAAGAAGGTCGTCATCTCGGCGCCCGCGACCGACCCGGATGTGACGATCGTGCTGGGCGTCAACGACGACCGGTACGACCCCGAGCAGCACCACATCGTCTCGAACGCGTCGTGCACGACAAACTGCGTTGCACCTCTCGCCAAAGTTCTGCACGACAACTTCACGGTCGAGCAGGGCTTCATGACGACGATCCACGCTTACACGAACGACCAGCAGATCCTCGACCTGCCGCACAAGGACCTGCGCCGCGCGCGGGCGGCCGCGATCAACCTCATCCCGACGTCGACCGGAGCCGCGCGCGCGATCGGGCTCGTCATGCCCGACCTGAAGGGGAAGGTGGACGGGATCTCGGTGCGCGCGCCGGTGCCGACCGGCTCGATCACCGACCTCGTCGTCCGCCTCGGGCGTGAGGCCTCGATCGACGAGATCAACGCCGCGTATCGCGAGGCGGCAGGCGGCGGACCCTTGGAGGGGATTCTCCGCTACGCGGACGATCCGCTGGTCTCGACCGACATCGTGCACTCGCAGTACTCCTGCATCGTCGACAGCGAGCTGACGATGGCGAACGGCGCGATGGCGAAGGTCTTCGGCTGGTACGACAACGAGTGGGGCTACAGCTGCCGGCTAGTCGACGTCGTCTCCAAGATCGCCGCCGACATCCCGGCGTCAGTCGCGGCATAGGTGCGCCTGACTCACGTCCGGCCCGCGGAATGAAGCAGCCGCGGTCGGTCCGGGACGTCGACGTCGGCGGTAAGCGCCTCCTCGTTCGCTCCGACCTGAACGTGCCGCTCGACGGGGGCCGCGTCGCTGACGACACCCGGATCCGCGCCTCGCTGCCGACGCTGCAGCTCTTACTGCAACGCGAGGCGGCACAGGTGACGGTCTGCTCGCACGTCGGGCGGCCGAAGGGGGAGGATCCGCAGTACTCGATGCAACCTGTCCGCGAACGCCTGCAGCAGCTCCTCGACGACAGGCGGTTGCACGTGCTCGAGAACACGCGCTTCAACCCGGGGGAGACCGAGAACGACCCCGCGTTCGCCCGCGAGCTCGCGGCGGACAACGAGCTCTTCGTCGAAGACGCCTTCGGCTCGGTGCACCGCGCGCACGCGTCGACCGTCGGCGTCGCCGAGCTCCTCCCGGCATACGCCGGGTTGCTGCTGGAACGGGAGCTGAAGGAGCTCGGCAAGCTCCTAGGGAACGTGGAGCATCCGTTCGTGCTGATCTCCGGCGGCGCGAAGGTCGACGACAAGCTCGGCGTCCTGGAGAACCTCGGGGGGAAGGCCGACGCGGTGCTCGTCGGCGGGAAGATGGCAGAGCAGTTGCGCGAACAGAATCCACTCCCGTTCGATGTCGTCCTCCCGACCGACGTCGTGGCGGCGAGCGAGTTCAGCGAGAACGCCGAAGCCAGGATCACGCCGTACGACGACCTGCCGGACGGCTGGCTCGGCCTCGACATCGGCCCGGAGACGCGCAACGACTTCGCGCGTCACATCGCGGCGGCGCGAACGATCTTCTGGAACGGGCCGATGGGCGTCTTCGAGTGGCCCCGCTTCGCCGAGGGGACGAAGGCAGTCGCCGAGGCCGTCGCACGCTCGGACGCTTACTCCGTCGTCGGCGGCGCTGACTCGGCGCGCGCGCTCACCGAGCTCGGCCTCGAGAACGAGGTTTCCTGGCTGTCGACGGGCGGCGGTGCTGTGCTCGAGCTGCTCGAGGGGAAAGACCTCCCCGGCGTGTCTGTGATCCCGGAGTCCTGATGCTGATCGCCGGTAACTGGAAGATGTTCAAGGGCCCGGCGGAGACCGCCGAGTTCTGCCTCGGCCTACGCGACGAGGACCTCGAAGGCGTCGACGTCGTCGTCTGTCCACCGTTCGTCTCGCTTGCGGTGGCCGTGCAGCTCCTCGCGGGAACGGAGATCGCCGTCGCCGCCCAGAGCGTGCACTGGGAGGACGAGGGCGCCTACACCGGTGAGATCTCCGCGCGCATGCTGCGCGAGCTCGGCGTGTACGGGACGATCGTCGGCCACTCCGAGCGGCGTCAGTATTTCGGCGAGACTGACGAGACCGTCGGCAAGCGCGTCCACGCGGCCCTCGAGGCGGGGCTGTTCGTGATCGCCTGCGTCGGCGAGACCGAGCACGAGCGCGAAGACAACCGGACCGAGGACGTGCTCCGGCGCCAGCTCTCCGTGCTCGAGCCCGACGACAACCTCGTGCTCGCCTACGAGCCGGTGTGGGCGATCGGGACGGGCAAGACTGCGACGCCGGAGATCGCGCAGGAGGCGCACGCATTCGTCAAGTCTCAGGTCGAAGTGCCCGTGCTCTACGGCGGCTCGGTCAAGCCGGACAACGCGGCCGAGCTGCTCGCACAAGCCGATGTGGACGGTGCGCTCGTCGGCGGCGCGTCGCTGGAGCTCGACTCCTTCACGGCGATTTGTCGCGCAGCTATCCGCTCGTAGCGCTCGTCATCCTCGACGGCTGGGGCTGCGCTCCGCCCGGCCCCGGTAACGCGGTCGAGCTGGCGGAAACGCCGAACTTCGACCGGCTCTGGCGGACATATCCGCACACGATGCTGGACGCGTCGGGGGAGGCGGTTGGGCTGCCGCCCGGTCAGATGGGCAACTCGGAGGTCGGTCACCTGACGATCGGTTCCGGGCGCATCCTTTTCCAGGACCTGATGCGCGTGAACAAGTCGATCGAGGACGGCTCGCTCTTCGAGAACGCCGTGCTCGCGGCCGCGTTCGAACGCGGTGACCGCACGCATCTGCTCGGCCTCGTCTCGCACGGCGGTGTGCACTCGCACATCGACCACGTCAAAGCGCTGCTTAGCTTCGCGCCGGAGAAGACGTGGATCCACGCGTTCACCGACGGGCGCGACGTCTCGCCTCACTCGGCCGTCGACGACCTCGCCGAGCTCCCGACCGACCGCATCGCCACGGTCGCCGGCCGCTACTACGCGATGGACCGCGACCAGCGCTGGGAGCGCACGCAGCGCGCGTTCGACGCGATCGTCCACGGAACGGGCGAGCATGCGGGGGATCCGATCGAGGCGGTGCGGCGTAGTTACGAGCGAGGGATCACGGATGAGTTCATCGAGCCCGTCGTCATTGCGAATCGCCCCCGGCTCGACCCGTCACGTGACAGCGCGATCTTCTTCAACTTCCGGCCGGACCGGGCGAGACAGCTGAGCCAGCAGCTCATCGAGGCGGGCGTCGACATCACGACCATGACCAGATATCGATCGGACCTGGAGGCACCGGTCGTCTTCGGCGAGCAGGACGTGCCCGAGACGCTCGCCCAGGTGCTGGCCGAGCATCACGTCCCGCAGCTTCACGTCGCGGAGACCGAGAAGTACGCCCACGTGACCTATTTTTTCAACGGAGGGCGTGAACAGGAGTGGACGGGTGAGACCCGTGTCCTCCTGCCGTCTCCGCGCGACGTCCCGAGCTACGACCACAAGCCGGAGATGTCGGCCGAGGAGGTCGCCGACCGCTTCGTCGAGGAGCTCGCGCGCGAGCCCTACGCATTCGCGGTGGTCAACTTCGCGAACCCGGACATGGTCGGCCACACAGGATCGATCCCCGCGGCGGTGAAAGCAGTGGAGACGGTGGACAGGTGCCTGGGCAAAGTCGTTGCCGCGGTGGAGGCGAAGGGCGGGGTTTCGCTCGTCACTGCCGACCACGGGAACGCCGAGCAGATGCTCGTGGCAGACGGCACGAGCCCGCACACCGCTCACACGACGAATCTCGTCCCTCTGATCGTCACCGACCCCGAAGTGACCCTCCGCGACACCGGCGAACTGTCGAATCTTGCCCCGACTGTGCTCGGCTTTCTCGGATTCAAGCAACCATTACAGATGACCCAAAAAGGGCTAACGAACCCGACGTAATCGGGGCTATACTCCGACACCTTGTCGCTTCAGCAACCTGATTTTGGCGTCCTGCGGAAGGCCCAAAAAGGCGATGAGCGGGCGTTTTCCCTCATCGTTCGCGCCTATCAGGTCCCTGTCTACAACTATGTCCTGCGCCTCGTCGGCGACCGCACGCTGGCCGAGGATTTGACGCAGGAAGTCTTCCTCCGCGTCTTTCAGGGCCTGCCGCGCTTCTCGGCGCGCTCGAAGTTCACGACCTGGCTCTTCCAGGTCACGAAGAACCGCGTGCTCGACGAGCTGCGGGCGTCGGAGCGCCGGCCGCGGGCCGTTGTGGCGCTCGAGGACGTGCCGCCGCTCGAGGTCGTCGATGCGCCGATGGAGCGCCTCGAGGCCATCGACGCCGTCTGGCGCGCGGTCGAGGCCCTCAACGTCGACCTGAAGATGGCGCTGCTGCTGCGCGACGTCGTCGGCTTGTCGTACACGGAGATCGCCGACTCGCTCGAGATCACGCTCGCGACCGTGAAGTGGCGGATCTACAAGGCGCGCGAGGACGTCCAGCTCGCGCTCGCTCGCGAGGGCATCACCTTCGGCGCCGAGGAAACGGCACCGAAGGTCGAGACCGCCTCCTAGTCACCCGAGTGCACGCGTAGCCAGCGGGCGAGGTTGCGCGCCTGCTGTTCGGCCGTCGAAGCGGGAGCCGGTGGCGTGACGCGCTGGGGCGCGGCCGGCGGCCCGGCGTCGTTCCCGCCACCGAGCTTCGCAAGGCCCAGTGCGACCGCGACGGCCGCGGCCACGATCGCCGCGACGAGCCAAATCGCTCCGCGTCGTCCAGGCCTGTTCACGGTTCGGGATCGGGGCAGCGGGCGCGTGGGCTGCTCGGCGCCGGCGGGCCCGAGCTCCTGCGCGAGCTCGGCCGCCGACGCGGGGCGGAAGCGTGGGTCGCGTGCGAGCGCATGCATGACGGCGGCCTCCACCTCGTGTGGGACGCCCGGCTCGACGTCGGAGACCGGCTCGATCGTGCCGTCGGCCTGTATCGCGGATAGCTCGGCGAGCGACGAGAACGAGTAGGGCGGCTGTCCCGTCAGCAGCTCGTACAGCACAGCGCCGAGCGAGTAGAGGTCCGACGCGGGCGTCGCATCCGCGCCCGCGATCTGTTCCGGTGCGACATAGGCGGCGGTGCCGAGCAATGTGCCGGCCTGAGTGTGGCGCGTCGACTCGGCTGCACGCGCGATGCCGAAGTCGGCGATCTTGAGCACACCGTCGTCACGAACGAGCAGGTTCGCCGGCTTGACGTCGCGATGCACCAGCCCGGCGTCGTGTGCATGCTGTAGCCCGGCGCAGGCTTGCACGCCCAGATCGACGACGCCGGCCACAGGCAGACGACCAGCCTCCGCGAGCGACGCGCCGGGCACGTACTCCATGACGATGAACGGGCGCCCCTCGGCGTCGCCCGCGTCATAGACGCGAACGATGTTCGGGTGCGAGAGGCGTCCGGCGAGCCGGGCCTCCCGAACGAACCGGGCGCGGAAAGCGTCGTCGACAGCGAGGTGCTCCGGAAGCATCTTGACGGCGACCGGCCGTCCGAGCTCTTCGTCGTGCGCGAGGTAGACGGTCGCCATGCCGCCGTGACCGAGCTCGCGCTCGATCCGGTAGCGCCCGGCTGAGAGCGTCTCGATCAATCGTCCCCGTCGTGCTTGCCGTGCCCCTTGTGCTTGCCGTGCCCGTGTTTTTCGGGATGCTTCTGCTCGCGAATCGTCGGAGCGGGTGGCGGCACACAGCGAACCGTCGCGACGAGTGTGTTGACCGCGCTCGACAGCTGCTCCTGCAGTCGCGGCTCGACGCGCCCCTGGTTGATCGCCGCGATGGTGCGAGCCTGCAGTCCGCGCGCGAGTGTCTGCGCACGGCACGAGTCCCCCGACGCGAGCGCACCGGCGACCGCGTCGCTCTGCGCCGCGAGCGACGAGGCGAGGGAGCTCGAGAGCGTGGGAGGCGGCGGCGCCGAGTGCTTCGCGCCGCCGCACGCGCTCAGCGAGAGCGCGGCCGCAAGGGCCGCACCGACCTCAAGACGTCTCGTTCGGGTCTTCCTCCGACGCAAGCTTCAAGGACCCCTGGCGAACAGTCTCCAGATGCCGCTGCTGGATCGGGATACCCCATTCCACCAGCTCCTGCACGCCATTGTTGCGCGCGCGTTCGTTCAACGTCTTGAGGATCTCCCAGTGGCCGACCTCGCCTGCCTCGGCCATCGTCAGGAACTCGAACCCGTCGAGCGCGTCCGAAGCGCGGTCGAGATAGTCCTGCATCATTTCGGTCGCTTTCTGCTTGACCTCCCGCGCCTCCTCGAGGATCGCCGTCTTCTTGCCCTCGAAGCTGCCCGCGATCTCGGTCGCGCGCTCTTCGGCCTCCTTGGCCTCGGACTGCATCCGCTCGAGCTCCTGCTCGAGGTCGCCGTCGAGGTCGTCGAGCCTGCTCACCTTCTGCGTCGCGCCCTGCGCCGCCATCGCGAGCCCGATCACCTCTCCGAGCTTGGATTCGAGATTCGTCAACTCAGCCATGCCAACCCCTTTCCTCGCTATTCGCCACGCTCGAGACGAGCTGCGAGCGCCGGTGGCAGCCTGCGCTCGCGCATCTCGCTCTGTGTTTTCTCGATCGGGTATGCAACGCGGTGGAACGCCGCAAACCTCCGTTGGAGGTCGAGCAGGAGCCAGGCGGCGCGGGGATCGCCGTCGCGCGGCTGTCCGACCGAGCCCGGGTTCAGCAGCCAACGGCCCGAAAGCTGCACCTCCGTTCCGCCCGGCGCGAGCCCGCCGGCGACCGTTTCGCCGTCGAGCGCAAGGGCGAGTGCGACGTGGCTGTGGCCAACGAGCACGAGCGGCGCCTCCGCGAGCTCGAGCGTGGCGTGGGCGGCCTCCTCCGTCAGCACGTATTCCCAGACCGGATCCCGTGCGCTCGCGTGGAAGAGCTCCACACCGTCGAGGCTGGCGCAGGGCTCGAGGCCGGCGAGGAACGCCCGTGACTGCTCCGTCAGCACACTCGCCGTCCAGGTCGCGGCCGCAGCGGCCTCGTCGTTGAAGTCGCTGACTGCGAGCTCGCCGAGGACGACGAGGTCGTGGTTGCCGACGAGGGATTGCTCGGCGCGCGACTTCACAGTCTCGCAGCAGTCGTTCGGCCGCGGTCCGTACCCCACCGTGTCGCCGAGACACCAGACCACGTCGACGCGCGCAGCGTCGATCTCCGCGAGGACCGTCTCGAGGGCGTGATAGTTAGCGTGAATGTCGGAGATGACCGCGACGCGCATCGCCAGACCCGCGACCATAGCCGTCGCCGCCGTCGCGGTCTGGGCGGTCGCCGCGTTTCTCCTGCTGCGCACGAAGGTGCCCGGCGACCTGAGGCCGCCGCATCTCGACGCGCAGAGCGTGTTCGGCAAGGACGTCACGAGCGCCGGAGCTCGGTTCGACCGCTTCTTCGAGATCGAGTGGATCATCGCGACGCTGGCGACATTCGCCGTGCTCGCGGTGTTCCTCGACCGCGGTCCGCGGCTCGCGCGCAGGCTCGGTCTCGGCCCCGTGAACGCGGGAGTCATCACTGCCGTGTTCATCACGTTCGCC
>VAXO01000096.1 GCA_005888435.1 Actinomycetota bacterium | reverse complement strand
GGGCGCGACGTTGACCACGTTCGCGACCGTCTCGTACGTGCCGCAGAGCTGCGCGACCTCGTCGGCCGAGCGAGCCTCGGTGTCTGGCTCGGGGATCGGAGCCTCGAGCACGGCCTCCCAGGCCCAACGCATCAGCCGCTCGTTGAACTCCGATCCCACGGGAGCGCAATTCGTGGACGAGGCGAGGGCGAAGCCCCGCTCGGGAACCGTCTTGAACAACGAGAGCTGACCCGGCATCGCCCCGCCGTGCCCGGCGACCCGGACCCCTGCGACGTCGCTCAAGAGCCAGGAAATGCCGACGGCGTCGCCCGAGGACCAGCCCGGGGCCTGGACTGTCGGCTCACGCATCCGCCGAGTGAGCTCGGGCGAAACGACGGATGCCTCGCCCTCGAGGTGGAAGCGCGCCCAGGCAATCAGATCACCCGTCGTCGTCGCGAGCCCGCCTTCCGGGTTCCCGCCCCGCGGCAGGCCGTAGGGCAACACGGTCGTGCCTCCGTCCTGGAGCCGCTGATGCCCGGCGGCGAACCGCCGCGTCGCCAGCTGGCGGGAGAAGAACACCGTGTCTCCCAGACCGAGCGGTTCGAGGAGCAGCGTGCGAACCGCCTCCTCGTAGGGCATCCCGGTCTGCGTCTCGACCAGCCGGCCCGCGACCCCGAACGAGGCGTTGTTGTAAGAGACGAACTCGCCGGGCCGCGCGAGCTGGCGCAGTCCCGCCATCGCGGCGATGTAGCGCTCGAGCGCGTCATCGCCCTCGCCGGTGTCCTTGAAGAAGTCGCCGTCCCACCCTGCCGTGTGGTTCAGGAGCTGTAGGACGGTCACCGCGCTCGCGGCCTCCTCGTCTTCGACCCGAAACTCCGGCAGGTAGCTGCGAATCGGCGCGTCGAGATCGACGAGCTCCTGCTCGACGAGGCGCATGATCGCAGTGGCCGTGAACGTCTTCGTCGTCGAGCCGCAGAGGAAGAGTGTCGCCTCGTCCACCGGCAGAGGGTTCTCGATGCTCGTTACGCCGTGGAAGGCATGGTGTTCCTGTCCGTCATGGAGCAAGCCGACGGCAACGCCCGGCACCCGCAACTCCTCCGCCAGAGTGGAAACAACCTCGCGAAGCGCCTGCACCGGGCGAGCCTACTAGCGCGTCAGCCCGTGTCTCTTTTCGTCCCCTGCACGACGAGCCCCGCAACCGGCTCTCCGGCCTCGAGCCGGAGCTCCGCCGAGACGATCTCCGGCCGGAGGGCCGCCCCGGTCAAAACGGCCTGGAGGTAGTCGTGCGCATGGCGGTAGCGACCACTCGTTCCGAGGGAATATCCGGCCTCCTGCTCGGCTCCGACCAGTTCCTCGACCGTGAAGATGAGCCGCCCGCCCGAGCGCAGCGCGTTCGCCGCAGCCCCGACGACCGCGTCGAGCGCTCCGAAGTAGACGAGGGTGTCAGCTGACACGATCACGTCGAACGTTTCGTCGCAGCCGGCCAGATATGCGGTCAACTCACACTTCAAGAGCTCGTCGTAGACATCCCTTTCGCGAGCCTGGTCGAGCATGCGCTCGGAGAGGTCGACTCCAACGAGGCGACGCGCATACGGCGCCACGAAAGAGCCGCACAACCCGGTGCCGCACCCGGCGTCCAGAACGTCGAGGCTCTTCGCCGGAGAGATGCCTGAGCCTTTCAGCATCTCGGTCACGAGTGCCGGCGCCCGGTAGGACAACTTGGCGAGCTTCGAATCGAAGCTGGCGGCGAAGCTGTCGAACGTCCTCTCGATGAACGCATCCGATGCGCGCGGCGGCACATTGCGACCGGAACATGCTGCGAGCATGTGCCGAGCGATGGGATCGTCGGGGTCGTCTTCCAGCCACTCCCGGAAGATCTCCTCGGCCTTCTCGACTTCGCCGAGGTTGCAATGGGCGAGCGCCAGCAGCCTGCGAGCCTCGCGATCCTTCGGCCTCAGGGTGATCACCTTCGAGAAGCAGAGGGCGGCCTCACGCGGACGCTTCTGCGCGTTCAGCAACACACCGAGATTGTGGTACGCGTCCGAATGTTCGGGATCGATGCGAATCGCGGCGCGATAGGCGGCCTCGGCTTCCGCGAGCTCACCTTTCGCCCGTAGCACCACACCGAGATTGCTGTGCGCGTTCGCATGGCTCGGATCGAGCTCGATCGCACGTCGATACGCGGCGGTCGCCTCGTCGAGCCGGAGCCGGCTCTGCTGCACGATTCCCAGATTGCTGTACCAGTCCGCCCGCTCCGGCTCGAGCTCGAGGCTCCGTTCGATCAGCACGGCTCCGTCGTCGCTGCGGCCAAGCTGGTGCGCGAGCACACCCGAGAAGTGCAGCGCGTCGGCGTGATCCGGCGCGACCTCGAGGATCCTGCGGTAGACGTCATCCGCAGCTGCCCACTGCTCCGCCTGCTGAAGAGCGATGGCGACTGACACCGCTTCGTCCAGCGAGAGCGCGCGGTCGTTGCTAGCCGGCTGCTCCATTCATAGTTGGCCGCCGGGCGCGGTTTACGCCTCCTTGTTGGCTTTGAGGTCGTACTTGAAGTGAATCCCGGCGTCGAGTGAGCCGTCGGACTTCTGCGGTCTGTAGGCGACGTCGATCTTGGCAAAAGCAAGGCTCACCGTCTCCGCGCCGCCGCTGTCTCTGCTCTCGGCGTCCATGATCGCCGTGACGATCACGTCGTTCATCTTGATGACGAGGAATTCCTGTTGGCCCTTCCCGGCCTTGCGATGCGTGATCGTCGCTTCCTTCAGGTGCACGCCGGTGGCGCACGCCTGCATCAGCACCGGGGACGCCTTGTCGATCTTGTGAGTGAACGACAGATCGTGGAAGCTCGCCTTGCCCTGCCCCGCTCCGGTACCTGAAACCGTGACGCCGTTCGTCACGCCCCAGGACCAGCTCAGAACCTCGATCTCATCCTTGTGCTTGTCGTCGAGCGACTCGCCCTTGATGTCGCCGAGCTTCGCGAAGATGTCTGTTGCCACTCTGCGGCCTCCTACCTTGCCCGACACTCTTACTACAAGAGGTCTGGAGTGGCAACCGCTCACCCGCGGCATTGGCGCAGATGGCGGGGCTAGGCTCGCAGCATCCTCGAGATTGATACTCCTCACGGGCGTGCGCGAGTCCACCTCCATCCGGTTGGTTCAGCGATCGGCGCGCTCGTGCTCGGCCACGGAGCGGGCGGCGGTGTCGACTCGCCGGATCTCGTCGGCGCCACGAAGGCTGCCCGCTCAGCCGGGCTCAGCGTCGCGTTGATGGAGCAGCCCTACCGAGTCGCGGGACGCCGCAGCCCGGCTCCGGCGAACCAGCTCGACGCCGCCTGGTCCGTCGTCCTCTCGCAGCTACGCGCCGGCCCCCTCAGCGGTATCGACTTCCTGCTGACCGGCGGCCGCTCAGCCGGCGCCCGCGTCGCCTGCCGAACCGCGGCCGACACCGACTCGCGCGCCGTCCTCTGCCTTGCCTTTCCGCTCCACCCGCCCGGTCGCCCCGAGAAGAGCCGCCTCGACGAGCTCGATGCCGTCAGCGTCCCGACCCTCGTCGTGCAGGGCGAGAACGATCCGTTCGGGACACCGCCGGACAGTCCAAACCGCATCGTCACTCGTGTGCCGGGCACCCACTCGCTCAGGGACGGCGACCGCGTGGGGGCGGTGGTTGCGGAGTGGCTTGCGACACTCGTCGAGGCCTACGACGCCGGGCTTGCCCGGCCTGAGGCGCAGTAAGCCGCGCCACGGCAATCGCCGCCAACTGCGCGGCGCGAACGGCGGCAGTTCCAACTCCACGCGCGAGCGCGGCGAGCCCCGCAGCGAGGAGCAGCGCAAGGGCGAGCACGACGTTGCGGACGAACCGTGCAAGCGGCGGCGCCTTGTCCGCGACCGTCGTGGCGACAGCGCCGGCCGCGTGCGAGCTTGCCTCGGCAACTGCGCGGGTGCGGTAGTGCGCCGGTGCATGTGCGGCTTCGCCGCTCCCGTTGTCGACGACGATCAAACGCGCCGCCGGCACGACGGCGTCGACCGCGTCTACAGGGATGTTGCGACGACGCCACCCCGTGCGCACGACGAGGGTCTCGGCGCTCTGCTCGTCGGCCGATCCGACCACCTTCTCGACCGTTCCGTTCAGCGGTCCTTTGACGCGAAAGCCTTCGCACTGCGCGAGCCAGTACCGAGCCACAGGGCTCGATCTATCGAACCGTCTCTCACTGCGCGACTGAACCGTCATCGGCACCCCCCGGGCGTCAGGCCGTGTGCGCCTCGAAGTATCGCGAATCCGGAGCGGCGGCTAGTTGCGGTCTACCTGGGTATCGCGCTCGTGAGCCGCGTCAAGGCTGCCCCCCCGTCCATGCATCGCCGGCGATCGCTGCCAGAGTCGCCGCCCAACCCTTCGCCGGCCACCGGCCAGCGCCTACTGGCAACATCCCCTGATGGACGACGCTCGCCACGCTCGCCGCTGGACGCTCATCGCCGTCTGCCTGACGACGTTCATGCTGCTCCTCGACATCACGATCGTCGTGGTCGCGTTGCCGAGCATCCAGAGCCGGTTCGACGCGAGTCTGACCGGAATCCAATGGGTGGTCGACGCCTACGCCCTCTCACTCGCGGCCCTGATCCTCACGGCGGGTGCGCTCGCCGACCGCTACGGACGGCGGGCGCTCTTCATCGCCGGCGTCATCCTGTTCACGTTCGCGTCACTGCTGTGCGGACTCGCCTGGAGCATCGTCGCGCTCGACGTTGCACGTGCCTTGCAGGGAATCGGCGGCGCCGCGTTGTTCGCAACGGCTCTCGCTCTGATCGGCCACGAATACCGAGGCGCGGAACGTTTCGCGGCGCTCGCCGTCTGGGGCGCAACCGTCGGTGCGGCGGTCGCGTGCGGCCCGCTCGTCGGCGGCATCCTCACCGACACGCTCGGCTGGCGCTGGATCTTCTACGTCAACCTACCGGTGGGCATATTCGCGCTCGCAGTGGCGTTGAAGCGCGTCCACGAGTCACGTGACGAGGGCGCGACCCGTACCGACGTTCAGGGGCTCGCAGCCTTCTCGGTCGCGCTGTTTCTCATCGTCTTCGGGATCTTGCGCGGCAACGCACACGGCTGGACGAGCGGCCTCATACTCGCGTGCTTGATCGGAGGGGCGGCCGTCATGCTGCTCTTCATCTTCCTCGAGTGGCGACAGGAGCGGCCGATGCTCGACATCACACTCTTCCGCAACCGGCCGTTCCTCGGCGTCTCGGTGGCCACGTTCTGCATCGCCGCCGGAATGTTCGCGATGTTCCCGTACCTGTCGATCTACCTTCAGGACATCCTGGGCTACTCGCCGCTCGGCGCCGGTCTGCGCTTCCTGCCGATCACGGCGTTTGTCTTCTTCATTCCCCTTGCGACACGCAAATACATGGCCCGCGTCCCACTGTGGCTGCCGACGGGCGGCGGTCTTCTCATCGTCGCGGGTGGACTCGGGCTGATGCGCAACGTGGGCACTGAGTCACACTGGACCGCCCTGCTTCCCGGCTTCCTTGTAGCGGGCGTCGGCATCGGCCTCGCCAACCCCGCGCTTGCGGCCGGGGCGCTTCGTGTCGTCGATCCTGCGCGAACCGGAATGGCCTCGGGGATCAACAACACCTTCCGGCTGAGCGGCGTCGCGGTCGGTGTGGCTGCGCTCGGCGCCGTGCTCGAGAACCGCGTCTCGTCTCTCCTCACCGCAAAGGCCGGCGCGGTTGCGAACGGACTTGGCAGCGCCGTCAGCTCCGCAGGGCTGAAGCCCGTTCTCAATCGCCCAGACCTCCTGCAGCCGGCGAGGGCTTCATTCGTCGGTGCCCTCGATGATGTGCTGCTGGTCGGCTGCGGGGTTGTGCTGGTCGGCGCTGTTGCGGCGCTGACTTTGATGCGTCAGCGAGCGGCTGCTCGCGAGCCGGCCGCCGAGGTCGCGGGAGGCTAGCGGTCGGATCCCGCGAAGGTTCGAAGCCCGGCAGACTGAGCCGATGGACACCGTCGCGATCGTGATTCTCATTGTGCTGCTCGCGCTGCCGCTCGTGATCGTGGGCGTGATGTTCGTGTGGGCGGCAAAACGCGACGGCGAAGAAGATCGCGCGATTCAGCGTCGCCTCGGGATCCGGCGCAAAACGCGCCTGGGCCGCTAGGCCTTCGACCGGCGTGGAGCGACAAGGGCGCCGATCGTCGCCCCCGCCAACAGCAGTTGCACCTCGGTCGGGAAGCGTCCCGAACGGTGCCATCCGCCGCGGCCGTGAAACAGCTTGCGCCCACCGGGACGCACGGACGGGAAGACGTGCTCGAGATCCGGTGCCGAGCTCGCTGCCGCGCCCAGGGTCGCCGGATCCAACACGCCACGTCGAGCGGCAAGAAGCGCAAGACAGACAAGGCCGCTGCCGATCTCGAACCGGCGGGAGCCGATGTCTTCGTGCGGGACTCGGTCACCTGCCAGGTGCAGGATCGGCCCGAGAAGAAGGGCTCTAACCCTCGAGCCGCTAGCGGCGCCGGCGGCGGCGCCGGTGGCGACATGGAGGGAGACGATCACCTTCCGCGACTGGTAGCACCGGGAAGACGTTCGCCGTCGCTCAAACGGGCGTCGGCAAACCTTCGATCGCGCGCAGCGCTCGCTCGATCTCATCCTCGTCCAGGGCGACATCCTCGAGCTTGCCCTCCAAGTATTTGTCATACGCGGTCATGTCGAAGTGGCCGTGACCGGAAAGGTTGAAGAGGATCGTTCGCTCCACGCCCGCTTCGTCAGCCGCCTTCGCGGCTCCCAAAGCGCCGTGAATCGCATGAGCAGCCTCGGGGGCAGGCAGGATCCCCTCGCTACCGGCGAACAGAACCGCCGACGCGAACACATCCCTTTGGACGTATGCCTCCGCGCGGACGAGGCCGTCCCGGACGAGTTGGGAGATCAGCGGCGCGACTCCGTGATAGCGCAAGCCGCCCGCATGGATCGGCGCAGGCACGAAGTCGTGTCCGAGCGTATGCATCGCGACAAGCGGCGTCAGCTGGCTCGTGTCGCCGAAGTCGTATGCGAAAGGCCCGCGGGTCAACGTCGGACATGCCGTCGGCTCGCATGCGAGGACGTCGATCTCGCGGCCGGCGATCTTTTCGCGGAGGAACGGGAACGCGAGGCCTGCGAAATTCGATCCGCCGCCCACACAGCCGATCACGACGTCGGGGAACGCGCCGGCGGCCTCCATCTGCGCGAGCGCCTCCTGGCCGATCACCGTCTGGTGCAAGAGCACATGGTTGAGCACGCTGCCGAGGGAGTACGCGGTGTCGTCGCGCCCCGCAGCGTCCTCGACCGCCTCCGAAATCGCGATGCCGAGACTCCCCGGCGTGTCCGGATCCTCGGCGAGGATCGCGCGTCCTGCTGCAGTCTCCGGCGACGGGCTCGGCACGATCTCCGCGCCCCAGGCTTGAATCATCGAACGCCGATTCGGCTTCTGGTCGTACGAGATCCTGACCATGTACACCTTGCACTCGAGCCCGATCAGCTTGCAGGCGAACGCAAGCGCACTACCCCACTGGCCCGCACCGGTCTCCGTCGACAGCCGGGTCCGACCTTCCTGCTTGTTGTAGTACGCCTGCGCCACAGCCGTATTCGGCTTGTGGCTCCCGGGCGGACTGACCCCTTCGTACTTGTAGAAGATCGCCGAGCGTGTACCTATTGCCTGCTCGAGTCGATGCGCACGGTACAAAGGCGTCGGGCGCCAGAGACTGTAGATCTCCAGCACTTCCTCCGGGATCGCGATCTCCGGCTCCTCGCTCACCTCCTGAGCAATGAGCTGCAGCGGGAACAGCGGTGCCAGATCATCGGGGCCGATCGGCTGGCCGGTGCCGGGATGTAGGACCGGCAGCGGCGCGGTCGGCATGTCGGGGCGGATGTTGTACCAGCGACGTGGAAGCTGGGACTCATCCAGCAAGAACTTCGTCTGAGACCCCGCTCCGACGGCAGTTCGCTGCACGCCGAGAGCATAGAAGGTCGCCGGAATCGCTGCCCTACGTGATCGGCTGCCTCAGTCCGAGCTGCTTGGCCAGCCAGGACGCCTGAGCGCGACGCTCAGCCTCATACGCCGCTGCGCCGTCGCGGAGCTCAGCCGCGCGCGCCGCGGCCAAGCCCGCGATCGCCATGCGGTTCTGCGCGACGAACCGATCGACGTCGGCAACGAAGCCGGACAGGTTCGGCAAGAAGCCGACACGCTCACGCGTGCGCCGCGCGCAGAAGCGACCAAACTCGCGGGAGAGAGTGGGCGTCCAGCGCTCGATTCGCTTCGTCAGGCGTCCGCGCGTCGCCACGATCTTTCGCTCGCCTGCGACGATTTGGCCGCCCAGTTCGATCTCCCAGAGCTCTTCGTCCAGCCACAGCGGGAGGTCCACCGCGCGGCAGGCGTGGATTCCCACCCGACATGGATCGACGGCCGTCGCATCGACCCACGTGTCGGCTTCCCAGCGGAAGCGCGTAAACGGTCCGATGCTCCCGGACGCGAGGAACTTGTACGCGATCAACTCGCCCGCCAGCCGCGAAACGCCTCGAGCAGCACTGCCTGCAGTTCAGCCGGCAGCTCATGCTCGACGCGGCCCGTCAGACGGATGGTCGTACGCATCTGATCGAGGTAGTTCTCGCAGCCGTCGCAGAAGACCAGGTGCTCTTCGAACCGTTCGCGGTCAGCCGGGTCCAGCGAATCGTCCAGGTAGGACGTCACCAGCTCGACGACCTCTCGGCAAGCGAGTTCTCGATCCAGTCTCATCGCAAATACTCCTCGAGTGCGGCTCGTACCTTCGCCCGTGCGCGGTGGAGCAGCACTCGTCCATTTGTCTCGGTCAGATCGAGGGCATTACAAACCTCGTCGGCGCTCCAACCTTCGATGTCGCGCAGCTCGAGCACCGCGCGCTGCGCCGCGGGCAAGCGTTCGATTTCGCGGCGGATGACATCCATCGTCTCAGCCGCGAGCAACCGCGCCTCGGGCACGCCGGCCCAGCTCCCCGGCGGCACGGCCCAATGGCCGGGGAAACGCTCGCCGTCACCGAGGAAGCGGTCGGGCGACACCGTCGTTTCGTTCTCATCGCCGCCGAGCGACGAGAAGGGCACGCTGCGTGCTTCGCGCACGCCACGGGTCTTGGCCGTGTTCGCGACAATGCGAAAGATCCACGTCTTGAGGGACGACCGCCCTTCGAACCGCTCGATGCCTTTGAAAACGCCTAGCCATGCCTCCTGCACGACTTCCTCGGCGACTGAGCGGCTCGACACGAACATCTGCGCGACGCGGAGCATTCCCGGGCCGTACATGCGCATCAGCGCGGCGAATGCGGCCTCGTCGCCGGCGCGCAGTCCTTCGACAAGCTGCGCGTCTTCGTGCGAGAGCGCGTGCTGCACCGGGCGACTGTAACGCCGGGGCAGCGGCGCGAGGACCCGCCGCTGCCCCGTGTGCCGTTCAGCTTGCGGCGAGACCGGCAATCGTCGTCGGCAAGCCGTTCCACGAGCCCACGGACGTGAGCACACCGCTGTCGACGCGCCACCCGAAGATACGCCCGCCGTCAGCGTCGAGCGCATAGAGAAATCGCCCGTCGCCGCTGAGATCCTCGTCGCGAAGGCCCGGCTCGCCCTCGACGGCAGCGGCCGCCACCGCGTCCTCGAGTACGAGCTCACCGCGAGACGACACGCCGTAGCGCGAAACCGCGCCGTCCGCGAAGTTCGTGGTGAACACGTAGCGACCGTCGGCGGACGCCACCGCCCAGCAGATCTCGCTGCGACCGTTTCCAACAGAGCTCGTCACAACCTCTGCCCTGGCTCCGTCGACTCGGTATGACGACGCGGCGGCCTTGCCCGTTGCCGCTCCGAAGGCCTCGGTGACGACGAGGGTCTCGCCGCCGGCGAATGTGAATCCGTAGGGGGTCGGCCCCGCTGACGCCGTCGTGTGCGCCTCGCGCAGCGACCCATCCTCGGCGACCGGGAAGACCAGCACAGCATTCTCGCCGCGATCTGTCACCACGAGCGCACGGCCATCGGGCGTGAAGCCGACCTGCGCGGGGTCGGCGTCGGCACCGAGGTCCCGCCGGCTCGCCGCGACCTCCGTCAGACTTTCATCGGTCAGCCGGAACCCGACGAGTGAGCGGTCGCCGGTGTTGAGCACGTAGACGAGCCCCGCGTGCTCGGCGATGCTCTTCGGCGCAGATCCGCCCGACGCCACCACGGAAACAACTTTCGGCTCCGCAGACGCGCTCAGGACACTGATCTCGTCGCTGCCGGCGTTCGTCACGAGCACTCGCCCACGATCCGATGTGAGCACGACCGAGCCCTGCGACGTCAGGTGCACGACGCCGTCACCACGTCCGCCTGTCGCGACGACGACGGGCTCCGAGAGCTGACCGTCTTCCGCGCGCTCGAAGATGAAGACGCGGTTCGCGTCAGACTCGTTGCTCTGGATGAAGACACTCTGGGTTGCCACTGTTCCTCCTTTGGACGGTTCCGCCGATCAGTCGTGCGCGCCCCGGTTTCGTTACACGTCCTGTGACGAAGGCTTAGTGGACGAGCCGGCCCGAAGGGCGCACGACACGCCACACGCCACCGAACTCGGTCACGTTCTGGCACCGGATCTGGCCCGGCCTTCGGTCGCCGACGTAGTAGTAGAGCGGCCGGCCGGCGTAGGTGGCCTGTAGCGATCCGTCTGCGCGCGTTGCAGTGCCGAGACGTCGCGCCGCAACTCCCGTGCCCCCGCGGGGCCGTGACTTCACGATGTACGGCGGCCATGCGCGAGCACATGCGCCGCTGCAGGCGCTCTTGTCTCGCGAGTCGCGTGTGAAGGCATAGAGGACGTAGCCGCGGCCGTCGAAGAGGATGCGTCCAAGGGGCGACTCCTTCACGGTCACGGCGGGCGGGCGCAGCGTCTGAGCGACCGCAGGTGCTGCTGCGGCGAGCGCCAGGAAGACGAGTAAGCCCGTTGCGAGACGCATGCGCACGGGTCAGTCCCGCAGCGCCCCGAAACGTTACGGAATTACTTAGACCGCTCCGGCAACGGCGCCCATGGCGATCTGAAGCATCGATCCGAGGCCAGTCCAGGTCGCAGCGAGAAGCACGCCAACGACAACGACGGCAAGAACGAGTCCGTACTCGACGAACGTCTGACCCCGCGCATCCCGCACACGCGTCAGCAATCCCTGAACCAAGGACACTTGGACCTCCCCTTTCGCAATCCGGACCTACGTCGCCCTGTGGAATATGTACTCGCACGGGCTACCGCCCTGACCGAACCGAAGGTCCGGACCGAGCTTGACCATCGGATACAAGAGCCGCCGGGGCTCCTGATTGGGTGACTTTGAGGGCCTCGCCAAACGCGAGTCCGTCAGCCGGCTAGGTCAGTTTGGCCGCCGGACCTTCCCGGTTTAGGCGAATCCTCTGCCCGGGAATAACGCGCATGAACGAGGCCGAGACTCCGCCTCCCTCACCCCCGAGAGAGACAAGGAGACCGGCATGGAGGCTTCTCAAAACTCGGATATCTTCGAGCAAGCACGCGGCGTCATCGCAGCCCGGCTTGACGTCGATCCCGACACCGCAGCACACATCCTCGAACGCGTTTCGCAACGCGAGCGGATCAGCAGGGACGAGCTCGCTGCCGACGTACTCGTCTCCTGTACCGATTCCCGTGTGGCCCTCCCGCGCGATCTCTACACGAACGGCTATGGCTTCGAATCCGCCGCCTAAGAGATCGGCCGAGTCAGACAGCTCGATGGAGAGCGACCTGGTGCATCGAGCGGCGTACCGGCTTGATTTCCAATGTGCCGGTTGTGGTTACGGAGCCGTGTCTCCGGCAGCTCCACGGCGCTGCCCCATGTGCGGCGGCGAGACATGGGACCTGGCGCCGCGCCGGCTGTTCCCGACACGACTGCACTGAACGAGGGCGGGCTCTCCCTCCTCTAGTGGGCCGCCTGGGGGAATCGGGCGGCGCAGTTATGCGCTTGGCGCGCGATCGTGCTCGAGCTCACGGAGCTCGATTCGACGGATCTTGCCGGTCAGAGTCTTCGGGAGATCGGTGACGAACTCGATCTGACGCGGATACGCGTACGCAGAGAGCCGCGCTCGGACGAATCTCTTGATGTCCTCCGCGAGTTCGTCCGAGGGTTCGTGGTGTTCGGCCAGGATGATGAAGGCCTTGACGACGTTGCCGCGCAGTTCGTCGGGCGCGGCGACGGCCGCAGCCTCACGCACGGCCGCATGCTCGAGACACGCCGACTCCACCTCGAATGGACCGATGCGGTAGCCGGCCGAGATGATGACGTCGTCGGCCCGACCTTCGTACCAGACGTAACCGTCCTCATCCTGGCGAGCAGCGTCCTTCGTGTGAAACCACGCTCCGCCGAAGACCTCGACACTTTCCTCCGGCTGCTGCCAATACCCGAGCGGATAGTGCGGATTCGAACGCGCGCGGAGGCAGATTTCGCCGCGCTCGCCCGGCACGACGGGATTTTCGTCTTCGTCGAGGATCTCGACGTCCCAGCCGGGCATCGGCTTCCCCATCGATCCCTCACGCACCTCCATGAATGGATAGTTCGCAACGAGCGGGTACGACTCCGTCAGGCCGTAGTAGTCGAGCACCGTTACGCCGTACTGCTCGCGGAACCACCGAATTGCTTCAGGGTTCAGCGGCTCGCCGGCCGAGCACACGCGCCGGAAGGTCTGCGGGTAACGGGTGCCCGCGTCTCCGATCGACATCATCGCGCGCATCGCCGTCGGCGTGGTGAAGACGTTCGTGACCCGATGGCGGCTGAGGAAGTCGAGTTGCCTGTGCGGATCGAAACCGCCCTCGCGCCGGTAGACGCACTGCAGCGCGCCGAGACGCCACGGCCCGAGGAGCGGTGCAATACCCGCCGCCCACGCCCACTCGCCCATGCCATGGAAACGCTCGCCGTCCTCGACCTCGTGGCAGTAGACGAACTCCTCGTGCCCAAGGATGTAGCGGTGCGCATGGACGATCCCTTTCGCGAGTCCCGTCGTGCCCGACGTGTAATAGAGCTGCGCCGGATCGTCGGCCGAGGTGTCGCACATGATCGGATCAGTGGAAGCGTCGGCGAATGTCTGCCCATTCACGACGAGAAGCTGCGTCATCGCGGCCTCGAAGCGGCCGGCGTTCGCGCTATCCGTGACGACGAGCTTCGCCCCGGAATCGGCAAGCCGGTGTCGGATCGAGTCGTCGCCGTAGAGAACGGACATCGAAAGCAGAATGGCGCCGAGCTTCCAGACACCGAAGAAGATCGCGGCTGTCTCGGGTGTCGGCGAGAGGACGACCGCGATACGATCGCCACGCTCTACGCCGTGCGCCGCCAGCGTGTGCGCTGCTTGATTCGCGAGATCCTGGAGCTCGCCCCACACGAGCTCCCGATACGAGCCGTCGAAGCTCTCCCAGACCATCGCCGGCTTGTCGCGTGGATGCTTGTCGCAAACATCAGCAGCGAGGTTGTAACGCGGAGGTACAAACCACTGATGAGAAGAGCACGCGTGCTCGTATGAGGATGAGCTCATGGACGAGAGCCAGCATCGCACCCGTTACTACCCGTGTCTACAACCTCCGGCGCGGGCGAGCAGAGGCCGCGGACGGAGACGTGCCAAGGCGTTGCCGGCGCACGTGGCGGAGACGCGCGCGTAGGTGTCGCCCCTCCGTATCCTCCCGGCCGATGGCCGAGATCGTTGAAATCGACGGCGCCGGCCGTCGTCGGGCGGCGCGAGCCGCTCGACGGGGCGATCATGCTCGGATAGCCGTGCGAGCAGCTGAGCGCGTCCCCGCGGTGAAAGCAGTCGCCGCTGACATCGAAGTCAGACCGCCCTCTTTACATGAGCGTGCCGATGACGAAATCGCCGAAGAGAGCGCGCGTCTACGAAGCGAGGCACCGTCCCTTGCCACGCACAGGCCCTGATGCGCGGCATCTTCAAGCCCACCTAACCGTGAACGCGACGCGCGTCAGCCGCCACGTGAACGCGCCGCGCGCGAGGGTCTACAACGCGCTCATCGACCCGAAGGCGATCGCGAAGTGGAAAGTGCCGTCTGGCATGACCTCCCACGTGCACGAATTCGAAGGCCGCGAGGGCGGCACATTCCGGATCTCGCTCACCTACGACACGCCGACCGGAGTCGGCAAGACGACTGCCCACACCGACACCTATCACGGCCGCTTCATCAAGCTCGTGCCGAACGAGCTGCTCGTCGAGGTAGACGAGTTCGAAACTACAGATCCCGCGCTGCGCGGGGAGATGAAGATCACGATCACCCTCAGCGATGCAGACGGCGGCACCGACGTCCTCGGTGTACACGAGGGATTACCCCCCGGTGTCTCGGTCGCAGACAACGAGGCCGGCTGGCGAGCGGCGCTCGAGCGACTCGCCGAGCTCGTCGAGGCAGACTAGACCTCGAGCGGTGCGTTGCTCTCGCCGCGCGAGATTGTCTACGCCCTGAGGACCCGTACCGCAAGCGGCGCGTCCCGGCCTTTCAGCGAGAGGTCGCGCCGGTGGAGATCGCCGAGGTCGGAGCCCGAAGCAGTGTGGGCCGCTTCGCTGATCAGGGCCTCACCTGCGCCCGCGAGCGATGCGAGCCTCGCCGTCACGTTGACGGCGTCGCCGAGCGCGGTGAAGTCAGCGACTGTCGAGTCGGAGCCGACGGCACCGACGTACGCGACCCCCGTATGGACGCCGGCACCGACCGGAACGAGATCGGCCGTCGCGCGCAGCAGGTCGCCGGCGGCCTCGACCGCCTTTCGTGCGTGGTCAGGGCCGATGGCCGGCACATAGAGTGCGACGACCTCGTCGCCGACGAGCTTGTCGACGAGCCCGTCGCTGTCGATCACGACACGGTTGGCGCAGTCGAAGAAGCGGTTCATCAGCCGGCTGAACTCACTCGGCCGCATCTGTTCCGCGAGCGTCGTCGACCCGCGCACGTCGGCGAATAGCATCGAGATCTCGACCTCGGCGCCGCCGGGATGCGTGCGCACAAACGTCTCGCAGACGTCGCAGTAGTTCGGGTTCTTCGCGGATGGACGGCGCTTGAGGACGAGCCTGACGACGGATGCCGCCGGTCCGCCGAGCGGCACGAGGCAGGTCTTGCAGCGAGGTGCGCCAGGGATGCGCCGATGTCGTCGGCGCTCGCGTCGCATCACACCCGCGTCGCCGGTGACGATCGCGCGCCAGAACTGCTCGTTGTCGGTCACGCCGCGATCGTAGAGCCCAGCATCAGTCTGAGGCTGTTTCGCACCCGCAACCGCGGGAACGCCGAAGCGATGTTCGTTCTGTGGAAGCTGGTCGGGCTACGGTGGCTGGCCACGCTGTTCGTGCTTCGCCAGGCGTGGCGTATGTATCAGCGCCACCCACGGTCACCCAGCTGAGACGAGTGCGAGGCGGGCTGCGGCGAGCTCCGCCCCGGTCGGCGGTTTTTTTGCGACACGACGTTCCCGTGGTTTCAGCGTGACCTGAGGA
>VAXO01000095.1 GCA_005888435.1 Actinomycetota bacterium | reverse complement strand
CGACCATCGTCGGCGACCTCGGCGGTCTCAACCACCTCTCCTGGGTCGTGACGTCGTACCTGCTTGCATCGACCGTCTCGACGCCGCTCTACGGAAAGCTCGGCGACATGCTGGGCCGCAAGCCGGTCTTCCTCGTCGCGATCCTGATCTTCCTTGCCGGCTCGATGCTCGCCGGGCTCTCACAGTCGATGACCGAGTTGATCGGGTTCCGCGCGCTACAGGGCATCGGCGCGGGCGGCCTGATGGTCAGCGCGCAGGCGATCATCGCCGACATCGTCCCGCCACGCGAGCGGGGCCGGTACATGGGCCTGATCGGCTCGGTGTTCGCGGTCGCCTCGGTTGCGGGGCCGCTGCTCGGTGGCTTCCTCGTCGACAGCCTGTCCTGGCGGTGGGTGTTCTACGTGAACTTGCCGGTAGGCGCGCTTGCGGTGCTGATCGTCGTGACGCGGCTGCATCTGCACACGCCAACGGTGCGGCACCAGATCGACCTGCTCGGCGCGGCGCTGCTGAGCGCCGGCGTCGCCTCGCTGATCCTGGTGACGACGTGGGGTGGGAGCCAGTACGCCTGGGGCTCGGCGACGATCGTGGGGCTTGCCGTCGCCGGCGTGTTGCTGCTGGTTGGGTTCGTCTGGCAGGAGACGCGCGCACCCGAGCCGATCCTGCCGCTCGGACTGTTCCGCTCGCGCGTGTTCGCGGTCTCGAACGCGATGGGCTTCACGATCGGGATGGCGATGTTCGGCGCAATCGTGTTCATCCCCCTCTACCTTCAGCTCGTGTACGGCGCGAGCCCGACGAGCTCCGGCTTGCGGCTGCTGCCGCTGATGGCGGGCCTGCTCGTGGCTGCGATCGCGTCGGGGCGCATCATCAGCCGCATCGGCCGTTACAAGATCTTTCCGATCGTCGGGACGATCGTGCTCGTGGTCGGCATGTTCCTGCTGTCGCGGCTCGGCGTCGGCACGGCGCCCTGGCTCGCTTCGGTGTACATGGCCGTCGTCGGCGTCGGCATCGGGCTCGTCATGCAGGTGCTCGTGCTCGTCGTCCAGAACGATGTGCGCCCACGTGACATCGGCGTTGCGACGTCGACGGCGACCTTCTTCCGCTCCATGGGCGGCTCGTTCGGCGTTGCGATCTTCGGGACGATCTTCGCGACCCGTCTGGCCGACCAGCTCGCGCAGCTGCCGCGCAGCGTCACCGCGCGCCTCGGCAGTGGTGTCCACCTTCAGCCCGAGCAGGCGAAGCATCTCCCACCGCTCGTCCATGCCGACTTCCTGGAGGCGTTCGCGCACTCGCTCCACGGGGTTTTCCTCTGGGGAATGGCCATCGCGGCGATTCCCGCCGCGCTTGCGTGGCTGTTGAAGGAGGTCCCGCTGCGCACGACATTGGCTCCGGTCGCAGAGGCCAGCAGCGAGGAGGCACTGGCGGGAGCTACGCCGGACGAGCGCCTACAGCAGCCAGCAGCTCCTCAAGCGGGCGCGGCACGCTAGCCAGATCGAGCGCGTCGACGAGGAGCGGCGCGTAGCGGATCTTGCGATTGCCGAGGAAGACACGGAGCTGTTGCTCCAGCGTTCGCGCGCGCTGAGCGGGCTGCTTCTGGAGCGTGCGGAACGAGTGGAGCTCACCCTGCGTGTCGGCGATTTGCTCGACGCGCGCGGCGCCCAGTGCGCGGATCAGCTCGTGCTCGAGGTCCGGGTCGCAGACATAGCACGCGGCTGAAGGACCGAGCGCCCGGCGGAAGTCGTCGGCCTCGCCGGCGTCGCAGAGCCCTACGAGCTTCAGCCTGTGCGCGCCGGCGCCGAGCGACGCGAGGAAACGCGGCAGCGCGTGGGCGCCGCCGATCGGTACGACCGCAACACCTTCGGCGGCAAGGTTGCGTCCCCGGCGTTCGGCGAGTCGCAGCAGCGCGGCACGGTCGCTCGCGCCTTCGACGACGACGACGCTGTCAGTCTCCGGCGAGACGACGGTTGATGGCAGCTCGGGCATGGTGGAGATAGGCGGGCTCGTCGTGCAGTACGAAGCCGACGTTCCTTCCCCATCATCCCGTACGCGTCGAGCTCGAACGCGACCTGCTCTATGAGGAGTCGAGCCTTGAGAAGATCCAAGCCATGCGCTTCCGCTCCAATATGCCTGTCACGGAGATCTTCGAGGTGGCCGACACTGTCGTGATCGGGCCGGACCCCGTGGCGGTTGCCACGTGACCGGCTCCTCCTCGATCCTCGCCGCGATCGGGAACACGCCACTCGTGCGCCTGACGCGGTGCGCGCCCGCGAACGGCGCCGAGCTGTGGGTGAAGCTCGAGTACCGCAACCCGTCGGGGTCGATGAAGGACCGGATGGCGCTCGCGATGATCGAGGGTGCGGAACGGGATGGCTTATTGCAGTCGGGCGACACGGTCGTCGAGTACACCGGCGGCAGCACGGGGCCGGCGCTCGCACTCGTCTGCCGCGCGAAGGGCTACCGCTGCCTGATCGTGATGGCCGACTGCTTCACGGAGGAGCGCTTTCAGCTCGTGCGCGCGCTCGGCGCCGATCTCGACGTCGTCAAGTCCGTCGAGGGCCGGCCCAACGTCACCCCGCAGGACATCTACAACATGGTCGAGCGTGCCGGCGAGCTCGCCGCGCAGCCCGGGCACTACGCGACGGACCAGTTCAACAGCCCCTATCCACTCACGCACCACCGCGACCATCTCGGGCGAGAGATCTGGGAGCAGACCAGCGGGCGGGTGACGGCGTTCTGCCACGGCCTCGGTACCGCGGGGTCGGTCATAGGCGTGTCGGATGCGCTGAGGCGGCGCGGTGTCTTCATCCAGGCTCACGAGCCCGCGAGCTCGGCGGCGATCAGCGGCGGCGAGCCCGGGCCGTTCGTGATCCAGGGCTGGACCGGTTTTGTCATGCCGCACTGGGATCCGTCCAAGGTCGACCACGTCGAGCCGATCGACAACGACGAGGCGCTCGCGATGACGCTTCGTCTCGCACAGGAGGAAGGAATCTTCGCGGGCATCTCCACCGGGGCCAACGTCGTTGGCGCGCGCCGTCTCGCCGAACGGCTCGGCCCGGCTGCCGTGATCGTCACGCTCGCGGTCGACACCGGCTTCAAGTACATGAGCGTGCCGCCCTACGCCTGAGGAAGAAACCAGCGCGGGCGGCCGTCCTGTTGAGGACGGCCGTTGAGCTCGAATAAAGCCCAGACCCTGTTGCGCGTTCTCGCGGCGGTGCTAGCTGCGCTCTTGCCGCTCGTCGGCCTCGTCTCGCTGCTCCTACGCTCCGAGTTCGACCCGCACATCGAGAACTACCGCGCACATTTCGTCGTCTTCGGATTCGTCGGCGGGGTCGCGTTCATCCTCGGCTACGCGGCCGGAGAGGCCGCGAATCGCCGCGGCGACGCGCGTGTGCTGCTGCTCTCGCTCGCGTTCATGGCGACCGGCGGGTTCCTCGGCCTGCATGCGCTCGGCACGCAACAGGTGCTCTTCACGAAGGAGTACGCGGGGTTCATGGTCGCGATCCCCGTCGGCCTGCTGGTCAGTGCGGTGTTCGCTCTTGCATCCGCGTTCGTCGACACGCGTCCCGCGCTCGCCGCGACGCTGATCCGCAGGCGATCACTGCTGCGCGTCGCCGTGCTCGCGGCGATGGGCGGATGGTTCGTGTGGACGGTCGTGGATCTGCCGCCGCTCAGGGGCCAAAGCGGAGAGGCCGCGACGGGAACGCTGATCCTCGTCATTGCGGTCGTCGGCACGCTGATCTACGCGATCAGTGCGGCGCGCTACTGGCTGATCTTCCGGCACCGGCGCAATCTGCTGACCGCGGCGATCATCGCCTGCTTCCTGCTGTTGTCGGAGGCGCTGATCGGCGTGGCCGTCACTGGCGAGCGCAAATGGCATGCCAGCTGGTGGGAGTGGCACGGGCTGATCGTGAGTGCGTACCTGATCATCGGCTTCGCGGCGCAGCGTGAGTGGCGCGACGAGCGCTTCCGCCACCTCTACCTGCCGTCGACCCGCGAGCGGCGCCAGGAGATCAGCGTGCTCTTCGGCGACCTCGTCGGGTTCACGGGCTTCGCCGAGCGGGCGACGCCGGCGCAGGTGGCGGCGGTGCTCAACGCCTACTGGGGCGTCGCTGCGCCGCTGCTGACCCGCCGCTACGGCGGCGAGGTGGAGAAGTTCATCGGAGACGGGATCGTCGCTGTCTTCAATGGACGCGGCGACCAGCCGGGTCACGCCGAGCGCGCGTCGCGCGCGGCGCTTGCGTTACAGCAGCGGTTCGCCGAGCTCGCCGCACAGCATCCGGATTGGCCGCGGATGCGCGTCGGCGTGAACAGCGGCGAGGTCGTCGTGCGCGAGATCGGCGGCGAGGGGCATGTCGCGTACCCGCTCGTCGGCGACACGGTGAACACCGGTGCACGGCTGGAGAGCCTCGCTCCCGAGGGCGGCGTGCTGATCGGCGCCGAGACGTACCAGCAGCTTCCGGACGGCGCCGTGGTCGAGCAGCGTCCGGGCTTGCGCGTCAAGGGCAAGCGCGACGCGCTCGATGCGTACGTGCTGGTTGCACTTCCCTGAGCTCGGGCGCTTCGTTCACCGGACGACTATGATGGAAAGCGCGCAAGCAACCCGAAGGAGCGAGATGCGCACAGCGTTCATGTCCATCGAGAGGGCCTCAGTGACCACCTTGGAGGGTATGACGCGTGCTTGGCAGAACGCTGAACTTGGGAATCGTTGCGCATGTAGACGCCGGTAAGACAACTCTCACCGAGCGCCTGCTGTATGCGGCCGGCGTGATCGACGAGGTCGGCAGCGTCGACAAGGGGACGACGCAGACCGACACCCTTCCACTCGAGCAGCAGCGTGGCATCACGATCAAGGCTGCGGTCGTGTCCTTCGAGCTCGAAGACCTCACCGTCAACCTGATCGACACGCCTGGGCATCCGGACTTCATCGCCGAGGTCGAGCGCGTGCTGAGCGTCCTCGACGGCGCCGTGCTCGTCGTCTCCGGCGTCGAAGGCGTTCAGCCCCAGACGCGCGTGCTGATGCGGGCGCTGCGGCGCCTGCGCATCCCGACGCTCGTCTTCGTGAACAAGCTGGACCGCGCCGGCGCGGACTTCGAGCGCGTGGTGAGGGAGATCTCGGAGCGCCTGACGCCGGCTGTCGCGGTCCCCGACGGCGGGGTCGACGCACTGGTCGAGGTCCTGGCGGAGAACGACGATGAGCTGCTCGCGGCGTACGTCGACGGCGGGGTGGCCGCGGAGCGTGTGCACGACGCGCTCGCCGAGCAGTCGCGACAGGCGCTCGTGTACCCCGTGCTGCACGGGGCGGCAATCAAGGGCGTCGGCATCGAAACAGTCGCGAAAGCGCTCTCCGAGCTGCTGCCCGCGTCCGTCGGCGATCCGGAAGGCCCTTTGTCGGGCAGCATCTTCAAGATCGAGCGCGGCGCCGCAGGTGACAAGGTCGCGTACGTCCGCATGTTCTCGGGGACGCTGCGCACGCGTGACGTTGTGGGCGGCGACAAGGTCACCGCGATCGCGGTCTTCGAGCGAGGCGAAGCGGTGCGGCGCCCGTCCGTCTCCGGGCGGCAGATCGCGAAGGTCTGGGGGCTGCACGAGCATCGGATCGGCGACACGGTGGGCGAGCCGCCGCCGCGGACGCCGCAGCGCGAGTTTGCCCCGCCGACGCTGCGCTCCGTCGTCGGCCCGCGGGATCCCGACGACGCGAATCGGCTCCGGCTCGCGCTCGCGCGGCTCGCCGAGCAGGACCCGCTGATCAACGTCCGCGACGAGCCGGAGCGCGACCTGACGGTGTCGCTCTACGGCGAGGTGCAGCAGGAGGTGCTGGAGGCCACGCTCAGAGACGACTTCGACCTCGACGCCGAGTTCCACGACAGGGTGCCGATCTGCGTCGAACGTCCATGCCGCAGGGGCGAGGCGCTCGAGATCCTCCACGGGGAGTCGAACCCCTTCAATGCCGAGATCGGCCTGCGGATCGAGCCGGCACCCGCTGATTCGGGCATCGCGTTCACGCTCGACGTCGTCGCCCGCGACATCCCGCTCTACGTCTACAACTCGCGCGACGAGTTCCGCGAGCAGATGGAGCGATACGTGCGCGGCGCGCTGCACGAAGGCCTGCACGGCTGGGAGGTCGTCGACTGCGTCGTGACGATGACGCAGTGCGCGTACAGCATCGCCGACGGGCCGCCGTCGCGCCGCGGGCCGACGAGCACCGCGGCCGACTTCCGCAAGCTCACGCCGCTCGTGCTCAGCCGGGCGCTCGCGCGGGGCGGAACCGTGATCTGCGAGCCGGTCGTGCGCGTGAGCCTCGAAGTCCCCACGCGGACGGTCGGCGCCGTCCTACCCGCGCTGGCCCGGCTCGGCGCGGCCGTCGAGATGCCGTCCCCGCACGGCGAGCTGTCGACGCTCGAGGCCGTCATGCCGGTGACCGCCGCCGACGAGCTGCAGCGGCAGCTGCCCGGGCTGACGGGGGGTGAGGGAATCGTGGAGTCGAGCTTTGCCGGCTATCGGCCGGTCAGCGCTTCACCCGGTAGTCGATGAACGTCGCGTACGGCGACTGGCGCACGCCGAGGTGCTCGAGCTCGAGCGACTTCGTGAATCCGTCGAACAGCCGCTTGCCGCCGCCGAGCACGACCGGTGCGACGATGAGCGTCAACTCGTCGACGAGATCGTCGCCGAGCGCCTGGCGGATGACGTCCGCGCCCCTATGACGAGCACGTCCTTGCCGGCCGCCGCCTCCTTCGCGCGCTCGATCGCCTCCTTGACACCGGAGACGAACGCGAACGCGCCGCCGGCCGGTTGCTCCTGCGGGCGGTGCGTGACGATGAAGAACGGCAGGCCCCAGGGATTCTGGTCGCCCCAATGGCGCGGCGCCTCGTACGTCCAGCGTCCGCCGACGACCGCACCGGCACCGGAGAGCGCCTCTTCCAGCCAAGCGGCGTCCTCGTCGACCGGTTCGCCGCGCGGCTCCTCGTCGTACGACCAGGGACCGCCGAAGACCCAGTAGTGAAGCCGCTCGCCGCCTTCGCCGAGACCTTTGCCCGGGCCGTCCGCCGGACCGGCGATGTAGCCGTCCACCGACGTCGTGATGGTCGCGAGAACCTTCGGCACCGCTAGGCCTCTGCCGTGTAGGTGAGCTCGACGGCGCCCGTGGGAAGCGGGCGCTCCTCTTCGAGCTTGAGTGCCGTGTCGGTGCTGATCGCCGGCGTCAGCCGCAGCCCTTCACCAACGAGCAACGGCACGACGATCAGACCGAGCTTGTCCAGCGCGCCGAGTCGGCGGTAGGTCTCGATCGTTTGCGGGCCGCCGACGAGGTGGACGTCGCCGCCACTGTTCGCGGCCCGCACCCGTTCCAGCAGTCGCTCGGGATCGCCGTCGACGACGACGTGGTCCGGCGTGCCGGTGGGACGACGCGAGCCGAGCACGAAGACGTCGAGGTCCGGCCACGGCCAGCGCTCGGCGCCGAGCGCCGGCTCGAACGTCGTCCGCCCCATCAGCACGGCGTCGAGGGTCTTCTGGAAGTCGACGAAGCCGAACGCCTCCGGGCTCCAGTCCGGGTCGGCGACCTGGACCGGCCAGCCGTCCGGCGTCGTCACGTAGCCGTCGAGGCTGACGCACATGCGCGTGCGAAGCTGCATCCCGGTGGCCCGACCATAGACGGTCCTAGAAAGACGCGGCGAACTCCAGCATCGTTCATTCCGGCGCGCAGCGTCGCCGCCTTGGGTAGCTCCTATTGGTGTTGTACGGCGAACGATTCGGCGCGCGCGCGTGTGCCGATCAAGCGCTTCAGCTCGGCTTCCGTCTCGTCGGTCTGACCGGTGTGCAATGTCCCGACGAGGCGCCCGCGCTCGAAGTAGAAGACGATCGCGTCACCATGGGCGAAGGACCCGCGGGCGACCCGGTCGTCGTGCTGCGAGACGTCGCCGAAGACCTTCAACGTCAGGCCGAACGATTCGGTGAAGAAGGTCGACACCGTGTCGTATCCGCCGTCCGCACCGGCGAGCACCTTGCCGACTTCCGCGCCCTGGTAGTTGGCGTTGGACCAGTGCTCGATCCGCCGGCTGCGGCCGAACAGCGGGTCGTAGAAGCGCGCGACGTCGCCGGCCGCGTAAACGTTCGGCAAGTTGGTGCGGAAGCGCTCGTCGACGAGGATCCCGTCGTCTGTGGCGATGCCGCTGCCTTCGAGGAACGAGACGGCCGGCTGAACACCGACACCCACGACCGCCAGGCCGGCGCCGAGCTCGCGTCCGGTGTGTAGCTCGACCGTGTCGAGCCGCGAGCGGCCACGGAACGCGGCGACTTGGTCGCCGCGGATGATCTCGACGCCGCGCTCGCGGTAGAGCTTGACGAGATGCTCGGAGATCTCCGGTGAGCGCAGCTGGGCGAACAGGTCTGTGTCCCGGCTGACGAGGCTCACGTCGAGGCCGAGCTCGGTGAGCGACGCGGCGACCTCCATCCCGATGAAGCCACTGCCGACGACCACCGCATCACGCGTCTGCGCCGCCGACTCGCGGATCGCCGTCGCATTCTCCAGCGAGCGCAGCGCGAAGACGCCCGGCAGATCGGCACCCGCGACGTCGAGGCTTCGCGGGATCGCGCCGGTTGCCAGCAGCAGCTTGCGGTACCCGAGCCGGGCGCCGTCGCTCATCGAAACGGCCTCCCGGCGAGTGTCGACGGCAGTGACCTCGTTCCCGAGGAGAAGCTCGACCTCGTGTTCGTCGTAGAACTCCTGCGGCTCGACCAGCGTCTGCTCTGCTGTGCTCTCGCCGCGTAGATAGCGCTTCGACAGAGGCGGGCGGTGGTACGGCAGCGTCCGTTCTCTCGTGAGCAGCGCGATCCGGCCGCCGCCCCCGGTGGCGCGATATTCCTTGATCGCGCGGGCGGTGGTCAGTCCACCGCCGACGATGACAAGCTCGAACTTCTGCATCTCGAGGACGTTGGTGTCGCTCGGCCGCCGCGTCTTACGTCGTAAGAAGTCGGCCTTCGACGTCACTAACGGGACATGACCGCGACAGCTACCGTTGCAGCCCGGCGGATGGAATCGGCGGCGCTAACCCGAGCAGCTGACGCCGAGTCGCGGGAGTGGCTGCGCTCGCTGCGCGCGACCGGCGCGGCACGGGAGGACGCCCTGGCGCGCCTCCACGGGCTGCTGCTGCGCGGCGCACGCTTCGAGGTCGCCCGGCGCCGGCCGATGCTGCCACACCTGCGTGGCAACGAGCTGGACGAGATCGCGCTGGAGGCCGCCGATGACGCGCTGATGAGCGTGCTCGCGCGACTCGACGACTTCCGCGGCGACAGCCGCTTCACTACCTGGGTGTACAAGTTCGCGCTGCTGGAGGCCGCCGTGAAGCTGCGCCGGCGAGCGTGGCAGGGCCGCGAGGTCCCGCTCGAGCCCGAGACCTGGAGCCTGTTCGGCAGCGATGCGCTCGAGCCCGGGGAGCAGGCGGAGCAGGGCGAGCTGCTTGCGGCCGTCCAGCGCGCGATCACAGAGGTCCTGACGCCGCATCAGCGACGGGTGCTCGTCGCGCTGGCGCTCAACGGCGTCCCGATCGACGTGCTCGCGGAGCGGCTGAACACCACCCGGGGCGCGCTCTACAAGACTCTGCACGACGCGCGGCGCAAGTTGCGCAAACATCTGGACGACTCCGGTCTCGCGCTCGACGCGTGGCTGGGAGAGGAGGCGAGATGAGCGATAGGCCGGATCTGAAGCAGGCTCTCGGGCGCCTCCTCGGCCCGGCGGCGCCGGAGATCGGCTGCGACGCGTGTTTCGAGCAGCTCGACCGCTATGTCGAACTCGAGCTCGCCGGCCAGGACGCCGACGCGACCCTCCCGGGACTCCGCCCACACCTCGACGGCTGCCCCGCGTGCCGGGAGGAGCACGAAAGCCTGCGCGCACTCGTCGGCGGCGAACAGGCCCTCTAGCGCCGAGGAGGTAAGAAGCGCCGCGCCCACGACACAAAGCGGGTCGTGGACGAAACGCGCTTCTTCGGGCTGCCGCTTTCGACCGCGCCCGGTCACGTGATGACGCCGCGTGCGGCGAGCGAGCAGCTGGTCACAGTGGCCGCCGACCGTGTCGGGAACGCATCGGCCCGAGTGGCCGACGTCGGCACGGGCTCGGGGGCGATAGCCGTCGCGCTCGCGCTTGCCGCCCCCCATGCGGAGGTCTGGGCCACGGACGTCAGCGCGGCCGCCGTGCTGCTCGCGCGCGCCAACGCGCATCGCCTCGGCCTCGGCGATCGCGTGCACGTCCTGCGGGGCGATCTGGTCATGCCGGTCCCGGGCGAGCTCGATCTGATCGTCGCCAACCTGCCTTACCTCTCGGATGACGAGCGTGTTTGTCATCCCGACCTCGCCGACGAGCCAGACGGCGCCGTCTTCGCGGCGGGCGACGGCCTCGGCCCATATCGAAGGCTGCTGGCCATGGCCGAGCAGAAGCTGCGGCCAGACGGCGCGGTCGTCATCCAGCTACACCGTCGCGCGATCGTGGCGGAGCGCGACGCAGTCTCGACGCTGCGTGCCACACTTCCGGCTGTCGCCTAGTGACGACCACCACGAGCACATACACCCCGACGCCGTTGGGATTCACGCGCCTCTCCGAGGAGGAGGCGGTCCGGCGCTCGCGCGAGTTCCTCGAGCGCATCGCCGAGCGCCGTTCGGTGCGCCAGTTCTCCTCCGAGCCGGTGTCGCGGGAGCTGATCGAGAACGCGCTCCGCGCGGCCGGCACTGCTCCCTCGGGGGCGAACCAGCAACCGTGGACGTTCGTCGTCGTCTCGGATCCGGAGCTCAAGGCGCGCATCCGCGCCGCCGCGGAGCACGAGGAGGAGCTCCTCTATACGCAGCGTGCAAGCGATGAGTACCTGGAGGCGATAGAGCCGATCGGCACGGACGCGCACAAACCGCACATCACCGACGCGCCGTGCCTGATCGCCGTGTTCGAGCAGGCGTGGAGCCGCGACGCAGACGGGAACAAGCACAAGAACTACTACGTGCGCGAGTCTGTCGGCATCGCAGTCGGCTTCTTGCTCCTGGCGCTCCACAGCGCCGGGCTCGCGACTCTCACGCACGCGCCGTCACCGATGGGCTTTTTGAAGGACATCCTCGAACGCCCGGAAAACGAACGGCCGTTCCTGCTCGTCCCCGTCGGGTATCCGGCGCCCGATGCCGAGGTGCCCGCGCTCGAGAAGAAGGGGCTAGGCGACATCGCCAAGTTTCGCTAAAGCGAACGAAACCTTTACGCGCTGCGCACAGTCCGACGCTTAGGCTCGACGCCGACGGGTAGGGCTAACGGGGGTTTCCTATGCGGATTCGACTTGCGGCAATTGTCGGTGTTTTGTGCGTGGCGCTGTTTGCGTCCGGCGGAGCGTCGGCCTCATCGCACATCCAGTACGGCGTCCAGGACGACGCATGGCTGCTGTACGGGCCGCCCGACTCGCCGGCGGCGCGTATCCAGACCCTGCAACGCCTCGGCGTCGACCTCGTGCGCTTGACCCTGCGCTGGGACACCGTTGCGTCGACGGAGCCGGCGAATCCACGCGACCCAGCCGATCCCGCGTACCGCTGGGAGTTGTACGACTCGATCCTGGAACGGCTGCATGCCGCGCACATCTCGGTGCTGATCTCATTGTGGGGCACGCCCTCGTGGGCGAACGGCGAGCGCACTCCAAACTACGTTCCGCGCGACGGGGCAGCGTTTGCGTCTTTCGCGTACGCGGCCGCGTCCCGCTTTCCGTGGATCTCGCGCTGGACCGTCTGGAACGAGCCGAACGTGCGCGTGTTCCTGATCCCGAACTCGCCCGCGTTGTACACCACACGTTTGCTGAATCCGGCGTACCGGGCGCTGAAGTCTGCAAGTCCGAGCAACCTCGTCGCGGGCGGCGTGAGCTCGCCGCGAAAGACGCCCAGTGGGGTTTCGCCCATCGCCTGGATTCGCGGCATGAGGTCAGCTCATGCGCTCCTCGACGCGTACGCGCAGAACCCGTACCCGGTGCGGCCGGGTGAGACGCCGACCAGCGGCGGCTGTTGGCGCTGCACCGAGGTGACGATGGCGACGCTGCCGAAGCTGATCGCCGAGGTGAAGCGGGACTTCGGCGCGCGCACGCGGATCTGGCTGACCGAGTACGGCTACAACTCGAAGCCGCCCAGCAAGTGGCTCGGCGTCTCGAACGCGTTGCAGGCACGGTTCGTCGGCGAGGCGGCGCTGCGCGCGTTTCTGTCGCCCAAGGTCGACCTGCTGATCCATTTCCTGGTCCGAGACGAGCCCAACGCTCGGAAGTGGACGAGCGGGTTCTACACGAGCCGCGGGCGGATAAAGCCCTCGTTCAACGCGTTCGTGCTGCCGTTCGCGCAGGTGTCGCGTCGCGGGACACGGACCACGGTCTGGGGCCAGGTACGTCCGCGCTCCGGCGCACAGCCGTACCGGCTCCAGCAGCTACGCGCCGGCCGCTGGCGATGGGTCGGAGGGACGCGCCTCACCACTCGGGCGGGTTACCTCCGCCGCGTCGTCACCGCAGGCCGCGGGGTGAGGCTGCGGATCTGGTCGCCGCGCGATCGCCGCTACAGCGCTGTCATCACGGTGCGCTAGGTCTTGACACGTCGCATGCCGGAACCGCCCGACTTCGGCGCTATGGCGGCTGCGCTCGAGCGCAACGGCGTCCGCGTTGTCGAGCCGAGCGCCGTGTAGCTCAGCGGGCCGACCAGAAGCGCTCTGCGCCTCGCGTGAGCCAGAGGCACAGGAGCGCGAGAGGCAGCTCGACGAGGACCGCCTCGACGATCGCGATGATCAGCTCGGTGCGACTCGACGCCGTCAAAACGTCGAACCACGCGTCGACGAAGAGGAGCGTCGCAGCCGCGGCTGCGGCGGCTTCCAGCCAGGCGGAGCTGCGCCACGCAGTCACCGCGACCGCGACCAGCATCAGCGCGAGCATCACGTCGAACCCGCCCCAGGCGACGTCCCAGTGCTCCGACCGGTGCGTCGAAGGGAGGTCGGCGAGCAACAGCACGACCGTGGGCACGAGCACGAGCGCGCCGAGCGCAAAGAGCGGGACGATCCAGGCCGGAACGGAGCGGTTGCCTTCCACCTGAGAGAGTCGTAGCATCGCGCGAAGGCTTCAGGTCACGCTACGAAGGGGGGAGTCTGATGCCACACCGTCTCGCCTTGCTGGGCGTCCTGGCGGCACTGAGCTTGCTCGTGGCGCCGAGCGCGCCCGCGGTCACCTCGGCTCAGTGCGACGCGCAGGTGAACGACACACCCAGCAAGCTCATTCCATGCATCCAGACAGATGATCTCTGGGCGCACATGCAGGCGTTCCAGGCGATCGCCGATGCGAATCCCGGTCCTGACGGCCACCCATCACGAAACTCGGGCGAACCGGGATACAAGGCTTCGGCGGACTATGTCGCGTCCGTGATGAAGGCCGCCGGCTACGACGTGACGTTGCAGAAGTACAAGTTCCTCTACTACGCGTTCACCGGCATCCCCGCGTTCAGCGAGGTTTCGCCGGCTGCGCACAACTATGTGTTGAACAACGACTGGGGCCCCGGCCAGAGCACCGGGGTCGCCAACGCACAGCTTCAGCCGGCGGGCGGCATCGTCCTGCCGCCAACGCCGACGTCGACTTCGACGAGCGGCTGCACGTCGGGCGACTTCACCGGCTTCGCCGCGGGCCGGATCGCGCTGATTCAACGGGGCGGTTGCAACTTCGGCGTGAAGATCCAGAACGCGCAGGCCGCAGGAGCGTCCGGTGTGATCATCTTCAACGAGGGCAATCCCGGCCGCACAGATCTGCTCGTCGGGAGCATCGTCGACGCCGCCGGCACACCCTTCGTTCCCACGATCCCCGTGGCGTTCACGACGTTTGCCATTGGTCAGGATCTGTTCAACCAGTATCAGCAGGGCCCGGCGCCGACGATGAACATCAGCGTGCAGGCAATTGTCGATCCGAACCGCGACGACTGGAACGTGATCGCCGAGTCGAAGGGGGGCGACAAGAACCATGTCGTGGTCGTCGACGCCCACCTCGACGCCATCTACGGCGCTGGGATGCTCGACAACGCCTCGGGCTCCGCGACGATCCTCGACATCGCGCAGATGATGAAGAACGTCAATCCGCTGAACAAGCTCCGCTTCATCTGGTTCGGCGGGGAGGAGCTGGGCATCCTGGGCTCCGCGTACTACGTCAACAACTTGTCGTCGAACGAGCTCAGTCACATCGGCTACGACCTGGACGCCGACGTCACAGCGACGCCGAACTACATCATCGGCGTCCTCGATCCAGCTGCGCCGGACTTCTTCGGCGGCCAGGTGACGAACACGTTCCCGAACCGCGTCTACAAGGCGTCGACGATCGCTCGCGATCAAGCGGTCACGTATTTCAACTCGATCGGGAAGAACCACGAGTTCCTGTCCCCGACCGGGACCGACGCGATCAGCTTCAACCAGGTCGGCGTCCCGGCCAGCGGCCTACTGACCGGACAGGACTGCTGCAAGTCGCAGCACGAGGTCGACCTGTTCGGCGGCTTCCTCGGGAACTACGAGGGCAACATCCCGAGCTTCGACGGCGGCTGCGTCGACAACGCATTCCTGTGGTGCGACAACCTGAGCAACAACGACCCGCAGGTGCTCACGTTCATGTCGAAGGCGTTTGCGAGCATGGTCGTGCAGATGGCGTTCGATACGAAAGTGATGTCCGCGAGCAACAGCGTGGTCTACAAGAAGAAGCTGCCGATCGCCTCCGACGTCGGTCGGCATCCCTCGAAGTAAGCGGTGACGGTGTGGCGCCGGGCGTGCGTGCCCGGCGCCACACACCGTTCAGCCGATGCGCACGACGAGCTTGCCCTGCACGTGGCCCTCGCCCATCGTCTCGAGCGCATCGGCGAGCTCAGCGAACGGATAGACGCGGTCGACGACGGGGCGCACCTTCCCTGCCTCGATCAGCTCACGCAGAAAGGCGAGGTTCGGCCGGTTCGGCTTGCAGACGAAGAACGACTGCCGTTGCTTGCTGAACTGCCTCACGACCATGAATCGCGCCAGCC
>VAXO01000077.1 GCA_005888435.1 Actinomycetota bacterium | reverse complement strand
TTGTCGGTCTCCTACGCCCCCTTCACCAGGTCTTGCGGAGGCACGATCGTCTTGTACGTGGTCTGCTTCCCGCCCTTGATCTGGTAGATCGTGACCGGGTTCGAGTTGGTGTCACCGTTCGAGTCGATCGTGAAGTTCCCGAGGATCCCGTCAGTGACCTTCGTCTGGAGCAGCTTGGCGGCCACGTCTGCACGAGTGCCGTCGCTGTCCTGGATCGCCTTCAACAGCACTTCGGCGGACTGCGCCGCATAGGCCGAGTACGGGTCGACGTTTCCGCCCGACTGGGTCGCACCAAAGTCCTTGACGAATGACTTGCCTTTCGCGCCGAGCTTCTCGTTCGGCTCGCCCGCGACGCTGACGTACATCCCTTCCGACGCATTGCCGGCGCCGCTGACGACCGCCGAGATCGGTGTGAACCCGTCCGGTGCGAGCAGCGTGACGTTCTTGCCGAGCACCGACTGGAGGTCCTTGATCAGCTTGCCGCCGTTCTCGCAGATGAGCCCGCCGATGAATACGGCGTCGGCGCCCGACTGCTTGATCTGCGTGGCGAGACCCGTGTACGACGAGGCCTTCGAGTTCCACGCCGAGAAGCCCGCGACCTTCACGCCGAGCTTGTTCAGCGAGTTGCGATAGTCCGTCGCGACGCCGAGACCGTACGCCTGCTTGTCGTTGAGGATGTAGATGTTCTTCAGGCCGAGCTGCTGCGTGTTCAGAGCGTCGGCCGCACCCTGGAAGTCGTCCGCCGCGACAATGCGGATGTAGTTCCGCTTGCCGGACGGGTAGTACTTGTTCGGTTCGCCGGAAGCCGTGCCCGGACCGGAGTGTGTCAAGCCCACGTACGTGTTCGCCGGACTGATCATGCCGACCGGCCCGTCGGGCGCACGGTTCAGCACGGGGATGATGATCTCGGCGCACCCGGAGTTGAATGTGCCGATCACGCCGATGACGCTCTTGTTCTGCGCGTACGCCTGCGCGTTCGCCGAGCACTTCTCGGACGCCCACGCACCTTCCTGTGCCGTCGCGTCGTCGCACGACTGGTAGCCGATCTTGTGATCGCCGGCCTTGAAGTTGTGCTGCTTCAGGATGAACTTGATCGCTTCCGTCATCTGCACCGTCTGCGCACGGCCGGAGCCCTGCAGAGGCAGATCCGAGGCGATGACGTAGTCGGGACTACCGTCGCCCTCGTAGTAGATGTCGGAACATGACGAAGCCGGCAATGCCTGGGCGTTCCCACCCTTGCTGCCGCCACCTCCGCCGCCACAGCCTGCGGCGAGGAGCGCCAGCACGGCGGTGAAGCCGATCAGCGCTGCCAGCAATGGCCTTCTACTCACTCTTCCTCCTCGGTCGCGAAATACGGCTCTGACGGCGCACGCGCCCTGGGCCCGCGCCGCGAGGGCGCAAGTATCGGGGCATTCCACCGGCTAATGCAACCCCCTACCGTGGCTACAGTGGCACCCCGGGCCGAAGTGGCGGAACTGGTAGACGCGCCGGACTCAAAATCCGGTGGGGGCAACCTCGTGTGGGTTCGAGTCCCACCTTCGGCATCTATGGCATACGACGAGGAGTTGGCCGCCCGAATCCGCGAGCTCGTGGCGGGTGAGCGAGGCGTGACGGAGAAGAAGATGTTCGGCGGCCTGGCGTTTCTGGCCAACGGGAACATGTCCGTCGCGGCCAGCGGGCAGGGCGGTCTGCTGGTTCGTGTCGATCCGGACGAGGCGGAGGCTCTCGTGCGGAAGGCGGGCGTCGAGCCGATGGAGATGCGCGGCCGGACGATGGCGGGCTGGCTGCGCGTCGAGACCAGCGCCGTGCGCACGAAGAAGCAACTGGCCGGCTGGGTCGACCGCGGCGTCGGCTATGCGCGCTCCCTGCCGCCCAAGCGCTAGCTGCCGTTCGTAGGATGCGCCGATGCGCGTCGGCGTGCTCACCGGTGGCGGCGACTGCCCCGGCCTGAACGCGGTCATCCGCGCGACCGGCCGGCGGGTCATGGTGCGCGGCGGCGAGGTGGTCGGCGTGCGCGACGGCTGGAAGGGTCTCGTCGAGGGGATGTTCGAGCCGCTCGGCCCACGCGAGATCTCCGGCCTGCTGCCGCGGGGCGGGACGATCATCGGGACGACGCGCACGAACCCGTTCAAGCTCGAGGGCGGCGTCGAGAAAGTGCTCGACACGTTCAGGAACGCCGAGCTCGATGCGCTCGTCGCGATCGGCGGCGAGGACACGCTCGGCGTCGCGGCTCGGCTCTACGAGGAGCACGACTTTCCCGTCGTCGGCGTGCCGAAGACGATCGACAACGACCTGTCGGCGACGGACTACACCTTCGGCTTCGACACGGCCGTCTCGATCGCGACCGAGGCGATCGACCGGCTGCACACGACCGCGGAGTCGCACAACCGCGTGATGGTCGTCGAGGTCATGGGCCGGCACACGGGCTGGATCGCCGTCATGAGCGGCATCGCCGGCGGAGCCGACGTGATCCTCATCCCCGAGCAGCCGATCTCGATCGACGAGGCGTGCGACGACATCCGGCGCCGCCACGAGCGCGGCAAGGACTTCTCCATCGTCGTCGTCTCGGAGGGATACGAGCTCGAAGGCGCTCAGGAGGGCGGCGAGGTCGACCAGTTCGGCCACGTCCGCCTCTCCGAGCGCGGCGTCGGCGCCGCGCTTGCACAGGAAATCGAGCGGCGAACGGGCTACGAGACGCGCGTGACGGTCCTGGGGCACGTGCAGCGCGGCGGCACGCCGACCGCGCGCGACCGCGTGCTCGCGTCGCGCTACGGCCTGAAGGCGGCCGACCTCGTCGAGGAGCAGAAGTTCGGCCGCATGGCGGCGCTACACGGCGACCGCATCGTCGACGTGCCGCTCAAGGATGCGACCGCAGAGCTAAAAACGGTTCCCGAGGACTGGTTCGCCGTCGCAAAAGCCTTCTTCGGCTAGCCCTGTCCGGACGCGCCCTAAACGGCAAGGGTCTGACCCCTGCCTTTCGATACGTGGCTCGAACCGTCAGGGTCTGACCCCCGCCTTTTGGGGTCTGACCCCGAAGGGGTCTGCCCCCTGCAGTTCTCTCAGAGTTCTGCCAGCGGAAAAGCGCGGTGTCGGCGCGGCGGCACGAGGAAGTTCTGGCGGTGGGTCGTGCGCAGGATCGAATTGAAGCCCTGCTGCCGGGCCCGCGCCTCGAGCGGCAGCTTCGTCCCATCCGGCAGCACGCCGTCCATCGCCATCCGGTTGCGGTGGAAGTCGTCGCTCGACGGGTTGAAGACGACGAAGTGCAGGCCGGCGCGCGGCCCAGCCTGCATGCCGTCCACTTCGCTGCGTGAGCTCCACACGAACGGATTGTCGAGCGTGTTGAAGTCGGCGCGCTGCGGGATTGCCGTGCCCTTCTCGTACACGGTCCCGTCCTCGGCGACGTACTGGTGCTGCAGGCGGGACGACGCCTGGATCGAGGAGCTGTGCCCGATGCGGCCCTGCCGGCGGAAGTCGCGCTCGACGTCGCGCGAGGAATCGGCGCGCCGCAGTGGTTGCGGCACCGTGAGCGTGCCGTCGCGCACATGCGGGCGGCCCGGCTGGAACGCCGTCGCGACGCGCTCGTCGAAGTCGAAGTTGAGGTACCACGCCTCGAGGTCCTCGAACAGATGCGAGACGTGCATGTGCGTTCCCTGGCGGAAGTAGTGCTTCGGCCCGAGGTCGACGTAGCCAAGCGTCTCGTGGTTCGCGATCAGGCGCGGGCCGAGCGCGTCCTTCTGTGTTGACGTGAAGCCGAGGAAGAGCTGGGCCGATTCGGGGACCAGGTCGGCGCCGGGAACGCCGGCGGCCATGGACAGCTTCTTCGGCAGCCCGCCGCCGACGAAGCCGCGGCGGATGCTCGTGACGTCAAACAGCGAGAGATCGTTGAACAACACGCGCGCCGCAGCGGCGATGTGGTCGCGGGAGTCGCTGCGCAACAGCACCGCCACCTCGTTCTCCTCCAGCAGCGTCTCGTGCGGGTCGCTGGGGAAGCGCGCGGCCGCCAGCAGCGCCCCCTTGCGTGCGCGCCGGTCCTGAGGGGCGTGGACGCGCCATGCTTCAGGCACCCGTCGCTCGAAGTACGGCAGCCCCCACGCCAGCGTCACTCCGAGGCCCGCGGGCGTCTGGTCGTAGCGCCGCTCGAGCTCATCCAGCGCGCCCGAGAGGTCCCGCTGCGCTGCCCGCACGTCGTCGGCGCGGACACTCGCCGTCACCAGCTGGTGGTGACGCGGAGGCACGACGACCTCGACGTTGTTGTCGAGCACGACGGACACCGAGTCCAGCAGGTGCTGCTCGTCGGGACGGTCGAGCAAGGGCGTGGCACGCTTCGGCGCCTCGCCGGCGAACTGGTCGACGAGCTCGTAGATCCCGCCCGCGGCGAGTGCGCCCGCCGCGGCGCTCGCGAGCATCTGTCGCCGCGTCAGGCGCACGCTATTGCCGGGTCGGCCGGACGACGACGAGGTTCCGCAGCATCCGGTCGAGGTTCTGGCGCACCTTGCTGTAGCCGAACGGCGGCGCGACGTGCTCGCTCACGGTGTAGAGCGAGCCGCGGTAGCGCCACGCGTACAACACATGCCACTGGTCGGCGTCCTGGTTCACGTTGAACACTGTCGCCGTCAGGCCGGCCGCGCGGATGGTCCCGCGCGGGTCGCTGAAGCACGGGACCAGGCTGCGCTGCTTCGAATCGGCGTTGACGCACTTCGGTATGCGAGTACGTCCCGGATAGCCGCGCAGGTTCACGTGCTTCTCCCCGCCGGCCGCACCCGGGCCCGTCTCCTGCCAGACCCAGCTCATCAGGTAGCTGCGGTCGCGGCTGACCTCGTCGATGTTGTTCCACTGGCTCCCGATCACGCCGTCGAGCGGATCCGGGATCCAGGCCGGGCAGAACACAGGCGCCTGGACGCGGTTCGCGAGCCGCTGCCAGCCGGCCAGCGCCTTCGCCGGACAGCGGATCTGCGCCGACGCGTTGACCGAGTCGTTCGCGCCGCAGCCAGCAAGTGCGATCGCGACCGCCACGAGAGCCCAGACCCGTGTCACCGCAACGTTATAGCCGGTAAATCGAGACCCAGGGCCCTGCCCGGCCGTCACCCGGGTCGACGTGGTAGGCGAGCTTCGCCCGTCGGCGCAGCGCGTCGTAGAAGTCTGACTCGCGCGGATAGCTCGAACGGGCCGCTAGGACGCGGTCCGTGACGGAGCCCGTGACGATCACGTAGCGGATGCCCTCGCGACGGAGCCGCGCGAGGTTGCGGTTCGGGTCGAACTGCCGCTTCGGCCCGGGCAGCTGGAGGTGCAGGACGTCGAGCGTCCGGAAGCGCGGCGTCGACGGGTCGGCGGCGACATGCGTGCGCGGCGGGATGTGGGAGACGACCCAGCGGTGCGCGGCGATGCGCGTGTCCGTCCGCGTCAACGGCTTCGCGTCGCGGATCGACCACGTCAGAGGCACGACGAGCAGGAGCAGCGTCACGGGCGTCAACGCCCGAAAACGTGCCGCGAGCGCGCCGAGGGGCGGCACGATCGGCAGCACGTAGCGGCCGAAGTGCGCGCGCAGCGTCAGCAGGTCGAGGAAGTAGACGACGACGAAGAGACCCAGCATCAGGTCGACGCGCGTGCGCCGCGCGAACGCGACGACGAGCCCGAGCAGGCAGATGATCAGCACCGGGCCGAGCCCGTCCCAGAGGCGGATCGAGAACGCCACCGGCGCGACGTGATCGTGCTCGAAGCCGAGCCAACCGTCCCGCGCCAATTGCTGCACGCGGCGCGCCTCGTGCCACGCCTGGTGAGGGTGCACGAGCACGAAGGGGCTCGACGCGAAGAAGGCGACGACGGCGAGCAAGACGCCGACGGCCAGCCGGTCCCAGCGCTTCCACCCCGCCACCACGAGGGGGACGAGCAGGAAGACTCCTGGGTACTTGAAACCCGTCGCGAGGCCGACGGCGATGCCCGCGAGCTCGATGCGGCCGGAAACCATCAACGCGAGCGCGACGCCCACCCCGAGTGTCAGCGGCACGTCGGTGACGGCCGCACGCGAGTACGCGACCTCGATCGTGCAGACCGCGACGATGGCCGCTGCGACGAGGCCGTTGCCGTATGCACGCCGCCCCAGCCACCACGCGGCTGCGATCGCTCCGAGCGAGAGGACGACGCCGACGATGCGCGCCGTCAGGAACGAAGGCTCACTCTGCCAGGCCTGGAAGGGCGCGTTGACGTACATGAGCAGCGTCGGGTAGTCGAACCAGTGCGGGTCGCCGCCGCCGCCGTGCACGAGCTTCCACGCCCGCGGGACGATCGACTGCTCGTCGGGGTTCAGCAGGTTGCCGAAGGGCAGGCCGTACTGGATCCCGACGATCCGCAGCGCCGCCGCGCCGGCGAGAATCGCCGCAAGCGCGGTGCCGGCCCCGCCCCAGCGCGTGTCCGCCCAGCGTCCGGCGGCTCGCCTGAGGCGGGACTCAGACTTCGGGGACGGCGTCGCCGACGAGCTCGGCGACGTTTCGTGCTCCGACGATGACCGCATCCACTCCCGCCCGTTCGAGCTCATCCACCTGGTCGCGACCGGCCTCCGACAGCTCGGCGACGGCCAACTTGCCCGCCGGGACGTCCGGCAGCAGATCGAGTGCGCGTTGCAACGCGTCCGCATCGTCGTCCGGATCGACCGAGAAGAGGACGATCTCGGGATCGAGGCGTTCGAGCGCGAGCTCGAGCTCCTCCTCGCTGCGCACCTCGACGACGCAGTCGAGGCCCAGCTCGGCGGCCTCGGCATGCTCGGCCGCGAGCCGGTCGCCGTCGTCGTCGTCGTCCGTCACCCGAACGGTCCAGGCGTCCGCGCCGCCGGCGGCTGCCTCCGTGGGGCGCCCCTGTCCGCGCCAGAGGATTGGCAGCTCGACCGCGTCGCGGAGCCCATCGATCGGGCGACGCACGATCACGCCTTCCGCCCCCTGCGCAGCGGCGGCCCGCGCCGACTCGGCGTCGGCGACCTCGACGATGAGCGAGATCCCGTCCCCTTCCGAGATCGCCTGGCTGAAGCGGCGTTGCGCCATCGCCGCGAAAGCCTACTCGGGGGACCTGCGCATCAGCGTGCGCCAAAACGAATTGATTTCAGGGCCTGTCTCGTCTACTAGGTGAATGACGGGGTTGTCTCTGCGGGTCCGACTGACGGCGTTAAGCCGGCTCGCCTTGGCGGCCCCGTCGTCTTTCGAGCTGCGCTACTGCCCGACGGGATGCCAGACCGTCTTGAGCTCGAGGAACGACGCGATATCCCACGGGCTCTGCGCGTCGGCCTCGCCGTGGACGACGCGCTTGACGTTGTCCGCCGCTGCGCGTTCGAGGTCGGGCGCGTCGCCGTCGGCGCCCGTGACGTCGAGCGCGTTGACGTCCATGTGGGAGGCGAGCCACGGTGCGAGCTCGCTCCGATGCCCGGTCAGAAGATTGACGGCGCCGCCGGGGACGTCTGAGGTCGCGAGCGCCTCCGCGAGCTCGATCGACGCGAGCGGGCGCGTTTCCGACGCAACGGCGACGACGGCGTTCCCGCCGGTCAGCGCCGGCAGCAGGCGCGAGACGAGGCCGAGCAGTGGCGGCTCGTCGGGCGCGATCACGGCGACGACGCCGGTCGGCTCGGGCACGGTGAAGTTGAAGTACGGCCCGGCGACCGGATTCGAGCTGCCGAGCACCTGCGAAAGCTTGTCGGCCCAGCCGGCGTACCAGACGATGCGATCGACGGTCCGCTCGACCTCGTCGCGTCCGCTGCACAGCTCGGCGAACTCGGCGCTGCGCGCCTCGATCATCTCGGCGAGCCGGTAGATCACCTGGCCGCGGTTGTAGGCGGTCATGCCCGCCCACTTCGGCAGTGCTCCGCGTGCAGCGCGGACGGCGTCACGCACGTCCTTGCGCGACGCGCGCGCAACGTTCTGGCCTTCCGCCTCGTACGTGCGGCCGGACTCGGACCGCGGGAAGGCGCCGCCGATGAACAGCTTGTACGTCTTCTTGACCGGCAGCCTGGTCATTTCAGCTGCAGGTATGGCTCGAGGCCGTGGCGGCCGCCCTCGCGCCCGAAGCCCGACTCCTTGTAGCCGCCGAACGGAGAGCTCGGATCGAAGCGGTTGTACGTGTTCGCCCACACGACGCCCGCGCGCAGGCGCTCGGCCATCCAGAGGATGCGTGAGCCCTTCTCCGTCCAGACGCCGGCGCTCAGGCCGTACGGCGTGTTGTTGGCCTTCTCGACCGCTTCCTCCGGCGTGCGGAACGTGAGGATGGAGAGCACGGGCCCGAAGATCTCCTCCTGGGCGATCCGGTAGCTCTGCGCGACGTTCGTGAAGACGGTCGGCGCGAACCAGTAGCCCTGCTCGGGCAGGCGGCAGGGCGGCTGGTAGATCTCGGCGCCTTCCTCCGCGCCGGAGGAGACGAGCTCCTGGATCTTCTCCAGTTGCTGCTTCGAGTTGATCGCCCCGACGTCGGTGTTCTTGTCGAGCGGATCGCCGACGCGCAGCGTCGTCAGGCGGCGCTTGAGCTTGTCGACCACCGGTTCGTAGATCGACTCCTGAACGAGCAGGCGCGAGCCTGCGCAGCACACGTGGCCCTGGTTGAAGTAGATGCCGTTGACGATCCCCTCGACCGCCTGGTCGAGGGCCGCGTCGTCGAAGATGATGTTCGCCGCCTTGCCGCCGAGCTCGAGCGTGAGCTTCTTGCCTGAGCCCGCGAGCTCG
>VAXO01000094.1 GCA_005888435.1 Actinomycetota bacterium | reverse complement strand
GTCGTCCCGTTGCAGAGCGGCCCGTAGACGATGTAGCTGTGGCCCGTCACCCAGCCGACGTCCGCCGCGCACCAATACACCGAGTCCGGCTTGACGTCGAAGATGTAGTGGTGCGTCGACGCCACGCCGACGAGGTAGCCGGCCGTGGTGTGCACGATCCCCTTCGGCTTCGCAGTCGTCCCCGACGTGTAGAGCAGATAGAGCAGGTCCTCCGCGTCCATCGGCTCGCACGGACACGACTCCGGATCCTCCGGCTCGCCTTCGACGACGTCGTGCCACCAGCGATCCCGTCCGTCCTGCATCGCAACCTCGCCGCTGGTGCGGCGGAGCACGATCACCTGCTTCACGCTCGGTGAGGACGCGACCGCCTCGTCGGCGTTTCGCTTCAGGGGCACCGGCTTGCCGGCGCGCCAGCCCTCGTCCTGCGTGATCAACAGCTCGCAGCCCATGTCGTTCATGCGGCCGGAGAGTGAATCCGCGGAGAAGCCTCCGAAGACGACGGTGTGCGGCGCACCCAGCCGCGTGCACGCGAGCATCGCCACCGGAAGCTCGGGGACCATCCCCATGTAGATGGCGACCGGCGTCCCCTTGCGCACACCCAGCTTCCTCAACGCGTTCGCGAACCGGACGACCTCACGCTGCAGGTCGGCGAACGTGATCGTGCGGCGCTCGTCCTCCGGCTCGGCCTCCCAGTAGTAGGCAACCTTGTCGCCGTTGCCCGCGGCGACGTGCCGATCGACGCAGTTGAAGCAGACGTTGAGCTTGCCGCCGAGGTACCACTTCGCGTACGGAAGCTCCCACTCGAGCAGCTTCGTGAACGGCTCGAACCACGTGACTCGTTCGCGCCCTTCTGTCTCCCAGAACTCCTCGAAGCTGCGCGAATAGATATCCGGCTTCGCGTTCGCCTGGGCCGCGAACTCCGCCGCCGGCGGATAGCGCCGCTCCTCGAGCAGCAGCGTGTCGATTGTGCGGCTATCGACTGCTGTGCTCATCGGCCCTACCCTTCGACGCGTCGCGGCAGCGGCGCCTCGGACCGAGCTGCGAGCGGAAGCTCGCCCCACATCGGCCTGCCCACCGGCAGGACTGCGCGCGGAGCCATGCCGTTCACGACTCCGGCCGCTGAGGTGTACCACGCGACGGCTGCGGTAACGATCCCGGCCCAGCCGCCAGCGTGCAGCATGTACGGGCTATAGCCGTGGGCCACGCGGAAGAAGCCGATGGCGAGCAGGATCTCGGTGATTTCCAGCGTCAGGAAGACGCCTGTCACCGCCCAGTTCACTCGCGTCGACCACATCAGCATGTACGTGTTGAAGATCGCGAACGCGATGAGGAACCACGCGAGCGCGTTGTCGACGTCAGGGCCCTTCAGCAGCCCGGCGAAGCCCGTCGAGGTCGTCGCGAGCACGACGAAGATCCCGAGGGCGAGCCAGAAGCCGCCGTAGGTCGAGAACGCCGTGGCCCCGAAGACATTGCGGTTCCTGAACTCCCACATCCCGGCAAGCAGTTGGACGAGGCCGCCGTAGAAAATCGCGAGCCCGATCCAGATGCCGTCGGGAATGAACGACGCGTTGTGGCCGCTCAGGACGAAGGTCGTCAGCGCGAACGCTGCGAGCCCTAGAGGGGCGGGGTCCGCCACCGGCCAGAATCCCGGTAGCTCCCGCTCGGTCGAAATGGCCATGAGAGCAACCTCCTTTAGTGCCATTCCTAGCCGCGCACCCCTGGTGGGTGCGTTTGCAAACCGGATTCCCTCAGACCGGCGTCGCAAACGCAGAGCGGGAGCGACGGGCCTCGAATCCCGCTTTACCCCCGGGATCTGCCTACGAACTGGGCAAGAAGACCCTCACGGCCGCGACCGGACATCTTTTCAGGCACGGCGACGCACCTGGCAGTTTGCGTCGACACGGAGGAGCCTCGCCAGCGAGCCGCGATGGCGGGCCACGAACCGGTAAGCCCGTTCAGTGAGGGCGGGAAACGCCGCGAAGACGGCGGCGAGCGGACGCCCCCCGGGAAGCAGTCGCGCGAGAGGGCCGGCGGCTGCGCCCGCGGAGAAGAGCCTCCCGTCAGCTCGGACCAGATGCCACGAATCGAGGCGGGCGCCGGGAGGAATCGGCGCGAGCAGGCGCGACCCTTCCTCGCTTTGGATCGGAACCGGACGCACGCGCTGCGCGCGATCCCAGGCGAGGATCTTGTCGAGCGACCATTTGCAGAAGCCGCAGTCCTCGTCGTACAGCAGAACGCTCTGCGTGCCACCGCTCAATGGGCGATCCCTCGCGGTGCAGATGCTACGAGCTGCCCGACGAAGACCGCCACGAACGGCCGGGCATAACGCGGAGCCGCGCCCATCAACGGCTATTCCAGCAGTTCGAGCACTCTGCGGGCCTCGCGGGGGCGTCGTCGTTGGTGCACACTTGCCCGGCGATCGTCACGATCCCGGATGCCATGACGCGGTTGACGAGGATCACCGAGCATGTGTACTGGCTGCCGCCGGGCCAACCGGACCGTCCTTCGCTTTGCGCTGTCGTAGGCGGTCGGCGGACGCTAATGCTCGACGGCGGATCGTCGCGCGCGCATACCAAGGAATTTCTGCGAGCGCTGGCCGCGGAGGGGGCGGCGCGCCCATTCGCGGTCGTCTACACCCACTCGCACTGGGATCACGTCTTCGGCGGTATCGAGGTCGACGCGCCGATCGTCGCGCAGGCATCGACCGCGGAGCGACTGGTTGCGCTTGCGGCGATGGACTGGAGCGACGAAGCTCTCGACCTCCGGCTCGCCGCCGGCGAGGTTTCGCCGGGGCACGTCGCGAACGTCAGGGAAGAGCTGCCCGCGCCGCGAATTGTCGAGGTCGCTCCGGCCGATGTCATCTTCCACGATGGCCTCTCGATCGAGCTCGGAGGAGCAACTGTTTCGGTGCGCCATCTCGGAGGCGACCACAGCGCCGAGTCGAGCGTCATGTACGTCGAGCCGGACCAACTCCTCTTCCTGGGCGACTGCACGTACCCGTCACCGCTTGGCGCCTTGACGCCCGAACGCGCGTTTCCGCTCCACGAGGCGATCCTCGCCTTCGGCGCGGAACGCTACGTTGAAGGACACCATCCATCCATCGTGTCGCGCCACGAGATGGAGCAGCTCGTCGAGAAGATGCGCCTTGCTGAGCGCTCGGTCGTCGAGGGACTGACGATCACCGCGCCGGACGAGGACACCGCCAATTTCGTCGAAGCATTCACAGCAGGACACTCCTCGGCTTGAGGAAGAGGGCCCGGTGTAGCCACCGGGCCCTCCTTGCGTTCCGACGGTTCAGGTTGCCGCGATGCCTTCGAGCCCGGGCGGCAGCCCGGTGACGACACCGATCTTGGTCAGCGTGCCGTCCTCATTGACGCGGTATTCGTCGACGGTGCCGCTGATCCCGGTCTCGCCGTACAAGAAGTGGCCGTCGCTCGGCGAGGTCAGGTCGATCGGGCCCGGCTCTGTTACCGCGACGATGCCCGTTGCGCCGATCAGCGTCGGCTGGCCGCTGGCCCCGATTCGATAACCGCTCAACGTGTCGCTGCCAGTGTTGGCGACGTAGTAGAAGTCGTCCACCCGCTGGATCCAGCACAGCGCCGCCTGGTTATCGCTGAGCGACTTCGGGTCGCTGAGCGTGCCGTCCGATTCGACCGCGTACGTGGTCACGGCGCTGATCGCCGCCTCACCGTCGGCGAGTCGCTGGGACGGCGTGAACGTGAACGCGAACGGGACCGGCGTCGCCGACGGGTTCTGGACGGGAGTCGCCGACAGCGTTCCGTCGGGCCCGACCTGGAAGACGTCGATCGCGCTGCCGCTTGCTTTCGTCGTCACGATCAGCTGCTTTCCGTCCGGCGTGAAGCCGACCTGCCCCGGGGACGTGAGGAAGAACGGCGGATCCGTGTTCGCGAGCCCGAGTGACCGCGCGGATCCTGGGATCGGGCGCAGTCCGTTCGCGTCGACCCTGAAGCCCTGGACGATTCCGGTGCCGCCCGAGTTCAGAACGTACGCGACGTTGTCGTGCACCGTCACGCTCGCCGGAAACTGACCGCCGGACGAGACCACGCTCCGCAGCCCGAGGCGATCCCCCTGAACGCGGAACGACGACACGGTGTCGCTGCCGGCATTGACCGCAATCAGCAGCTTGTGGCCGCTGTCGTAAACGAGGGACCCCTGCGACGCAAGATGATCGGACTCGGTGCCAGGGGCCGCGACGCCGCCGTTGCCACCTGTGGCGTACGTCCCCGCAAACGTGAGCTGTCCGTCGGCGCCGCGGTCGTAGACCACGATGCGGTTACCGCTCGGCTCGTTCGTCTGGACGAACACGGCGCTCGCCTTGTTGCCGTTGCCACCCGAGCCGTCGTCGGCTTGCGCACTTTGCACACCGACCAACGCGGTCGCCCCCGCAGCGATCACGAGGACGCGAGCTATCAGACGCTTCATAGATCCTCCTTCGCGCGTTCTTAGCTTTCGAGCGTCCGTACCCGGTGCCGGAAGTGCAAGTCGAGAAAACAGCGGAGTTTCGAAATCGTTAAGGACTTCGGGCTCGTCGCGCGGTTTGGCCGACCTCGCTCCCGGCGAGACCGTAAAACGGTGAACACACCACGCGCTCGCGTCCTCGTCGTCGATGATGACGAGACGGTCTCCGAGATTCTCTCGCGCTATCTCGTCCGCGAGGGTTTCGTTGTCGACACGGTCGCCGACGGAACCGCGGCACTCGCGCAGGCCGCGGCGTGGCAGCCGGACTTGATCGTGCTCGACCTGATGCTGCCCGACGTCAGCGGGCTCGAGATCTGTCGGCGCCTGCGCGCGTCCGAGTCGAGCTCCGTTCCGATCATCATGCTCACCGCACGGGGCGAGGAGCGGGAACGGATCTTCGGTCTCCGCCTCGGCGCGGACGATTACATCGTCAAGCCGTTCTCGCCGCGCGAGGTTGCTGCGCGGGTCGCATCCGTGCTGCGGCGGACGAACGGTTCGCTCGGAGCGAGCGGCGACGAGCCCATCACCCTGACGACTGCTGAGATCGATGTCGATCTCCGTGGCCGAACGGTCCGTGTGGCCGGTACGGAAATCGCATTGACACCGCGCGAGTTCGATTTGCTGGTCTTCCTCATGCGGCGCCCCAACGACGTGTTTCCGCGAAGCGAGCTACTCGAGCGCGTGTGGGGGTACAGCGTCGGCGACGCATCCACGGTGACCGTGCACATCCGACGGCTGCGGGCCAAGCTCGAGGCGAACCCCATGGAGCCGAAGCACATACACACCGTGTGGGGCGTCGGCTACCGGTTCACACCATGAGTTGGAAGACGGCCGGCACCGTGACGCTGATCGGCGTAGTCGCCGCCGGTCTCCTCTCGCTGACTTTGCACGATTCGGTCGGCACGCGGATCGAGCTGATCGCGGTGGCGGGCGGCGCGGCGATCGGGACCGGCCTTGTCGGAACCGTCGCACTGCGCGCGGCTCGCCGGCGATCGATCTGGGTCCAGAGCTCCATCGTCACCCTGACATCGATCGGCGCGGTCGCCGCGGGTGCGATGGCCGCGGCCCACATCATGATGGTCTCGTCGCCGTCGATTGCCGCGCTCGGCGTCGTGCTCGTCTCGTCCGGGACGATCGGACTGTTGATCTCGCTCTTCCTCGGCGCGCAGATCCGTTCGGACAGCGACAGCTTGATTGCCGCGACGCGACAGATCGGCGAGGGCGACTTGCGCACCCGCCTCGCCGCACCGGCGACCGAGGAATTCGCGGCACTCGCCCACGAGCTCGAAACGATGCAGTCGCAACTCGAACGAAGCGCGGCACGCGAGCGAAAGCTGGAAGACGCGCGGAGGGAGCTCGTCGCGTGGATGTCTCACGACTTGCGCACGCCGCTGGCGAGGATCCGCGCGATTACCGAGGCGCTTGCCGACGACCTCCCCGTCACTCGGGACGAGGTACGTGCGTACTACCGACGCCTGCGCCTGGAGGCGGACCGGCTGGCCGAGCTGATCGACGGGCTGTTCGAGCTGAACACGATCGCGGCGGGCACGCTCGAAGTCGAGCTCGAGCGCGCCCGAATCGCCGACATCCTGTCCGACCTGGTTGCGTCGTTCTCGGTGATCGCCCAGGCACGCGGGATCACGCTGCGCGCGCGACTGCCCGCGATCGATCCCGAAGTCGAGCTCTCGCCGAGCCACTGCGAACGTGCGCTCGGGAACCTGCTCGACAACGCCCTTCGGTACACGGACGGAGGAGGCTGCGTCGACGTTGAGATGATTGCGACGAGCGACCTCGTCGACGTCGTGATCGACGACAGTTGCGGCGGTATCGATCCGACGCACCTGCGCCGGCTGCTGGCAGGCAACGGCGCCTCACCGCTGGTCGGGCGAGCGGGCAAGACAGGGCTCGGCCTGGCAATTGCGAAAGGACTGATCGAAGCCCAAGGCGGCAGGATCGCCGTCGAGGGAACGGATCGCGGCTGTCGATTCACGGTCTCTTTCCCTGTCGCGTCGCGTTCAGCGGTCGTCGGGACTCGGAGCGTCTCGGTGGTCAGCCACCGCTGATTGCCGCGATGACATCCACACGCGACTGCTCCGCGACGGGCGTGTCGAGTTTCGCGCGCTCGCGGTTCACGTACACGTGAATGTGGCTGCGGAGCGTCGGTCCCGGCTCGCACAGGCGGTCCCGGATCCCCGGCCACTCGCGCTCGAGGTGGTCGATCACCTGGTGGACCGTGGCCGCCTGCACGTCGAGGTGCCGTGGCAATCCCGGGAACAGCGGCCCGAGCGTTGACGGGAGATGCACGTTCGCCATTACTCGATCGCTGCGACCTCGACCGAAGAGATCGGCGGGAGGTAGTCCGCAATCTGCGTCCACGTATCGCCTTCGTCCTTGCTCGCGAAGACCTGCCCGGTGCTCGTTCCGAAGTACAGGCCGGGAGCGTCCTCGGCGTCGACCGCCATCGCCTCGCGCAAGACGCCGACATACGCGTCGCGCTGCGGCAGGCCGCTGTCCAGACGTTGCCAGCTCGAGCCGGCATCACGCGTCCGCCAAACCGCCGCGTGGCCGTCCGGCATCGTCCGACCATGACCCGGATCGAGCGGGATGACATAGAACGTGTCGCGGTCGTGCGGATGCGTTGCCGCAGCGAATCCGAACTCCGTGGGCAACCCTTCCGTGATTTCCGTCCACGTTTGACCTGCATCGTCGCTGCGGTGCATGCCGACGTGGTTCTGCTGGTACATGCGGTCACCGTCAGCGGACGAGCGCACGAGCTTGTGCACGCAGAAGCCAACCTCTTCGTGTTCGCGCGGCCAGTCGGCGCGAAGCCCGCGGTTACGCGGCGTCCACGACTGCGCGTAATCCGTGGTCTCGAACAGCCCGACGCCCTGCACGATCGCCCAGAACCGGTCGGCGTTCTCCCGGTCGAACATCAGCGCCGAGATGCCGAGATGGCCGGGCGGTTGGTTCGACGGATCGTCCCACTGCTCGCTTCCCGGTTGTCCGGCGAGCGTCGACAGCAACGACCACGTGTGACCTTCGTCTCGGCTCTCGAAGACCCCGGGCGCTTCGACGCCGACTAGCAGGCGTCCATCACTGACGGCGAGCGTTGAGACTTTCGAGATCTTGCGGCCGGCGTCGGCGTCGTAGGCGATCCCTTCGCTCGAGTGTGTCCAGGTCTCACCGAGATCCTGGCTTCGCCAGACGGCCTGACCATGCCACTCGCTCGCGGCCGCGGCGTAGACCGCGCCGCTCTTCGCGTCGTGGATTAGGTGGTACACCGGCCAGCCTTCGCAGAAAGGGCCGCGCAACTCCCACGTCTTCCTGTCGTCGCTTTCGAGGAAAAAGGCGCCTTTGCGGGTGCCGATCAGCAGCAGCGTTCGTGGCATCGAGCTCTTACCTCCTGGTCGGAATCCAATGGCCTACCTATCAGACCGGCGCGGCGGCGATAAATCATCGGTCGGTAGCCAATCCGCAAGCAGCGGGGGTCAAGGCGCCCGCCGACGGGGTCTCTACAGTCTGCTCGCCGTGCGTCTGTGTGTGCCCTCACCCGCGCTGGTCGTTGCCTGCCTGGCTCTCGCGATCTCGCTGAGCGGCGCCGCCTACGCCGTCTCCACGGCGCTGCCACGCAACAGCGTCGGCGCTCTCCAGTTGAAGAACAATGCAGTCAACTCGGCGAAGGTGAAGAACGCCTCGCTCCATGCCGTTGACTTCGCGGCCGGCCAGATACCAGCCGGGCCGCCGGGACCGGCAGGCCCGCAGGGACCGCCGGGAGCGTCCGGGCTGCAGTTGATCTCCGGGAGCGGCGTGTCCAACAGCAGCAGCCCGAAGAGCCAGCAGCAGGACTGCCCGGCGGGCAAGCGTGCGATAGGCGGCGGCGGTGTTATTACCGGCTCCGCCACCAATACATTCCTCTCGACCAGTCGGCCGACCGATGCGGGGACCGGTTGGATCGCGACCGGACGCGAGTCGAGTGGGGGGAACGCCGGCAGTTGGGCCGTGCAGACGTGGGTTGTCTGCGCAACCTTCGCGTCGTAGGCGCTCAGAACGCGTTCGCGGCCGACTTCCACTCCCGGAGGCGCTGCGCGATGAGCTGGGCGCGCTCCTCCTCGGTCCCGCCGTCCAGCACCTGGAGGTCTGAGGGATCGGCTCGAAGGTAGACGCCGGCGGTCCGGGCGTTCAGCCCGGGGTCGCGATCCGACCGTGTCGTCCAATAGCCGGTCGCGCGGTCGGCAGTCTCCACCGTGATCTCGCCGGTGCCCTCGAGTTGCGGGGCATTCGGGTGCCGAGGGCGCTCGCCCTTCCAGAAGTAGAAGATGCCGGCAGGATCCCGGCGCTCCCTCGCAGCCTCGCTCCAGTAGCGGGCCGACAGGGTGCCGTCCTCCTGCCAGGCCCGGCCGTTCACATTCAGGCCACCGTCGCGGTCCCGCGAGATGCGCAGGAGGCTCACCGCCGACGGTTCTTCCTCGCTGCGCAGGGTTAGCGAGAGCTGCCACCACAGCCCCGCGACCGGGCCGCGGCGACCCTCGCTCTCGATCGCCTTGCGGAGCTTCTGGTTGATCGCGCGAACCTCCGCCGGGGTCGTGGCCGGGTCGTAGCGGACGGAGGTCAGCCCGAGCAGGTCGGTCGGCAGCTTCGCACCATGCGCGTGGAGGATGAACGTGCGGCGGATGCCGAGCGCGCCGCCGAACAGCCCGGCTTCGAACACCACGTTGTCGCGAGGTGCCGCCTGGCCCGACTCGGACGCATCCGTCGTGGTCCAGTCGTCCTGGGCGAACACGAATGCCGCGAAATCGACCTCTTGCGAGAGTTCGACGAGTCGGTCGAGGGTCGACCGCCCAGGGTTGAAGGTGGACGTCCAGGGCTCGACCTCCGCGACGTCCTCGAGCCCGCGCGTGATCGCCTGGAGCAGCTTGGCTTGCTTGCCCGACGACCCGAGGAAGATGCGCGGCTTGTTCATGCGCGATTCATGATGACGGAGGCAGCAAATGGCGACGTCCGTCGTTTTGGGACCAGGAGACGCCATCTCGGAGCGGACGATCGAAACCATCGGGAGACGAGTAGACTCGTGACGTCTCCCGACTTAGATTCCTCGCTCGCAGGCGAGCGGCGTATGAGGTGTTCGCTTGTAGGTCGGCTGTGTCGGAAGCACTCAATGCAGAAGGAGGCCATCTCATATGGCCAGCACCATGCCTGACTCGGCGAGCAAGACGCGCGTGCTTGCTCGCTTCACCGCAGCACCGAACGTGAATGGCGACAAGTACGACGAGACGATCAAGCGTCTTGAAGGCGTCGGCGAGTGGCCACCCGATGGGCTTGCTTTCCACGTCGCGTTCACTTCGGACGATAGGTTCCGCGTCAGCGAGGTCTGGGACTCCCGGGAGCAGTTCGACGCGTTCGGCGAGCGCCTCATGCCAGTGCTGAAGGACGTTGGGATCGAGCTTTCCGGCGAGCCGGAGATGCTCGAGGTTCACAACATCATCCAGCGTTAGACCCTTTCGCAACAGAGTCGCACGGCGACAAGCCGTGCGACTCCGAGCGAGGCAGACCAGCTAAGAAGATGCGGTGCACGGAGGGCTTAAGCGGGAGCGACGGGACTCGAACCCGCGGTTTACCCCCGCGATCCGCTTGCGCGATGAGCCGTCGGAGCGCTAGCCGGCCGACGATGTAGCTCGGGGTCTTTTCGCGCGAAGACGCGGGATCCGCAGGCAATCGCCTCGGAACTGCGCTCGAGCCCTGGGCTTACAGCTCACGAGCTCGAGATTTGCTAATCGGCGGTGCGTGCTGAGGGGGTGGAGAATTGCGCCGTGCAGTCCTGTCCCCACTGTGGCTTGGTCGTTCCGAGCACGGCCCGCTTCTGCCCGAGCTGCGGCAATCTGATCTCGGACAAGCGTCTGGTCGAGGAGCGTAAGCTCGCGACCGTTCTGTTTGCTGACCTCGTCGGCTCAACTGCGCTCGCAGATTCGACCGATGCAGAGCGGACGCGGGCGCTCCTCAATCGCTTCTACGACGCAATGGCTGTCGAGATCGCGAACATGGGCGGAACGGTCGAGAAGTTCATCGGCGACGCCGTCGTCGCCGCGTTTGGCGCTCCTGCGGCGCTCGAGGATCACGCCGACCGGGCGCTTCACGCGGCACTCTCGATGCGCAGACGGTTGGCGGAGCTATTCGGCGACACGCTTGCGCTGCGCATCGGGGTCAACACGGGTGACGTCGTCGTGGGCGAGCCGCGCGTCGGCAGCTCGTTCGTCACCGGCGATGCCGTCAACGTCGCGGCGCGCCTCGAGCAGGCCGCGCGAGGAGGCGAGATCCTCGTCGGTGAACGCACAGCCGTCGCCGCGCGGCGCGCGTTCGAGTTCGGCGAGCCGGTGTCGATCCCGGCGAAGGGAAAGCCCGGCGGCGTCGTCTGCCGAAGATTCATTCGGGCGAGGCCCGATGTCGGGAGGCCTGGCGCGGTGTTCGTCGGTCGGGAGTCCGAGCTCGAGGCGTTGCAAGGCGCATTCGCGGCCGTCCTTGCGGACGGCCAGCCGCGTCGCATGACGATCGTTGGTGAAGCCGGCGTCGGCAAGACGGCCCTCGCGCGGGAGTTCGTCGCCTGGCTGGCGCGGCAACCGCTTCGGTCGATCGTGCGTGTCGGCCGCTGCCTCGCCTACGGCCGCGGCAGCGCATACCTACCGCTCGGCCAGATCGTGCGAGATGAGCTCAGCCTGTCAGAGAGCGACTCGCCTGAGACGGTGCGGGCCCGTCTCGGTGGACGGAGCGTCCTCGGTCTCACGCTGGGTGCGGCGGCGCCGCCGCACCTTCATCCACTCGCCGTTCGCCGTGCGTTGCAGCAGGCCTGGGCCGGTTTCCTCGACGAGCTTGCTGCTGAGCAACCGGCAGTCGTTCTCATCGAGGACTTGCACTGGGCGCAACCGGAGCTGCTGGAGCTCGTCGCCGGTTCGCTTCGAGGGATTTGCCGCCCACTGCTCCTTCTCTCCACTACGCGTCCCGAGGTGGCGCTCGAGGGCGACGCGGTACGCGTCGACGCGCTCTCCCAAACCGATGCAGCCCGCATGGTCGAAGAGCTTTCCCCGACCATGCTCGCGCCGGACGTCCGGACGTCCGTGATCGAACGCGCCGACGGCAACCCTTTCTTCGTCGAGGAGCTCCTGCGAACGCTGGCCGACCGCGGCGTCACGAGTGAGCTTCCAACCGATTTGGTCCTTCCCGACAGCCTGCTCGCATTGTTGGCGGCACGTATCGACCTGCTGGCCGCGGCCGAGAAAGCTGCGCTCCAGGCAGGCGCCGTGATCGGACGGACGTTCAGGGCGAAACCCGTGCACGAACTCGTCGGAGAACGAGCGAAGCTCGAGGAGCTGGTCGAGCGCAGCTTCGTCCGGCTCGACGGAGACGAGTTCACGTTCGTTCACACGCTCACGCGCGACGTCGCGTACCGCAGCCTCACCACTTCGAGGCGTGCGCGTTTACACGCCCGCTTTGCAGCCTGGCTCGAACGGGCGGGCGAAGCGGACGCCGCCCAACTAGCGCACCACTACTTCGAAGCCGTTCGTCCCGAAGACGTCGATCTCGCCTGGGCCGAGGAGGGGGACGAGCTAGCGCGTCTGCGAGCGAAAGCGGTGCGTTGGCTTCGTCGCGCGGCACGCCTCTCGGCCAGCCGCTACGAAATGCGCGACGCCGTCGAGCTTCTCGAGCGCGCGGTGGAGCTCGAGCCGGATCGGCAGGGACAGCTCGAGATCTGGCGAGAGATCGCGCGCGCAAATGCCCTCCATTTCGACGGCACGCGTTTCACCGCGGCGATGGAGCGGGCGATCGCGCTCGCCGACAGCGACGCGGCGATCGCCGATCTCCACGCCGAGCTCGCCTTCCAGACGATGGCACGTGCCGGGATGTGGGGAACTCCGCCGCCGGGAGACCTCGTCGGCGGCTGGATCGAGCACGCGCTCAAACGTGCCGAGCCAGAAAGCTCGGCTCGCGCAAAGGCGCTCATCGCGCGCTGCTACTCGGATTACGACAAGTCGCCCGAGCATGCCGCAGAGGCGAATCGGATCGCGGACCGCCTTGGAGATCCTGTCCTTCGCTCGTTGGGCTACGACGCGCGGGCCAGCGTCGCGTTTGTCCACGGCGAGTACCGTGAGGCGCTGGCCTGGTGTCGTCGCCGCCTCGCACTTGCAGACGAGCTCGACGACCCGGAGACGGAGGTCTATGCCTGCGCCGCAGCGGTGAATCCCGCGGTTGCGTGTGGCGAGCTCGACGAAGCGCGGAGGTGCGCCGCACGACACGAGGACGCAACGGGCCCGCTCTCGCCGCACCACCGACTGCATGGAGTTGCGCTCCTGGTGCAGCTCGAAGAGCTCGTCGGTAACTGGGCGGCCGTCGTCGAGCTCCAGCCGCGAGCCGAGGAGCGGGTTGAAGAGAACCTTGCGACCCCGTGCGTAATGAACGCACGCTCACTCTTCGTTTGTGCACTCGCGCACGCATACCTCGGCGACGAAGAGGAGACCCGACGACTCGAGCAGCTGGGCGAACGCCTGGCGATGACCGGCTACGGAACAGTCCTCGACACGCCGCGGCTTCAATTGGCGCTCCACCGCAACGATCTCTCGGCCGTCCAGTCTCTGCTGGGGAAGCCCGCGGTCCGCACGACGAACTGGTTCTACCTCAGCGCGATGGCGGCGCACCTCGACGGGCTCGCGGCCCTCGGCGCGCGTGAGCGAGTCGAGGAAGAGGCGACGCCGGCATTGAAGCCTGGCACCTACCTCGAGCCGTTTGCGGTGCGGGCGCTCGGGATCGTCCGCAACGACGCAACGTTGATCGACCAGGCCGGCGTCCAATTCGAATCGTTTGGTCTTCCCTGGCACGCGGCGCAGACGCGCCGGCTGCTCTAGTCGTCCCAGTAGTCGGGAACGAACTCGACGTCGTCGAGTTCGGCCTGCGGTGCTGCGATGGTTACGAAAATCGCATCCTCGTCTCCTGCGGCGCGGAACGACCTCGTCGTCTCGGGCGCAACGCGGACGGCGGTCCATGGTTCTAGGTCGACGATGTCACCGTCGAGCTTTCCCTGCGCCCGGCCGGAGACGAGGAAGTACACCTCCTCCTGCACGACGTGCCGATGGCCGCGCCGTTGGGGGTGGCCTTCAGGCGCACGCCAACCTCCGCCGAAGCGCTCGAAGGTGACTGCGAAGTTGCGCAGGCCGAGCGGCGCGCGCATGAAACGGATCTCGAAGTGCTCAGGATCCATTCCCACCGCGGCGGCCTGGTCGGGCACGTCGGCCACCAAAGCGACGGTGTAGCCGGCCATTGCGAAGCACTTCCCACTCGGCGCAGCCATCGAAACCACTACATCGGCTCCGATCGAGTGAGGTGTAAGAGCGGGAGCGACGGGACTCGAACCCGCGCTCTACCCCCGCGATCCGGTCACGACGGCAGCCGGATAGAGGCTAAAGCCGTCTCACGCTCCGACCATGGCCTGCTTGGTGAACATCATCAGTTGTACTCATCGTGGCGTCGCAGCCACATCCGGGCGTCGCCCTCGTCGCGGCCCCTCGGCGTGCGGTCGAGGATCGCGTAGTAGCCCATCAGGAACTCCGTACCGCGGGCGTAGCTGGAGTAGCAGTGGTAGACGCTGTCGCCGTCGTGCGCGAACGTGCTGACGCCGTGCCCCTCCCTGAAGTAGCCGACAACGTCCAAGCCGGTTGCGGCGGCGTTCTCCGTGACCATCGGCGGCATGCTCTCGCGCACTCCCGGGTCGCTCAGCAAGGGAAACGCCGCAACCTCGTTCGCCTCGAGTAGCGGTCCGACCTCGTGTGCCTCGTCGGCGACGGAGACACCGAAGTCGACGTTGAAGTCGCTCTCGTAGCTGGATGCCCAGTTGAAGCTCCAACCCATCCGCCGGCGGTAGGCGAGCAGCTTCTCGAGCGGCGCGTGCGAGATGCAGATCATCGTGACGTCGCGGGCCGCGAGGTGCGGGAGCACGCCGTTGAAGCTGTCCGCCGTCGACGAGCAGGTCGCGCAGCCCGCCTCGTAGTTCGGCCCGAACATGAAGTGGTAGACGATGAGCTGACTGCGGCCGTCAAATAGCTCCGCGAGCGTGCGCACGCCGTCTTCGGTGTCAAAGCGGTACTCCTTGTCCAGCCGAACCCAGGGAAGCTCACGGCGTTGGCGCGCGATGTCGTCGCCGAGCCGCGTATGTTCCTTCTCGCGAACGAGTAACTGCGCTCGTGCGGCGAGCCAATCTTCACGTGTTCCGAGCTTCTGCTCAATCATTCGTCTCGTCTCCTTCGGTTGTCAGAGGTCGGCGGTAACGGCGCTACCAAGCGCGATCAACGCGGCTCCGGTTGTTGTGGCTCTCGTCATCTCTGTTCAGACACGGGCGCGGTCGAAAACGGACCGGCAGATTCGTATTCGCGGAAAGTGGTGTCGTTAGAGGTGACATGAGCGAGAACGCGCTGCGCCGAGCTCGCGCCGGCGACGAGGACGCCTTTGCCGAGCTGACCGGACCGTACCGGGCAGAGCTGCAGCTGCACTGTTACCGGATCCTCGGGTCCGTGCAGGACGCGGAGGATGCCGTGCAGGAGACGGTACTCGCAGCCTGGCGCGGCCTGACAGCGTTCGAGGGACGCGCGTCCGTGCGGGCGTGGCTCTACCGGATCGCCACGAATCGGTGTCTAAACGTGCTTCGCGACCAGAAACGCCGTCCACAGGAGGTGCCTGCGATGGTCGACCCGCCCGCGCCCACCCGGAGGGTCGAGTCGTTGTGGCTCGAGCCGTACCCTGACGTTCTGCTCGAGGGGTTTGCGGATACATCTTT
>VAXO01000103.1 GCA_005888435.1 Actinomycetota bacterium | reverse complement strand
TACTCACTTCCGTGTCGAAGGCGCACTCCTCCGTGCGCCTTCGATGTTTTCGTGCGCGCTTCGCCGAATCGACTGATTCGACCTCGTTATGCGCGCTAACAGGCTGCGCCTTTCCGAGTCTTCGTTCGCGTAATGCGCCTCGACTCGACAGGTGTGCGCTCACGCGCGGGCTCGCAGATCGAGGCCTGAGAAGGAGGGATAGATGCATCGACGGAAGCTCTGGCTCTTGGCCGGGGTGGTGCTCGCAGCGCTCGCGCTCGCGGCTACCGGCTCGGCGAGAGTAAGTGGGCCAGACAGTGCCTCCGCAAAGAGCGCAGGCACGCTGGTCTTCGGGGCGGAGCAGGGCGGCGGTCCGGATTGGTGCTTGAACCTGATCCTGGATGTGGACTGCAACGCGTTCTGGAACGTGGTGTTCCAGACGCCGGTGATCCGCGGCGCCTTCATTTTCACGCCGAAGTTCACCTACGCGCCGGACCTGATCACCCGCTACAAGTTCCAGACCAGGCCGCAACGCATCACGTACTACTTGCGGAAGAACGCCAAGTGGAGCGACGGCGTGCCGGTCACCGGCAAGGACTGGATCTTCACGTGGAAGACCGCCATCAACGCGAAGTACAAGGATCACATCGATCCCTTCGGGTGGCAGGACATCAGGAGCGTCACCGGCAACAAGTACGTCGTCAAGATCACGTTCAAGCGGAACTTCGCCGCCTGGCGTGGTCTCTTCAACTACGTCCTCCCGCAGCACGCGCTTGCGGGCACCGACATGCTGACAGTGTGGAACGACTGCATCTGTAACCCGAAGAAGGGCAACGCCCCGATCGGTGACGGCCCGTTCCTGCTGACGAAATTCGACCGCGGCTCGGGCATCACGCTCCAGCGGAACAACCGCGGCTGGTACGGCCCGAAGGCGAAGCTGGACTCGATCGTGTTCCGCTTCATCACGAACACGAACTCCGAGATCCAGGCAATCCGCTCGGGCGAGGTCGACGCGATCTACCCGCAGCCGCAGCTTGCGCTTGCCGATCTGCGCAATCAGGCCGGCCTGCGGATCCAGACCCACGTCGGCCTGCAGTACGAGCACATCGAGATCGAGCAGGGCCCGCATGGGAACCCGCTCGCGAAGCAGGCTTGGCTCCGTCAGGCCCTGATCACGGCCGTCAACCGGACGGCTGCGGCAAAGGCGCTCTTCGGGACGCTCAACCCGACCGTCGGCGCCCTGCAGTCGCTCGTCCGGCTGAAGGGTGAGAAGGGCTACTCGCAAGACTTCTCGAAGTGGAACTACAACGCGAACAAGGTCGAGAGCATCATGCGGGCACACAACTGCTCGAAGGGCGGCGACGGCATCTTCCGCTGCAACGGGACGAAGGTGTCGTTCGACTTCGCGTCCACGACGGGGAACGCGCTCCGCACCCTCGCGTTCACGATCTTCCAGGATCAGGCGGCCAAGGCCGGGATCGAGCTGAAGAACGGGTTCGTCCCCGCCGGCACGCTGTTCGGCAGCAAGCTGCCGGCGCACGACTTCGACCTGGCGATGTTCACGCAGCTCGTCACCGTCGACCCGCACTACGTGGTCTCGAACTTCACGTGCGGGAATGCGGCCAACTACACGGAGTACTGCAACCGCAACGTCACCAAGTGGCTCCAGCAGTCCGACCGTGAGCTGAACGACAACAAGCGCCTCGCGCTGGTCAAGAAGGTCGGCAAGGTGCTTGCGAACGAAGTGCCGATGATCCCGCTCTTCCAGCGGCCGACGTACTTCGTCTACAAGACGTCGCTCGGCGGCCTCGTCGACAACGCGACGAGCCAGGGCCCGACCTGGAACGTCGAGAAGTGGACGAAGAAGTAACGACCTAGCTCGAAAGCTCCCCTCCAAGAGAGCGACGAAGTCCCGCCTCTTCTGCCGAGGGCGGGACTTCGTCGTTTGGGGGCCTGACCCCGCAGGGGGTCTGACCCCAGAACTTCCGCACGTCCCGCTGATGTTTTCGTAACGCTCCGCGCGTAGCGTCACAGCACATGCCGAGGTTCCTCCCGGTGGGGAAGGACGCTCAGGGCGCCGCACGCTTCCTGCTCGCCGCGCTCCCGGCGCTCGGTGCGCTGCTGACCGCCCTCGCGATCACCGGCGACCTCGTCGGCCGGATGGCGCGCAACCATCCGTGGGCGACCTTTGCGTCGTTCGCCTGCGCCGCGCTCGCCGTCTTCCTCGGAGCCGTCGCCGCCTTCGGGCTGCGCCAGGGCTCCGATGCCGAGCGGCGGGTGCTCCACCTGGGACTCGTCGTGCTCGGCAGCGGCCTCGTGCTAACCGTCTATGCGGGCGTACGCACGTGGGGCGACCGCCCGCAGCCGAGCATCACGATCACGCCGAAGCGCGGCTCGCTCGTCACCGTGTCGGTGAAGGCCAGCGGGCTGCGCTCGACCGATCACCTGCTCGTCCAGGTGGAACAACTGGGCCGTACGGGACGGCCGGGACAGGAGCTGTACGGCGCGTCACTCGGCCCGGACACGTCGGGCGACGTCGAGCAGACGGTCGACGTGCCACTGCCGGCCGGGGACTTCGACGACGTCGGCGCGAAGGCCTGGGTCGGGGCCGAGCCGGAGGACTGCTATCGAACCGGCAACAGCACCGGCTGCGTGCACGTGCACGTGTCTCGCCCGCAGGAGCGCCCCCAACTCGCTGTCGATTGGGAGACGTTCGTGCGCGCACCGCGCATCCTGATCCGCTTGAAGGCGCACAATCTGCCGCCGCGCCCGTCTCGGTCACTGACGTTGCGTGTGTACGGCCTCGCTCCGGCACAACCGTCGCGCGTGCTCGCGGAGTGGGCGCTCGCACCCGACGCGGATGGCAGCTTTGACCGGCGCCTGTCGGTCGTCGTCGGCCACGCCTTCTCCGACGTCTGCGTCGTCGCAAGCACGACGACACCCCGGCCGGTGTGCCCCGCGCCCGCGGACGACAGCACGGTCTGGTTGCAGCTGGCCGTGCCGAGCGCTCAGTAGCGCTTCTGCGCCGTCTGCCACGCGACACGCTGCAGGAAGCGCGCCAACGACGGCTCGAGGCCGCCCGTGAAACGGTTCCCGACCGGAGACGTCCGCGTCAGCAGCGCGTAGAAGACGCACGCCGCGAGATAGGAGCCGGCGCGACTGGGATGTGTCCCGTCGGAGGCCCACAGCCCGAGCTGCGGGCGGCGTGTCAGCGCCTCCGCCCAGGCAACGCCGACGGGCGCGACGGCCGACGCCGACGCGCGGGCGGCATCCGAGTAGCCTTCGACCACCCGTTGCTGCATGTCGGCGTATGTGTCGTCGGAGAGGTTCCGGCGGTCGCCTGTGCGGTGCGCCCAGGTGACAAAGAGCAGCGGCTGCGCCCCGTTGGCGCGGGCTTCGGTCGCAAGCTCCTGCACGTACGGCGTGAACTCCTGCGCACGGTCGGCCGTGGAGAACGAGGGGATCTGGCTCTGCTCCTGCAGGACGACGACGTCCCAACGCACCTCGCGCAGGAGGCGGTCGAGCTGGTGGTCGCCGGCGAACTGCCGGAGCTGCCAGCCGGGTGCCGTGAACGAGCCGGCGAAGATCGGCGTGTGCCGCCCGCCGAGGCCGTGCACGAGTGCGGGCAGGTCGTTCTTGAACGTGAGGCTGTTGCCGACGAACAGCACCCGGACGCCGTGACGGTCGCTGCGCGCGAGCCGGAGGTCGCCTGCGGCGACCGGCGCAAACGGGTTGCGTGCGAGGCCGACCTTGACGAGTCCCGCATAGGCCGAGATCCCGAGCAGGACGCTTGCGATGACGACGAGCGTCGCTCGGCCGAGTCGTCGCATCAGTCGGGCCAGCCTCCGCCTGGATGCTGATCGAGGCGGCCGTCCGGCCGGCAATCCGGCGAGCGGTAGAGCGGCGGCATGCTGGGGTACTCGTACTGGTAGACCGCGCGCGCCATCGCCCGGCCTTCCGCATCGGACGCGCCCAGCGCCCGCGAGACGCGCGGCACCGCCTGCATCGAGTAGCACTCCGCGACCGCCTCTATGGGGATGCCACGCAAGTGGACGGACTCGTGGGCGAGAACCTTCAGCGCAATCGCCGAGCTCAGGGTTGCAACCGCCGGGTCGCGCACGAACTTGAGGATCTGGGTGCAGACGTCCGGCCTGATCCGCGTGTAGTCCGCTGGTGTGCCGCCGCTGAACTGCACGACTCCGCCCGGCTCTTCGGGCGTGCCGGTGGAGAACTCCTCGCAGCGGACCTGGACCGGCCGTTCGGCGACGAGACTCGCGATCTCGCCGAGCCGCCGCTCGAGCGCGGTCGGCTCGCTGTGCGGCACCTTCAGGTAACCCCATTCGCGCGCGTGGTCGTGCCGGAGCGGTTGGCTCCCGCGCGTCGGCATCAGGTGTGACCCGACGATGACTACGGCGATCGCCAGTCCCCCGGCGATCTGCTTGAACGACGTCGACCCCATCGCGACCCCATCGGCACGCGCCTCCGGAAACCTGATGCAAGGATGAGCCCGTGCATGCCACGATCGTCCGCGTCAGCACCGGCGACCAGGACATCTCCACGGCCACGATCGTCGGTGAGGAGATGCTCCGCTGGCTCCGCGACCTCGAAGGCTTCGTCGGCTTGATGATGCTCTCGCGCACGGGCACCACGCTCACCGTCAGCCTCTGGGAGAGCGCCGAGGTGGCTGAGCGCCACCGCGCCGTGCGGATGAACTTCCGGGAGCGGATCTCGGCCGTCGCGAGCGTCGAGATCGAGGAGGTCGAGGAGTTCGAGGTGACGTTCGCGCACCTCGCCGCCTTGATGGTGGGCACCTGAGCCCTCTCTTCAGGGCGTCTGCACGAACGCCGATACTGGTTCTGTGAAGGCGCGCGGGTTGATCGGTCGCGTCCTCGGCAACCGCCGGGGCATGCTGCTCGTCTCGCTCACGGCG
>VAXO01000093.1 GCA_005888435.1 Actinomycetota bacterium | reverse complement strand
GTTCGAGCGCTTTTTCCAGGAGCTGTCGGACCTGGGCGGCGCGATCAACGCCGACCCGGAGGCGTTCGCCCAGTTGAGAGAGCGGTACGGGCTCGAGCTGCAGCCGGAGACGGTTCCGGAGCTCGTCGAGCGCTTCGGGTTGCAGATCGGCGAGCCACTCGCCGGCGGGTGGAGTCCGTAACGCCGACTGCCCCGTTCGGCGGGTGCGCGCGAGTACACTCGCCGCGCCCGTGGATCTCTACGAATACCAAGGGAAAGAGCTCTTCAAGCGGTTCGGCATTCCCGTGTCCGACGGCCGGCTCGCGACGACACCGCAGGAAGCACGCGCGGCGGCGGAGGAGATCGGCGGACAGGTGGTCGTCAAGGCTCAGGTGCTGACCGGCGGCCGAGGCAAGGCCGGCGGCGTAAAGCTGGCCGAGGACTCGGCGGATGCGGAGGCGAAGGCCAAGGACATCCTCGGGCTCGACATCAACGGCCACGTGGTGCGCAAGCTCTGGATCGAGCGCGCCTCGGACATCGCCAAGGAGTACTACCTCTCGATCACCTTCGACCGCGGCGCGAAGAAGCCGCTGTACATGCTCACGACCGAAGGCGGCGTCGAGATCGAGCAGGTTGCCGAACAGAATCCCGACGCGCTTGCGCGCCTGCACGTCGACCCGCTCGAGGGGTTCCAGCCATACCAGGCTCGGCGGCTCATCTACGGCTCGGGCATCGACGACCCGAACGAGCAGAAGCAGCTGCTCGGGATCGTCGAGAAGCTCTACCGCTGCTTCGTCGAGTCCGACGCGATGCTGACTGAGATCAACCCGCTGATCGTCACGCCGGAGGGCGAGGTCCGCGCGCTCGACTCGAAGTTCACGGTCGACGACAGCGCGCTCTTCCGTCACCCGGACATCGCCGAGATGCGCGACGTCGAGGCGGCCGACCCGCAGGAGCGCCTCGCGCGCGAGAAGGGCGTCACGTACGTGAAGCTCGACGGCGACGTCGGCATTCTCGGCAACGGAGCCGGTCTCTCGATGTCCACCGTCGACGTCGTCGTGGTCGCGGGCGGGAAGCCGGCGAACTTCTGCGACCTGGGCGGCGGCGGGGACGCGCAGGGCGTCGTCGACGCGCTCGAGGTGATCACGAGCGACGAGCAGGTTCGCTCGATCTTCTTCAACATCTTCGGCGGCATCACCCGCTGCGACGAGGTTGCGCGCGGCATCCTCACGGCGCTCGACCAGATGAAGATCGAGCTGCCGATCGTCGTCCGTCTCGACGGAACGAACGCGGAGGAGGGCCGGAGGATCCTCGCCGACGCGGCGCCGCCCAACCTCTACGTCGAGCCGACAATGCTCGAAGCCGCGCAGCGCGCCGTGGAGCTCGCCGCATGACCGACGTCTGGTCGCAGCGCGCCGAGGCGTTCCGCGAGAGCCCGACGCACCGGGAAGGCCCCGATCTCGACCTGCTCGTCGAGTGGTGCGAGCCGGAGCCCGACGTGAAGGTCCTCGACGTTGCGACCGGCGGCGGCCACGTCGCCCGGCGGCTGCGCGAGGCGGGCTGCACCGTCGTCACCGTCGACCCCGCGCCGGGCATGAAGGCCGACGTGGTCGCGCCGGCAGACCACCTCCCGTTCGAGGACGGCAGCTTCGACGTGGTGACGTGCCGGATCGCGGCGCACCACTTTCCCGACATCCGCGCTGCCGTGACAGAGATGGCGCGCGTCAGCAACCGTCTGCTCGTGATCGAGGACAACGTCTTTCGCGGTGAGCGCGTCGAAGAGGCCGAGCAGCTTCGCGACCCGACCCACGTGCGCTGTTACTCGGAGGACGAGTGGAAGGAGCTCGTCACGCACGCCGGCTTCGAGGTCGAGCAGATCGAGCACTTCGACCGCCGCCAGAGCCTCGACGCATGGCTCGAGCGAGTCGACACGCCGCCCGAGGCAGCTGCGCGCATCCGCGACCTGCTCGCCGACCGAATCGAGGACGGCATGCTCGCGTTCGAGTCGATCGTGCTGAAGGCCCGGAGCAGCCAGAAGTAGTGGCCGTCATCGTCGACAGGGACACGCGTCTCGTCGTCCAGGGGCTGACCGGCAGCGAAGGTCGCTTTCACGGCTTGCGCAACCGCAACTACGGCACGAACGTCGTCGCGGGCGTGACGCCGGGTAAGGGCGGCCAGGACGTCGAAGGCATCCCGGTGTTCAACACCGTCGCCGAGTCCGTCGCCGAGGCGGGCGCGAACACCACGCTCATCTTCGTGCCGGCGCGATTTGCGACCGACGCCATCTACGAGGCCGTGGACGCGGGCATCGGCACGGTCATCTGCATCACCGAGCACATCCCCGCTCACGACATGCTCCGCGTGCACACCTACATCCGAGGCAGGGGCGTGACGATGATCGGCCCGAACTGCCCGGGCGTCCTCTCGCCCGGCAAGGCGAACGTCGGGATCATCCCGGCCGAGATCTTCTCCGAAGGCGCGATCGGGCTCGTCTCGCGCTCGGGCACGCTGACGTACCAGATCGGGCACGAGCTCACGCAGCTTGGGCTCGGGAACTCGACGATCGTCGGCATCGGGGGAGATCCGATCGTCGGCTCGTCGTTCATCGACGTGCTCACGCGTTTCGAAGCCGATCCCGAGACAGAGGTGATCGTGCTCGTCGGCGAGATCGGCGGCGACGAGGAGGAGAAGGCCGCGCGCTACGTCGTCGACCACGTGACGAAGCCCGTGCTCGCGTACATCGCCGGCTTCTCGGCCCCGCCCGGCAAGACGATGGGACACGCCGGCGCGATCATCTCCGGCTCCGCGGGCACGGCGCAGGCGAAGAAGGAGGCGCTCGAGGCCGTCGGCATCGAGGTCGGTACCACTCCGACCGAAGTTGCACAGCTCGTCTCCGACCGGTTCCGAGTTCACTCTTAGCCGGCTGATGCGATGCCGGCGTTTGGTGCTGCTTGCGCTCTTCCTCGTCTGGGCTGCGCCGGCTTCCGCGGCCGCGCCCGTCGACTCCAACGCCTGGACGAGCTACGGCTTCGACAACCAGCTGACGAACAGCATCGAGACACGCGCCCTTACCTTGAGCGCCGTGCCGAAGCTGCGACTCGACTGGTCGCTGGCGCTCGACGGTTCGATCTTCGCCTCGCCGCTGTCGGCGAATGTCCTCGGCCAGCAACTCGTCTTCGCGGCCACCGAGGGCGGGTCCGTCTACGCCGTCGACGCCCAGACGGGGACGATCGTCTGGCAACGCAGCCTCGGCACGGTCGCAACACCCCAATGCGGCACCTGGGGGATCACCTCCACCGGTGCAATCGACCTTCACCGGCAGACGCTGTTCGAGATCGGCGCGGACGGAGTCCTGCACGCTCTCGATCTCGGCACCGGGGAGGAGCGGCCGGGCTACCCGCTCACGCTGGTCGACAACAACATGTACGAGTACGTCTGGGGCGGCCTGCGGATCGCCGCCGATCGCCTGTACGTCGGCGTCGCCTCGTACTGCGACGTCGGCCCGCCCGGCGGCCCGCTGCCGGAAGGGCGGCTCCTGGCCGTTCCTCTCGCCGACGCGAGCAACCTCACGGTGTGGGATCCGGTCCCGGGGCCCGGCAACATGGGCGGCATGTGGGGCTGGGGCGGCGTGTCCGTCGACCCGTCCACGGGCAACGTGTTCACCGCGCTCGGAAACTCGAGCGTGTTGTCGGACGAGTGCGGGTGCTACGTCGACGACGCAGGCTACGGCGACCACGTCGTGGAGCTCACTCCGGACCTCTCCGAAGTACTCGCCGCCAACGACCCGGGCATTCCGGCAACCGGCGACTCAGACTTCGGTGCAGCGCCGCTCTTGTTCCATCCCGACGCGTGTCCGTCGTTGGCAGCGGCGAACAACAAGGACGGTGCGCTTTACGTATGGAACCGGGCCAGCCTATCCGACGGGCCCCTCCTGCGCCTGCCGCTCAGCGACGGTATCGCACCGTTCGTCGGCGCGCCCGCGTGGTCGCAGTCGAAGCAGATGATCTACGTGGGCCAATCGGTCATCCGGAATGACGACCAGCGCTTCGGCGACGGCGTGACGGCGTGGCACCTCGACCAGGGCTGCGGCTTCCGGCCGATCTGGCAGGCCTCGCTCGGCGATGGCAGCCAGGCGACGCCGCTCGTCGCCGGGAACGTCCTGTTCGCGACCGGCGGAAGCCCGGGCGGTTTCTTCGCGCTCAACGCCGCCAACGGGAAGCAGCTCTGGACCTTCCCGACGGAAGGGCACACCGTCGCGCCGATGATCAGCGTCGGCGGGCAGGTCTTCGGAGCCGACACCGCAGGCGTCTTGTATGGGTTCAGCGCCCCGCCCGGAACGCCGGCGCCGTGCGCTCCGAGCTGCTTCCGAACCTAGCCTCCGAGGGCCCCCGTAGACTCGAGTCGTGGACACGATCTCGCTCGCGCGCGGCGTCCCGGCGCCGGAGTGCATCCCCGTCGCCGAGCTCGCGGACTGCGCGGCCGCCGCGATCGAGCGCGACGGGACGACTGTTCTCTCGTACGGGCCCGTCGGCGGCTATCAGCCCCTACGCGAGTGGATCGCCGATCGTCACGGCGTCGAGCCGTCTCGCGTTCTCGTCACGAACGGCTCGCTGCAGGGACTCGCGTTCCTCGCCGACCGCTTTGCCGGTGCGCGCGTGCTCGTCGAGCAGCCGACGTACGACCGACCGCTGAAGCTGCTCGCCGCTCGCGGCGCCGACGTGGTCGCCGTCCCGATGGACGACGACGGCCTCGATCTCGACGCGCTCGCTCAGACGCTCGACACAGGCCCGAAGCCTGCGTTCCTCTACACGATCCCTACCTTTCAGAACCCGAGCGGCCGTACGCTCACGACCGAGCGGCGCCATCGCCTCGTCGAGCTCGCGCGCGAGCGCGACCTGCTCGTGCTCGAGGACGATCCCTACGGCCTCGTCCGCTTCGAGGGCGACCCGCCGCCGACGCTGTTCGAGCTCGACGGCGGCGACCACGTCGTCTACTCGTCCTCCTTCTCGAAGACGGTTGCGCCGGGCGTCCGCGTCGGCTACTTCGTCCTGCCGCAGGCCCTCGACGCCGAGCTCGAGGCGCTCGCCGTCTCGACGTACATCACGCCGGTTCTCCTCGGCCAGGCGACGGTCTTCGAGTTTCTGCGCCGCGGCAACTTCGAGGCGAACATCGAGCGGGTGCGCGACCTACTGCACGCCCGCCGCGATGCGATGCTCGACGCGCTGGAGCAGGACCTGCCCTCGGCGAAGTGGACCCATCCGGCGGGCGGCTACTTCGTCTGGGTCGAGCTGCCCGACGAGCTGAAAGAAGCAGCGGGCGTCGCGTTCGTCTCCGGCACCGACTTCGGCGGCGCGCCGAACACGGCGCGGCTCGCCTTCAGCTACGTGTCGCCCGACGAGATCCGCGAAGGAATCAGCAGGCTGAGCGCAGCGGTCGCGGCACGAGGCGAGGCTGCCGCGGCGGCACCAGCGAGCCGCGGCTATGGAGCCTGAAGGTGGGGCACGGCGAGTCGGTCGGCAGGGCGCAAAGCCCGGCACGACGGAAGTAGCAGTCTTCGCACGTCTGATGTGTCCGCTTGCTCAAGGTGTGCCTACCTGAATCCTCGGAGGGGGCCGCAGTGACAAGCGGGGATACTACGGAGCGAGGGGCTCCTGACAAGAGTTGCCGCGGATGAAAACTGTGCATTTTCCTGCAGTTTCGGAACTGCCGAAAACGGCCCGGAGCTAGCTGTTTCGGGGCAGCGTTGCCAGCGCCTGCAACGCCTGTTGAAAGTTCTTCACAGGGATGATCCGCAGGCCATGCGCGTACCGCTTGGCCACCTTTGCATTGTCCCCATCCACGGGAACGAGGAATGCGTCGACATGCGCCTGGCGGGCCCCGATCGTCTTTTGTTTGACGCCGCCGATGCTCGTGACGCTGCCGTCGAGCTGGATCTCGCCGGTCGCCGCGATCTTCAAGCCGTGGTCGACATCGCGTCCCCGCTGCTCGAGCACCTCGAGGGCGAAGGCGAGCCCGGCTGACGGGCCGCCGACGTCGCGTCCCAGGTCGAAGTGGACGGGGACGGGTAGCCGCGCGTTGACGACCTCGATCGGCGCGAACCCGATCAGGGGGCGGCCCGGCTCGGTCTTGTCGGCGATCGTCTTGATCCGGAAGCCGAGTCGCTTGCCGTTCCGCAGCACCCCGATCGAGACGACGTCGCCGGGCCGGTGGCGGCCGAGCGCGTTGAAGAGGTCGAGCGTGGTCGCGATCTTCCGGCCGTCGGCGGCGACCACGACGTCCTGAGGCTTCAGGACGCCCCTTGCCCGCGAGTCCGAGTCGATCGCGGCGACGCGCACGCCTCCCTCCCGGGCGGGGAACTTCAGGCCGAGCGCTCGTAGCGCGACGACCGACGCTTTCTTCTGCGAGACGGTCATCGTCTCCGCGTCGACCTTGAGCTGTTGCCCGTACGTCAGCCCGGTGGGGACGAACTCGTTCTGCGAGATGAGATCCGCGCCCTCGGGCCGGAAGAGCTTCGACGCGGCCTGCAGGAGCGACGCCTTTTGCAGTACGACGTCGACGTAGTAGATGCCGCCGCCGTCCTGCCGCCGGCTTGTGCCCGGGACGCGGATCAGGCCCGTGAGCGAATGCGCCTTGTCGGGAACCTCGAGCAGCTTGTCGCTCTTCTGCGTGACCATGTACGCGAAGACTGCGACGAGCAAGATCGCCCCCGCGACTGCAAGCCGGAGCGGGGACAACCGGCTGCGCATCAGAGCAACCCGCGCGTCAGGCCGCCGTCGACGACGACAGTCGCGCCCGTCACGTAGCGCGCGCGGTCGGACGCGAGGAAGCAGGCGACATCGCCGAACTCCTGCGGCGTGCCCCAACGTCCGAGCGGGATGGACGTCAGGTCTGCCTCGCTCGGGCCGTCCGGATAGAGCTGGGCCAGACGCGCGGTGTCGATGCGGCCGGGCGCGACGCAGTTCACCGTCACGCCCTGGGGGCCGAGCTCGCGCGCAAGGGATTTGGCATAGCCGGTCACGCCCGGCCGGATCGTGTTCGAAAGCGCCAGATGCTCCGTCGGCTCCTTCACCGCGCTCGACGTGAAGACGAGAATGCGGCCGCCCTCGCTCTGCGCGAGGTGCGGCAGGCTGAGACCCACGAGCCTCACGAGCGGAGCGAGCAAAAGCTCGACCGCCTCCTCAATGCTCTCCGGTGCGATCGCCGTCGCCGGGCCCGGCGGCGGGCCGCCGCTGTTCCAGACCAGGATGTCCAAACCGCCGAACGCCTCGACCGTCCGCTCGACGACGGCACTCAGGTCGCGCGGGTTCCTGACGTCGCCTCGGACTGCGAGCGCACCGATGCGGTCGGCCTCGCGCTCGAGCACCTCCCGCCGGCGCGCGAACATCGTTACGTTTGCGCCCTCGCCCGCCAGGGCCTCCGCCGTTGCGAGCCCGAGGCCCGACGACGCGCCGCTGACGATCGCCGTGCGCCCCTTGAGCCCGAGGTCCATCTTCTAGGTACTGAGCACGCCGACGACTTCGCGCACCGCGTCGGCCGATTCCTGCAGCTGCGTCTGCTCGTCTTCCGTCAGCTCGAGCTCGATGACGTCCTCGATGCCGGCGGCGCCGAGCTTCACCGGCACACCCATGTACAGACCGTCGATGCCGTACTCGCCCTCCAGCAGGGCCGTGCACGGCAGGACGCGCTTCTCGTCGAGCATGACTGCGTGCACCATCTGCGCGGTCGCGGCGCCTGGCGCATACCAGGCCGACGTGCCGAGCAAATTCACCACTTCGCCGCCGCCCTTGGCCGTGCGCTCGACGATCTCGTCGATGCGGTCGCGCGACACGAGCTTCGTGAGCGGCACGCCGCCGACCGTACTGGCGGAGACAACCGAGACCATCTGGTCGCCGTGACCCCCGAGGACCAGCGCCTGCACGTCCTTCACCGACGACTTCGTCTCCCAGGCGATGAAGGTCCGGAAGCGGGCGGTGTCGAGGATGCCCGCCTGGCCGAACACGCGCTCCTTCGGGAAGTCGGAGACGTTCTTCGCAACGTGGCACATCGCATCGAGCGGATTGGAGACGACGATGAGGATTGCATCCGGCGACTGAGCGATCGCCTGCTGGGTGACGGAGCCGACGATCTTCTCGTTCGTCGTCACGAGGTCGTCGCGGCTCATCCCCGGCTTGCGCGGCACGCCGGCGGTGACGACGACGACCGACGAGCCCGCTGTCTCGTCGTAGCCGTTCGAGCCGACGACGTTCGCCTCGTATCCAAGCACCGGTCCGGCCTCGTTGATGTCGAGCGCGATTCCCTGCGGCAGGTTCTCGACGATGTCGACGATGACGACGTCGGCGTAGTCGCGCCGTGCGACCTCCTGCGCCACCGTGCGGCCGACCATGCCGGCGCCGATGACCGTGACCTTCCTACGCAACGCGCGCTCCGAGCTTCTCGATGATCGCGTCGGCGACCTCGCTCGTGCCGACCGCGGTCGGGTCGTCACGCCTCGGCTTCATGTCGTACGTGACGCTCTTACCTTCGCGAATCACCTCCGCGATCGCCTGCTCGAGGTTGTCTGCTGCGTCGCTCTCCTCGAGGTGACGCAGCATCAGCATTCCCGAGAGCAGCTGCGCCATCGGGTTGACCTTGTTCTGTCCGGCGTACTTCGGCGCGGAGCCGTGCGTCGGCTCGAAGATCGCGATGCCTTCACCGAAGTTCGCCCCCGGCGCAAGCCCGAGGCCGCCGATCATGCCGGCACACAGATCCGAGAGGACGTCGCCGTAGAGGTTCGGCAGCACCAGCACGTCGTACTCCTCTGGCCGCTGCACCAGCTGCATGCACATGTTGTCGACGATCCGGTCGTCGAATTCGATGTCGTCGTTCTCAGCCGCAACCTCGCGCGCAACTTGCAAATACAGGCCGTCCGAGAACTTCATGATGTTCGCCTTGTGCACCGCCGTGACCTTGCGACGGTCGTTGCGGCGCGCGCAGTCGAACGCAAACTGGACGATCCGGCGCGTGCCGCTGATCGAGATCGGCTTGATCGAGATGCCGGCGTCATCGTGGGCGAGCTTTCCGCCTTTCGACTTGATCCACTCGATCAGCTCCTGCGCCGCCTCGGAGCCCTGCTCGTACTCGATACCGGCGTAGAGATCCTCGGTGTTCTCGCGCACGACGATGAGGTCGACGTCCTCGAAGCGCGTGCGCACGCCGGGATAGGTCTTGCAGGGGCGCACCTGCGCGTAGAGGTCGAGGCTCTTGCGGAGCGCGACGTTGACGGAGCGGAAGCCACCACCGACCGGCGTCGTGATCGGGCCCTTGAGCGCGACCCCCGTCTCACGGATCGCGTCGAGCACCTCGTCGGGCAGCGGGTTGCCGCCGTAACGGTCCATCACGTCGGCGCCCGCCTCGCGCACGTCCCAGTCGAAGTCGACTCCGGTGGCCTCCAGCACGCGGCGGGTGGCCTCGGTCAGCTCCGGGCCGGTGCCGTCGCCGGGGATGAGGGTCACGCGATGGGCCACGGCGGCGCATGGTACTCAGCGCGGCGCAGGCAGCGCTTGCATTGCCGCAGCAGAGGGGCCGATCAACCGCTTCCACAGCGACGAAATCGCTCGCCTCCGGTTAGCATGCCGCCGCTATGACCCTCACCGAGGCTGCCGCGCAGGCCGACGAGCTCGCGCAGTCCGGCTCCGAACGGGAGCTGGCGACGCTGCGGCAGCAGTGGGACGACGAGGTGGAGGCCGCCGCGCGCAGCGGCGATTACCGCGAGCGCGCCGTCGCGTACCGCGCGATCGGGCAGTTCCGCTTTCGGCAGAAGCTGGAGCTGCTCCGGCGGGGGCTCGAGGACGACAGCCCGGCCGTGCGCGGCTCGGCGCTCGTGTCGGTGCAGCAGCTCTCGAAGGGAAGCCCGGGTCTCGTCAATTCGATGCGCCCGCTGCTGCACACGATCGCGTCGACCGACTCGAACCAGGCCGTGCGCCGGCTCGCGATCGTGTGCCTGCGCAACGGATCGCCGCAGCGCGAGACGATTGTCCTCCTCAACGGTCTCGCCGAGGACGACGACGAGGAGCCGGAGCTACGCAAGACGGCCCGCGCCGTCGCTGCAGATCTGAAGAAACGCGCCGCCGCGAAGCCTTAGGGCGCTAGCGCGTGCAGTGGGCGCAGACGCGCTCTTGGATCACACGTCCGCAGCTCGGGCACATGCGGCCGGAGCGGCGCCATTCGAGCAGGCTCTTGTGCAAGCCGGCGACGACCATCAGGTAGCCGACGCCGGTGGTGACGATCGCCAGCAGTGCAGTGTTCGGGTCGAATTCCATCGTTGCCTCTTCAGGTCGACTTTCGGCGCCCGTGGGGGTGCGCCTGGAAGTACAACTCCCGACGCCGTCGATCGGATACGTGCGTATAGAGCTCGGTTGTGGCGAGATCTGCATGGCCGAGCATCTCCTGGACTGAGCGAAGGTCGGCGCCGCCTTCGAGGAGGTGCGTGGCGAAGGAGTGCCGCAGCAAGTGCGGATGCACACGTTCTGGCTCGAGCCCGGCCGTCCCGGCCAGACGGCGCAGGATGAGGAAGACGCCGGCACGCGTCAGCCCGCCGCCCTTCGCGTTGAGGAAGAGCTCCGGACGGTGCCGTTTGTCGAGGTATGGCCGCCCCCGCGACAGGTAGCGCCGGAGCGCCGTCACCGCCTGGCGCCCGATCGGCACGACTCGCTCCTTCGAGCCCTTGCCGATGCACCGCACGAGACGTGAATCGAGGTCGACGCTCCCCTTGTCGAGGCCGACCGCCTCGCTGACCCGCAGGCCCGCGCCGTACAGGAGCTCCACCAGCGCGCGGTCCCGGAGTGCGCGCGGCGACGTCCCCGAAGCTGCCTCGACGAGCCGCTCGGCCTCGGCCGGCGACAGCGTGCGGGGCAGCGTCCGCCGGCGCCGCGGCAGCTCGAGCTCGGCCGCCGGATTGTCGCTCCGCGTCCCGAGGAGCGTCTGATGGCGGAAGAAGGAACGGATCGCGGCGACCCTGCGGGCGATCGTGGCCGGTGACAGGCCCTTCGCGCGCAGCTCGGCGAGGTAGCGCTCCAGCTGCTCTGTCGTCACCTGCGCGACCGGACCGTCGAGCCATGCGGCGAGCGCTTTCAGGTCCCGCCGGTAGGCATCGACGGTCTTCGGGGCGCGCCCCGTGGCCAGCAGCGCGAGAAAGCCTTCGACGTCAGGATCGAGGGTGCGCTCGGTCGTAGACACGACGGAGCCTCCTTCCGTCGACGTGGCTGTACATCTGCGTCGTCGAGAGGGAGCTGTGGCCGAGGAGCTCTTGGATGGTGCGCAGGTCGGCGCCGCCTTCGAGCAGGTGCGTCGCGAACGCATGGCGCAGGCGGTGCGGATGCGCGAAGACGCGGCGCAAGGTCGATGTGTCGAGACGCCTTCCGCGCGCCGAGACGAAGACTGCGTTCTGCGCGTCGCGCACCAGCTCGGGCCGCGCCTCGTGTAGATAGCGGGCGAGCAGGTGGGCAGCCTCCTCGCCGAGCGGCACAATGCGCTCCTTGCCGCCCTTGCCGCGAACGTGCAGCTGCTCGCGGTCGAAGTCGACGTCGGCGAGGTCGAGCCCGACGGCCTCCGCCGCGCGCAGGCCCGCCGAGTAGACGAGCTCCACGAGCGCGCGGTTGCGCAACGCCAGCGGACCGTCGCCGTCGAGCGCCTCGAGTGCCGCCTCGACCTCTGCGGGCTTTGGCGTCTCCGGCAGTCGGCGGTGTCGCCGCGGGGCGAGCGCGGCGTCCGGCGCGCGCGTCGGCCCGAGCGTGAACCGCAGGAAGCTGCGGACTGCTGCGAGCTTGCGCGCGATCGTCGCGGGCGCGAGCTTGCGGGGTCGAGCACGCCCGAGCTCCGTGACGTAATCCGACAGGACACGCATGTCGACGTCGCCGACGCGGAGGCCGCGTTCGTCGAGCCAGCCGCCGAACTGTTCGAGGTCGACCCGATATGCACGTCGCGTTGCTTCACCGAGCTTTGGGGATTCGAGAAAGCGATCGATCGCGGCCTGTTCGCGCATGGGCAAGCATTCGCGCCGGGGATAGGATCGCCTTCCCATGCAGGACTGTCTCGAGCGCTACGCCGACCTGATCATCAACTTCGGCGCCAACGTCCAGCCCGGTCAGATCCTCGACGTCGGGAGCGGTCTCGGCAAGGAGGAGCTCACACGTGCGCTCACCGCGAGCGCGTACAAGCGCGGCGCGAAGTTCGTCGACGTCAACTACTGGGATCCGTTTCTGAAACGCCTGCGCGTGCAGCACGCCGCGGAGGACGTGCTCGACTTCGTCCCGCCGTGGTACGGAGAGCGGACGCTGCAGCTGGGCCAGGAGCGCGGCGCGACGATCCTGCTCAGCGGCCCGATCGCACCGCACCTGTACGACGACCTCGACCCCGAACGACTCGGCCGCGACGTCTTTCCGCGCGTGAAGGAGTGGACGAAGGTGATCAACGATCGCACCGTCAACTGGTGCATCGCTCCCGGACCGTCCGAGAAGTGGGCGGAGCTCGTGTACCCCGAGCTCGAGCCGGCCGAGGCAATGGAGAAGCTCTGGCAGCAGGTGCTCCACGTCTGCCGGATGGACGACGACGATCCGGAGTCGTCGTGGCGCCAGCGGAGCGACGCGCTGAAGGGCGTCGCCGAGCAACTCACCGAGCGCCGGTTCGACGCGATCCACCTCCAGGGAGACGGGACCGACCTGACTGTCGGGCTACTGCCGACGTCGCGGTGGGTCGGCGGCGCCGAGGAGACGGTGGACGGGATCTCGCACATGGCCAACCTGCCGACGGAGGAGGTGTTCACGACACCGGACCCGGAACGCGTCGACGGCGTGGTGCGCGCGACGAAGCCGCTGTACAGCCAGGGTCGCATCTTCGACGGCCTGGCCGTTCGCTTCGAGGACGGACGCGCGGTGCAGGTGGACGCCGACTCCGGCGCCGAGACGCTGCGCGCGCTCGTCGCGCAGGACGACGGCGGCACACGGCTGGGCGAGCTCGCGCTCGTCGATCGCGAGGGCCGCATCGGCGCGCTCGACACGGTCTTCTACGACACGCTGCTCGACGAGAACGCGGCCAGCCACATCGCGCTCGGCTCGGCCTACGAGGCAGCCGTCGAGAAGGAGGATCTCGAGCGCATCAACCGCTCTTCGATCCACCTCGACTTCATGATCGGCTCCGACGACGTCGATGTGACCGGCATCACGCGCGACGGCGACCGCGTTCCGGTCCTACGCGACTCGGCCTGGCAGTTGTAGTCACCTATGTCGCGCCGACCGGACGAGGTCTGCGGCCGCCTCGCCCGGGTCAGCGCGACTGATCAGGCGAGATCGCTCGGTTCTGGGCGATCAGGGGAGGACGCCCGAGAGACGAGCACACAGCTTTTCGCCGGATCTGTGTGTGGGCTGCGGCATCCCACGCCTACCCTTATCGGGGTAGGCCGAGAGGGCACCAATCCCTCGTTTGAGTGAGACCGCGCTCGGCGTCAGCCGACGGCCGCGACGATCTCGTCCGACAGGCTCGGGAAGCCGGCCAGGAAGTCCGCGCGCTCGCGCTTCAGCCGCTCGACGTGCGCGCCGTACTCGTCCATGCGCCCCGTGCGCTCGTACAGTTTCCGCGGCTGCAGCACCTCGTCGTCGTCGATGCCCGGCACCGAAGCGGCGACGAGGTACCCGAAGTCCGGGTCGCGCTCCCACTCGATCGTGCCGTCCGCGATCCCCTTGACGATCGCCGAGGAGTGCTTGATCCGCACCTTCTTCGAGCGCTCGTCCTCGTCACCGCCGCCGACGCGCCCGGTATTCAGAAGATAGACCTCGAGTGGATGCTCCTCGAGCAGCTCGAGGAAGCGGTTGCCCTGCAGGTCGTGCGGCATCGGGAAGAACGGGTTCGTCCCAGGCACGCGTAGCGCCTTGCCCGCCTCTTCCGCGCCCCCCGCTGCCGTGCCTTTCGTCTCGCCGAGCATGAAAAAGGCCGCTGCCTGCGGCCCCTCGAGCTTTGCGACGGCGGGAATGACGTTGTCGTTCTTGTTCAGGACGAGCAGGGAGTCGGCGCCGTCGATCTCGCGGTCCGCGGCGGACTCGATCACGCCGAAGGGGAACGTCGCGCGGCCGTTCTGCGTGTAGCTCTCGTCGTAGAAGTCGACCTCGTCGCCGTGCTGAGAGACGTTCTCGAGGTACGACTCGGGCTGGGTCACGGCACCGTAGATCGTCGGCTCGTCCTCGGGGTTGAGCCCGTACGTCTTCGCGAAGCACCCGTTCTCGGTCACGTAGATGCGGCCGTCGGCCATCCATGCGACGAAATCGTCCTGCACTGGGAGCGAGCCGTTCTGGCGCGTGAACGTCGTCGTCGTCTTGCCGGTGCCGGAGAGCCCGACCGTCAAGCACACCTTGTCGCCCGTGCCGGTCGGGATGATCTTGCAACCGGCATGGAGCGGCAGCCCGCCGCGGTCGTAGACGAGCTTGTTCCACATGCGCAGGCCGCCCTTCTTCGACTCGCCGAAGTAGTCGGAGTTGAAGACGCGGGTGACGCCCTGTTCGAGGTCGACCATGATCAGCCGGTCGTCCGGAAACCCGTCGGCCTTCAGGTTCGGCGTGTAGATGACGGTCAGCTCGGGCTCGAAGTCGTCCTCGGGCGGTCCGAAATAGAGCTGTTGCTGCATGCCGGCGATGTTCGCGTTCGCGGCCTCGACGAAAAGGCGCGCAGGCGTGCGGAACTCCGGATCGTTCCCGATGTAGCCGTCGATCTGCACCATCTCCTGCTGCGCGATGTACTCGTCCTGGTAGTCGGCCCACTTCGCGCCCTCGTCGCTCGTGATGGACTGGTTCTGTCCGTCGGGCTCGTCGGTCACGAGATACGTGGAGCCCTTCGAGCGCGCGAGGACCTCCGTCTGCACATTCAGGTTCCCGTACTTCGTCGGGCGTGCCGTCCTCATCTTCGCGGCGAGCTCCTTGACCTGCTCAGGGCTGGGATTCGCGGTGACGCCCTTCGCCTGCGGAAGCCGGAACAGCATCTTCGCCACGTGTAAACGCTCCTCTCGTCTGCGGGACTCGGGAATTCTACCCGCGCGCTGAGCAGCGAACCCTGACGGCAGCTGCAGGCGCGGCCCGATGTATTCCGCCGCGCGCTTTCCAGCGTCGAGTGATGCGTTAGACGCCCGTTAGCCCGCCGTGAGTGACCCCCCGGACGCTCGAGCCGCATGCGCAACGGCTCACAGCGAAGGGAGGTGACTCAAATGTCGAAGACGAAGAAGCTGCTCGCGGCGGCGCTCGCAACGGTTTCGCTCGCAGCCATCCCGGCGACGAGCATCGCTCTCAACGCGGCTCCGAGCGTCTCGCTGGCGTGCGGAAACACGGGCGGCGCGACGTGCGGCTAAGAGCGTCGGCTGTCTGGCACGAAGAGCCCTGCATGGGGCTCTTCGTGCTTTGCCCGAACGCGGGCGACTGCTGCGACGTTTCCCTTCTGTGCATAAAGGGCGAGCGCCGCGGCGATGTGCTCCTCGGCTTTTGCGCCCTCGCCGGCCAGTTGGAGCACTTCTGCCAGCGCGAGCAGAGACTCTGCCCGCCGATTCAGCGCGTCGGTTCGCGCGGCCAGGTCAACTGTCGCGCGGGCTAATCGCTTCGCCTTGCCGACGCGCCCCTCCCGCGCGTGGATCTTCGCCTCGACCGGTTGCCTGGTGAGCGCGGCGT
>VAXO01000092.1 GCA_005888435.1 Actinomycetota bacterium | reverse complement strand
GCAGGACGAGGGAGTAGGCCCCGCTCGCCGCCGTGCGGGCGGTGAACTTCGTGGCGGCGCCGTTCAGCACCAGCCTGACCTGCGACCCTGCGACTGCCGCACCGCCCTGCGTCAGCTTCCCGGAGACCCGCACCGTCCGCTTCTTCTTGTTCGTCACACGAGCGCTGAGCGTGAGCGTCCCGGACGACGCGAGCGCGCGCGTCTCGACCGTTCCGGTCAGGTTCGGCAGACCCGTGCCCGACGCGTACGGGGTCGTGATCGCCTTCCACACGCTCTGCGCGGCCGGCACCTGGAAGACGTTGTTCACGGTGAAGTTCGCCTCGAGCAGCTGAGCGCCGTTCGGCGAACGGCCCGGCGTCCCCTGTGGGACGTCGGCGGGGGCGAGGCAGACGACCATCTTGTAGGCGCCGAGCGCCGCTTCCGCACCCGCGGTCGGGTCGACGTGCACGGGCAGGTTGATGGCCTGGCCGGCGACCGAGAGGGCGAGGTTCCAGACGGCCAGGTGCGTGCCGGTCGCACACCCCGGCGCGTTCGTGTCCGGCGGCGCGACGACGACGTTCCCGGACAGCGGGAGCGGGATGTTCGCGTCGCGCGCGAAGATGGAACCGCTCGTCGTTCCGATCGTCGTCCCAGGAGCGGCCGACGTGTTGATCGAGTAACCGGTCGGCACGTAGATCGTGATCTTGGCCGGCTGCGCGTCCGTCTGTGCCTGCGTGACCTTGATCGTGAGCGAGGTCGCTGTCTGCGCCACACTCAGCTTCTGAACCGCCAGCGCGTTACCCGCAAAGGCGAGCGCCGTGACGGCGGCACCCCCGAGCACGGCCAGCTTGAGGACTCGACTCATACCCCTTCCTTTCCTACTTCGTAATCAGAAAAGACCCTTCCCCTTAGACGCGGGATTCCCCAGGGTGTTGTAGTTAACCGTGCGCGGAGACGAGGTTCCCGAAGAACCGCCAGTGGCTCCGTCGATAGCGCGCGAGCTTGACCTTGTCCATCGGGTAGTAGTCGTTCGGCGTCGTGCGGATCCGGACTCCCGGCAGCAGGAACGGGTTCGTCTCGTTCAGGTGAGTCGCGGCCCGCAGGACGCTCTCGCGAGTCAGGTTGCGGCCGGCCTTCTTGAGCGTGTCCACCATCGTGTAGGCAACGGCCATGCCGTAGTAGTTGAAGACGTCGTCCGGCTTCGCTCCCGGGAGATAGCGCCTGACGATCGTCTTGTAGAGCCGGACCGTCCGGTCCTTCGCCCACTGCGCGGCAGTCGGATCCTTGACGAAGGCGATCGAGATGGAGCCGTCGACCTGCTTCTGGCTGGAGCCGAACTTCGCGATCTTCATGATGTCCGGCGAGATCGAGACCGAGGTCACGTAGTAGTGGGGATGCCAGCCGAGCCGGTATGCGCCGACGTAGCCGAAGATCGCGAACTTCGGCGTTGCGAACAGCATCAATGTGTCGGCGCCGGACGCTTTCAGCCTCGCCAGCTGTGAGTCGACGTTCGCATCCTCGACCTCGTACGGCTGCGTCCCGACGATCTTCGCCTTCCCGCCCAGCCCGCGGCGGAGACCGTTGAGCATGTCCTTGCCGAAGTCCGAGTTCTCGTACAGGACGGCGATCCGCGCCTTCGGTTGGTGCGCGGCGATGTAGCGGCCGTAGATCACGCCTTCGCCCGCGAAGCTCGGCAGGTAGCCCATCGACCACGGGTATTTCTTGTGCTCGCTCGCCAGCTGCGAGACCCCGCTGCCCACGAAGAGCTGTGGCACCTTGCGGTCGTTGAGGTACGGGCGCACCGCGAGTGCGTGCTCGGTCCCGACGCTGTCGAAGATGGCGAACACGTTGTCTTGCTCGACGAGCTGGCGCGTGAGCAGCACCGTCTTCGCGACGTCGAACTCGTCGTCCTCGTACTTGAAGACGATCTTGCGCCCGAAGACGCCGCCCTTCGAGTTGACGTACTTGAAGTAGGCGTCGGCGCCAGGCCCGACCGACGCGTACGCCGCCGCCGGCCCGCTCAGCGGGACGGTGCCGCCGAGCGTGATCTGCGTTGCGGTCACGCCGGGCGTGGCGAGCGCCAGCGCTGCCGCGGCGATGGGCGCGATCATCGCGAGACCGGCTTCGCGAGGATCGGCAGGGTCAGCGTCGTCTTGCCGACCACTGCGCGCGAGCCGTCCTGGACGGGAATCAAATACACGAGGTTCGCCACGCTCTGCACGGTCGAGCGGGCCCCCAGCGTCACGCGCAGCCGCGAGCCTGCGGGAATCGAGGTGACCTCGTTCTGCAGCCGGATGGTCACGGTGCGCGGCTTGCTTCCGACCGCCTGTGTGTCAGTTCCGCCGTCGGCAACGATGAGCTCCTTCCCGCCGGGCGCAAGCGCGCTCAGCACCGCGACGAGGTGCTTGTAGCGCGCGGCACTCGACATCTGCACCTTCACGAGGGGCGAGCCGAACGTCTCGACGTGCTTGATGCGCGGCGTTGTCCGGACGACCTTGCCGTCGGCCGTCAGCAGTCTCCGGCCAGGAAATCCGTAGACGAGCTTCTTCGTGACCGGGAGCTTCTTGAACGCAATCGGTTGCCGCCAGGGATCCGGTGCGAGCTCGACGGGCGGCCGCTTGTCGATGCCGTTCGGAATCCCCTTCAGAAAGCGGTCGAACCACGCACGCAGCTCGAGCGCGGCGTAGTTGAACTCGTCCGGCGGATTGGGCGCCGGCGTGTGGCCGAAGTCGCCGATGTACAGGCGCCTCGGTCCGCGCACGCGCTGGTACGCGGCGATCGCCTGGTTTGCGTCGAACGCGAAGTCGCGCCGGCCCTGGAGGATGAAGGTCGGAATGCGGATCGTCCCGAGCTGCGGCCGGGTCGAGCGCGATGCAATGTAGGCGCGCAACGCCGGGATGTTGCGCTCGGCGATCGCATCCGACAGGAGCTGTTTCTCCTCAGGCCCGTAGCGGTCCTGCGGGATGTCCTGCGAGAAGCTGAAGACGATGCCGGCCCGGACGAGCCCCTGCGGCGCGAGCGCGTCCTGCAGATCGGTCCAGGTCGCTGTCGGCGTGATCGCGGCAAACGGGAATCCTTCGACCGCCGCTTTCCAGACAAGGGCGCCGCCGTACGACGCCCCGTAGGCGCCGACGTGGTGCGCGTCGACGGGATGTAGCGTCGTGAACCACGTGAGCAGCTCGCGCAGGTCGGCGAGCTCACGCGGCCCGTCGAGCGTGAACTGTCCGCCGGAGTCGCCGTGCGCCCGTGCGTCGTACGTCAGGGCGGCATAGCCCTCGGGCGCCAGATACTGGGCGGCCATCGAGTTCGGCGACCAGTGGACGAAGTCCGACCTGTTGCGCGTCTGCCCGAGGCCGTGCAGGAGCACCACGCCCGGCCAGCCCGCGGCCGGCGGCGTCCCGACCGGCTGGAAGTAGCTGACGGCGATCTGCACGCCGTCGCTCATCGTCACCTTCGTGTCGATCTTGGTGAAATCGGCCGCCCTGGCATGGCCGGCGGGAAGGAGGAAGAGCGCGGCCGCAACCATGAGTAGGAGACGGCGCACGGCCGCAAGCCTAGCCCGGCCGGTGCACTAGCATCGCCCGGGCATGGATTCGCGGCCTGTCGGCGTGTTCGACTCGGGCGTGGGCGGCCTGACCGTCCTCCACGAGTGCCTGGTGACCATGCCGCACGAGGACTTCGTCTACCTCGGTGACCACGCGCGCCTCCCGTACGGGCCGCGGCCGCTCGCCGAGGTTCGCCGCTTCGCACGCGAGATCGCCACGTATCTGCAGGAGCAGGGGGTCAAGCTCGTCGTCAACGCGTGCAACACCGCCACGTCGGCCGCACTGCCGCAGCTCCAGGAGGAGTTGGAGGTTCCCGTCGTCGGCGTGCTCACCCCCGAGGCCCATGCTGCGGTGCAGGCGACGCGCAACCGACGCATCGGCCTGCTCGCGACCGAGGGGACGGTCGAGGCCGGACGCTACCGGGAGCTCGTGCACGCGCTCGACGCGGGCGTCGACTTCCTGCCCGTCGCTTGTCCGCGCCTCGTACCGCTGATCGAGAGCGAGGATCCGTTCGGCGCCGCGACGACGGAGGCGGTACGCGAGTACGCGGGGCCGCTGAAGGACGCGGGCGTCGACACGGTCATCCTCGGGTGCACGCACTATCCGCTGATCCGCCCGATCTTCCAACGCGTTTTCGGCCGCGACGTGACCCTGGTCTTCTCCGCCGAGGAGACGGCGCGGGAAGTCGCGCAGACGCTCGCGCGCAAGAGCTACGAGAACGATCCCGCGCGCGAAGGCACGTACCGCTTCCTGACGACCGGCGATCCGGATGCATTCAGAGAGATGGGCGCACGGTTCTTGCAGCTGCCGATCGCCGGCGTCGAGCACGTCGAGGTCGCGGCGCTGGCGGCCGCGTGAGCCGCAACGACGGACGCCGGCCGAACGAGCTGCGGCCGCTGGAGCTGCTGCCCGACTACCTGGAGCAGCCCCACGGCTCGGTCTTGTTCAGCCAGGGGAAGACGAAGGTGCTCTGCACAGCGTCGATCCAGGAGAGCGTTCCCCGCTGGCTGTACGGGAAGGGACGCGGCTGGCTGACGGCGGAGTACTCGCTGCTGCCGGCGTCGACGGGCGACCGCACGGAACGCGAGGCGTCGCGCGGGAAGCAGGGAGGACGAACGGTCGAGATCCAGCGGCTGATCGGCCGTTCGATCCGCGCGGTGACCGACTTCGGAGCGCTCGGCGAGCGCACGCTGTGGGTGGACTGTGACGTGCTGCAGGCAGACGGTGGCACGCGCTGCGCAGCGATCTCGGGGGCATATGTCGCCGCGAAGCGCGCGCTCGACCGCTTCGGCTTGTCGAAGGCCCTCACCGGTTCGGTCGCCGCAGTCTCGGTCGGCATCGTCGACGGCACGCCGCTCCTCGATCTCGATTACTCCGAGGACTCGACGGCCGAGGTGGACATGAACGTCGTCATGACCGGCGAAGGCGCTCTCGTGGAGGTCCAGGCCACCGCTGAGCAGACGCCGTTCAGCCGCGCGGGGCTCGACGAGCTGCTCGAGCTCGCCACCTCGGGGATCGACGAGCTGGCTGCCGCACAGGACGAGGCCATTGCTGCAGCTCGCGTCTAGCTCGCTGAGCCTCAACTGGGACGAGGCGCTCCTCCGGATCGCGCTTGCGGGCGTGCTCGGCGGCCTGATCGGGCTCGAGCGCGAGCTGCGCGAGCGCGAGGCCGGCCTTCGTACCCACCTGCTCGTCTCGGTCGGCGCCGCCTTGTTCACGATCGCCGGCGCATATGGGTTCGAGTCCGCGCGCGTGGATCCGACGCGTGTCGCGGCGCAGATCGTGACGGGCATCGGCTTCCTCGGCGCGGGCGCCATCATCCGCCAGGGTTTCTCCGTCCGCGGTCTGACGACGGCCGCGACGCTCTGGGTCGTCGCCGCAGTCGGCCTCGCCGCGGGCGCCGGTTACTACAGCGGCGCGGTGATCACGACCGCGGTGGTGCTGATCGCGCTCTGGCCGCTGCGGATCGTCGCGTACCACCTGCTGCGGCGGTTTCGCGCGGAGGACGGCCGGCTGTTCGTCGAGCTTCCGGCCGGGACGCCGCCGGGCAACGTCATCGACGAGGTCGTGCGTACGGGGGTGCGGATCTCGTCCATCGGCGTGGGGCAGGAGGGAGACCGGCGCCGGCTCGAGCTCGACGTCGTCCTGCCGAGGGACGTCGCCGCTCCCCATCTCGTCGCACGCGTCGCCGACGTGCCCGACGTCGCGGACGTCCGCTGGGATTGAGAGCCGTCCTCGCCTCGCGCAACGCGCACAAGGCGCGCGAGCTCGAGCGGCTGTTGCCCGGCTGGCAGATCGACGTGCTCGACGCGGACGACTATCCGCCCGAGAGCGGCGCCACGTACTACGAGAACGCGCACGGTAAGGCGGAGTTTGCGCGCCGTCGCGCGCCTGCCGACGCGTGGGTGCTCGGGGAGGACTCCGGCATCGAGGTCGACGGGCTCGGCGGCGGCCCGGGCGTCACCTCGTCGCGGAGCGCCGCCGGGGACGAGGTGGGCTGGATGCTCGGAGCGCTCGCAGGCGCCCGGGGAGATGCGCGGCGCGCGCGCTACGTCTCAGAGCTGGTGGCGATCGGGCCGGGCGGCGAGGAGCTACGCGGCACGGGCACGCTCGGCGGCCGCATCGCAGACGAGGCGAGCGGCTCGGAGGGTTTCGGCTTCGATCCGGTGTTCGTGCCCGACGGCGAGGAGCGCACCGTCGCCGAGCTCGGCGACGAATGGAAGGCGCGCCACTCCCACCGTGCGAATGCAGCGCGCGCGCTTCTACGCGAGGCCGGGTAGCTCCTCCACCATCCGCTGCTCTCTGCGGCGCGAGCGCCACCAGTTCAGCTCGGCGCCGAAGACGATCACATTCGCCATCACGTAGAGCCACACGAGCAAGATCGCGGGCGCACCGAACGCCCGCAGTCCGGGGTTGAGGTCGGCGTAGCGCTGGTAGAACGGCAGGACCTGGAAGGTCGCCTCGAGCAAGACGGTCGCGAAGACTGCACCGGGGAGCACCTCGCGCACCGTGAGATCGTCGTTCGTCAGCACGTAGTAACACGAGACGAGAAAGACGAACACGCCGGACATCGAGACGGCGATCGAGACGATGTACGCGGTCACGTCGTTGCCGACGAACCCGGGCGCGTACTCCTTCAGCGCCGAGACTCCGAGCGAGCCGGCGAGCAACGACACGAACAGCGTCGTGAGCGACCCGACCATCAGCACGCTCGCCAGGGTCTTGCCGTGCAGGAAGGAACGATTCGACCGGCCGTAGACGATGTTGAACGCCGACTCCAGCACGCTGAAGAGCGAGAGCGAGGTCCAGATGAGCGCGGCGGCGCCGATGAGTCCGAGCGCGGCTGCGTTGTCCTGCACGGTGTGGACGAGCGCGACGATCCGGTCGATCGGCGTCCCGGGCAGCGTGTGCTTGATCTCCTTCACGAGGAACGAGGACTCGTCCGCGCGACCCGTGAGGCCGAGCAGCGAAAGCGCGATAAACGTGAGCGGCACGAACGACAGCAGCGCGAAGTACGCGATCATCGCGGCGAGGTGCGTGCCACGGTCGGCGAAGAACTTGCGCCACAGGTCACGTCGTCGCACCCGCACGGGCCGGACCCTAGACTGAAGCCCGATGGATGCACAGCAAGCGCTCTCCGACCTGACCGAGATCTCGTCGCAGATCGAGGCAGCCGTCGTCTTCGACGACAAGGGCAAGGTCGTCGGCTCGACGGTGCCGGGCGGCGATCCGTTCGCCAAGGCCGCGGTCGAGCTGCTGGCCGCAGCGGACGAGTTGAAGACCGGTGAGTCCCCCCTCACCCAGCTCGAGATCGCCACCGGCGAGGGAAGCGTTTTCGTCGTGCGCGAGGGCAAGAACACCATCGCCGCGACCACTGCGCCGGAGCCGACGGTGGGGCTCGTCTTCTACGACCTCAAGTCAGCCCTTCGCAGCGTGAAGCCGAAGCCGCGGGCGAGGCCGAAGCCGGCGGCGGCGAAGGCCAAGCCCGAGCCAGAGCCTGCTGCGAAGAAGCCGAAGCCCAAGCCGGCGCCGAAGAAGGCGGCGTCACGCGCGCGGAAGAAGCCGGATGCGTCGTAGCAGCGCGCTCCTCTTCGGGATTCTCGTCGGCCTGTTCATCGGCGCCGCCTTCATCCGCCGCCGCGCCGCGCACGCAGAGCGTGCCGACCTCTACTTCGAGGACGGGTCGATGCTGTCGCTCTCGAACGGCTCCCCGGGCGCCGAAAGCCTGATCCCGCTCGCGCGTCAGATCATCGGCCAGGCACGGAGCGGGTGACCGACGACGAGCTGAAGCTCGTCCTGCGCGAAGCGGCATACCTCGAGGGCGACTTCGTGCTCCGGTCGGGCCGGCGGTCGCGCTACTACCTCGACAAGTACCGGTTCGAGACGCGTCCGGACATCCTCGGAGCGCTCGGCGATCGCATCGCGACCGCGGCGGCGGAGCTCGAGCCCGACGCCGTTCGCCTCGCAGGGCCGGAGCTCGGCGCCGTCGCGCTCGCCGCGGCGGGCTCGCTCGCCTCGGGTCTCCCGTTCGTGATCGTCAGGAAAGCCGCGAAGGAGTACGGGACGTCGAACCGTGTCGAAGGGGCCTACGACGAGGGCGACGTCGTGTGCCTTGTGGAGGACGTCGTCACGTCCGGGGGCGCTCTCATCGAGGCCGTCGCCGCCCTCCGAGAGGCCGGTCTGGTCGTCCGCTCGGCGGTCTGTGTGGTCGATCGCGAGGAGGGCGGAGCGGAGGCGCTCGGCGGCCAAGGCGTCCGCCTCGCTCCGATTTTCCGTGCTAGCGAGGTTCTGAATGCCGCGAAAACCCCCGCAAAACCGCATGGTTGAGCGGATCCGACCCGACTGTTAGGGTCTTTCCCCGTCGTCCGAACGTCGACAGGAGGAGCGGGACTTGACCAAACAGGAGTTCGTCAACGAGGTCGCCAACAAGTCGGGCCTCTCTAGCCGTGACGCGGCGAGGGCGGTCGACGCCTTCCTCGACTCGATCACCGACACACTGCGGGGCGGCGGAGAGGTGGCGTTCACCGGCTTCGGGAAGTTCACGACGCAGCGGCGCGCCGAGCGACAGGGCGTGAATCCGCGCAATCCGTCGCAGAAGGTGACTATCCCGGCGGCGACAGTGCCCAAGTTCTCGGCAGGCAGCCAGCTCAAGCAGGCCGTCAAGGGCGGGGCCGGCTAGCCAACGCATCACGTCTTGGAGCGAAGGCCGTCTTCAGGGCGGCCTTCGCTGTCTTTCGACCCGAGTAATCTGAGCAGCGTGGCGACCGTCGCGACGACGCACTTCGCCGACCGCCTCGCCGAGGCCGTCGAGCAGAAGCGCTCGCAGCTCGTCGTCGGGCTCGACCCACGTCCGGATCTCCTCCCGGTCGAGCTGCGCGGGGACGCGCACCTGGGGCGCCCGGAGGCCGCCGACGCGTGCGCACGCTTCTGCCGAGGCCTCGTCGACGCAGTCGCGCCGTACGTCGTGGCGGTGAAGCCGCAGGTTGCCTTCTTCGAGGCGCTCGGCTCCGACGGCGTGCGCGCACTCGAGAACGTCTGCGCCTATGCCCGTGCGGCGGGGCTCCAGGTGATCGCCGACGCAAAGCGCGGTGACATCGGCTCGACGGCCCGAGCGTACGCGGCCGCATATCTCGAGCGCGCCGACGGCCGGGATCCGCTCGCGGACGCGGTCACCGTGAATCCCTATCTCGGTCGCGACTCGCTCGACCCGTTTCTCGCGGCCTGTCGCCGCGACGGCGCAGGGCTCTTCTGCGTCGTCAAGACCTCGAATGCCGGCGGCGGCGAGGTGCAGGACCTCGTCCTCTCCGACGGCCGCCATGTGTGGCACCAGGTCGCCGAGCTCGTCGCCGAGTGGGGCGCCGACCTCGTCGGGGAGCACGGGCTCTCCGCCGTCGGCGCAGTCGTCGGCGCCACCCATCCGCGGGCGGTCGGCGAGGCGCGGAGGCTGCTCCCGCGCTCGATCCTGCTCCTGCCGGGGGTCGGCGCGCAGGGCGCGACGCCGGCGGACGTCGCCCGCGCATTCACGAGCGGTCCCGCCAGCGCGCTCGTCAACGTGGCCCGCAACGTCATCTACGCGTTTCGCGTGTCCGGGATGGACTGGCGCAGCGCCGCCGCCGCGGAGGCGTCGAAGTACGCCCGCGACGTGTGGTCCGTCTCGGGCTGGTAAGCACCGATGGATCCGGGCAGGCGCCGGGAGCTGACGCGCTACGGCGCCCCCGCGCTCTTCCTGCTGGCCGTGACCGTCGCCGTGCTGCTCGTAAAAGCGGGTCTGGACAACGGCTCGCCGGCCGAATCCGTCGTCACGTCGACGATCTCGACGCAGACGACCACCACAGCACCGACGACGACGATCACCCTCACCGACTCCGGGACGGTCAGCACCACGACGCCCGCGAACGCGCAGTACTACACGGTTCAGACCGGCGACACCCTCGGCGGGATCGCCTCGAAGTACAACACGACGGTCGACGAGCTGCTGACGCTCAATCCCGGCGTCGACCCCAGCGCGCTCCAGCCCGGCGAGCGCATACGAGTCGGCTAGCCTTGAGGTTCGTGAGGCTTCGCCTGCTCGCCATTGCAGCTGCGGCGCTCGTCTTCGCAACTCCCGCACATGCCGGCGCACCCGCCGTCTCGTCGCGCGCGTACTTCGTCGTCAACCCCGCGACCGGGGAAGTGCTGGCGCAGAAGCGAGCGTGGGCGCGAGTGCCGATCGCGAGCATCACCAAGCTGATGACCGTCATCGTCGCGCTCGACCACACCAGGTGGAACGACGTCGTGCGCGTGCAGCGCGAGGCTGCAGACGTCGGCGAATCGACGATCAACCTCAGGGCGGGCGAGCGGATCACGGTCGGCGATCTCGTCAAAGGCGCGCTGATCCAGAGTGCGAACGACGCAGCGGACGCGCTTGCCGACTACGTCGGTCACGGCGACGAGGCTGCGTTCGTGCGGATGATGAACGCGAAAGCGACGGCGCTCGGCCTCGCGCGGACGCACTTCGCGCGACCTGACGGCCTCGACGCGAGCAACCACTACTCGACGGCCCTCGACGTGACGCGGCTGGCCGAGACGGCGATGCGCGATCCACGTATCCGTGCGGTCGTGCGTCAGCGGACGGCGTCCATCTCGGGCGGGCGGCGGCTCCACACCTGGAACGACCTGCTCGGAGTTTTCGGCGGCCTGTACGGCGTCAAGACGGGCCACACGTCGGCGGCGGGCTGGTGCGAGGTCGCGGCCGTGCGCCGAAACGGCGCCACGCTGTACACGACAGTGCTCGGCAACGCGACGCGCTCACAGCGAAACGCCGACCTCGCGGCGCTGCTGCGCTGGGGAGTCTCGCGCTACCGGCAGGCGTGGGTGGTGCAACCGCGGCGCGTGTACCTGAAAGCGACGGTCGGCTATGGGAAGGCCGACGTGCCGATCGTCGCCGTGCGCGGAGCCGCCGGCCCCGTGCGGATCGACAGGCCGCTCGTGGAGCGGGTCGTCGCGCCGGCCGCGCTGTCGCTGCCGGTGACGCGCGGGCAGCGCGTCGGGGAGGTGCGTGTCTACTCCGGCAAGCGGCTCGTCGCTCGGCGCGCGCTCGTGGCGGAGCGCTCCATCGCGCGTCCAGGCCTCGGCGGACGTGTGGGCTTCTACGTGTCGCGCACGTTCCACAACATCGGGAGCTGGTTCTCGTGATCGTCACCGTCACGCTCAACGCGGCCATAGACCGCACGCTCACGGTCCCGAACTTCCAGCTCGGGCAGCGTCATCGCGCGAGCCAGGGGCTCACGCTCGCCGGCGGCAAGGGCATCAACGTCGCGCGTGCGCTCAAGCGGCTCGACGTTCCCGTGGTGGCGACGGGGCTGGCCGGCGGCCGGACCGGCACTCGGATCGTCGAGGAGCTGACCTCCGAGGCGATCCTCAACGACTTCGTGCGCATCGCCGACGAGTCCCGGACGTCGACGGCGGTCGTCGATCCGACGACCGCGACGTACACGGAGATCAACGAGTGGGGGCCCCACGTCGAGCCCGAGGAGCTCGTGATGCTGCGGGAGAAGATCAGCTACCTCTCCCGTGGGGCCGACATGGTCGTCTTCTCCGGGACGCTGCCGCGGGGCGTCGACGACTCGTTCTACGCGGACGCGATCCGCGACCTGAATCGGCGGCACGTGCGCGCGGTGCTCGACTCGGAGGCAACGCCGCTCCGCCTAGGCGTCGAGGCCGAGCCGTTTCTCGTCACGCCCAACCAGCGCGAGGCGGAGGGACTGGTGGGGCAGGAATTCCGCGACGACGAGGACTACCTGATGGCGGTCGAGCGGATCGCCGAGATGGGCGCGCGGAATGTCCTGATTACCTCCGAGACGCGGAGCTTCGGCCTCTTCCGCGAGGAGCGCAAGCGCCTGCGGCTGCGCGCGATCGCGCCGCAGGTCGAGCCCGTGTCCGGGGTCGGCGCCGGCGACGTGCTCCTGGCGGCCTTCCTGGCCGCGCGCCTGGCCGAGCGGCCGCTGGACGAGTCGCTCCGCGCGGCGGTCGCAGCCGGCGCCGCGTCGACGCTCGAGGTCGGGGCCGGCCGCTTCGAGCCGCGCGACGCGGGGCGCCTGCAGCAGGCGGTCGACCTCCGCGAGCTCGAGCCTGTCTCGACCTGAGCCACCGAAGGACCACCAAGCCGTCGGGACCCCTCGGTATCCTTGACGGATGGAGGGTCTGAACCTCGACCAGGCGCAGCTGGAACGCCTCGTCGAGCTCGACCGCAAGTTCTCGCGCGAAGGGCTGACGTTCGACGACGTCCTGCTCGTCCCGGCCGAGTCCCGCGTCCTCCCGAACGACGTCTCGACGGCGACGCGTCTCACCCGCGAGATCGAGATCGAGATCCCGATCGTCTCCGCGGCGATGGACACTGTGACCGAGGCGCGGCTCGCGATCGCGCTCGCGCGCGAGGGCGGCATGGGGATCATCCACCGCAACCTGCCCATCGAGGCGCAGGTCGCGGAGGTCGACAAGGTGAAGCGCTCGGAGTCCGGGATGATCGTCGAGCCGCTGACGCTTCCGCGCGAGGCGCTCGTGTCGGACGCGCTCGCGTTGATGGCGCGCTACCACATCTCGGGCGTCCCGATCACGGACGACGACGGCAGGCTCGTCGGGATCCTGACGAATCGCGACCTGCGCTTCGCGCCCGACGCGTCGCAGCCGGTGTCGGGGCTCATGACGTCGGCAGGGCTCGTGACCGCGCCGGTCGGCACGACCCTGCGCGAGGCGGAGACGATCCTGCACCAGCACAAGATCGAGAAGCTGCCCGTGGTCGACGCCGAGGGCCGGCTGCGCGGCTTGATCACCGTCAAGGACATTCAGAAGCGAATCGCGTTTCCGAACGCGACCAAGGACGGGCAGGGCCGCCTGCGTGTGGGTGCGGCTGTCGGCGTCGGGCCTGACGCGTGGGAGCGCGCGGGTGCGCTCGTCGACGCCGGCGTCGACGTGCTCGTCGTCGACACCGCACACGGGCATTCCGCGTCGGTGCCGCAGATGGTCGAGCGCGTGAAGTCGGAGTGGGACATCCAGGTGATCGCGGGCAACGTGGCAACGGCGGAGGCGACGGAAGCATTGGAGGCAGCCGGCGCCGATGCGGTCAAGGTCGGAGTCGGACCGGGGAGCATCTGCACAACCCGCGTCGTCGCTGGAGTCGGTGTCCCGCAGATCACGGCGATCTACGACTGTGTTCGCGCTGCGAGCGTCCCGATCATTGCGGACGGCGGCATGACGTCCTCGGGTGACATCGCCAAGGCGATCGCCGCTGGGGCGGACTCCGTCATGGCGGGGTCGCTGCTCGCGGGCACTGACGAGAGCCCGGGCGAAGTCGTGCTGCAGCAAGGCGAGCGGTTCAAGGAGTACCGCGGCATGGGCTCCCTCGGCGCCATGCGCGCGCGCGGCTCTTCGCGCGATCGTTATTTCCAGGGTGACGTCGAGGACGTGGAGAAGCTCGTGCCCGAGGGCATCGAGGGGCGGGTTCCCTACAAGGGGCCGCTCGCCGCGATCCTGCACCAGCTCGCCGGCGGCCTGCGGCAGGCGATGGGTTACTGCGGCGCCGCGACGATCGAGGACATGAAGCGGTCACGGTTCGTCCGCATCACCGCCGCCGGGCTTCGCGAGAGCCACCCGCACGACGTCACCATCACGAAGGAGGCCCCCAACTATCGGCGCTGAGATCCTGCCGCTTCCGGAGCGCGCCCCCGAGGAGCGCCCGGTGCTCGTCCTGGATCTCGGTGGGCAGTACGCGCAGCTGATCGCGCGGCGGGTGCGAGAGGCTCGCGTCTACTCCGAGCTGGTCGGCCATCGTGTCACCGCCGACCAGGTGCGCGCCCGCAACCCGCACGCGCTGATCCTCAGCGGCGGCCCTGCATCCGTCTACGCCGACGGCGCGCCGCGGATCGACCCGGGACTGTTCGACCTCGGCATCCCGACGCTCGGCATCTGTTACGGAGCGCAGCTGATGGCACTCGACCTCGGCGGGAAGGTCGAGCGCACCGGCGTGTCGGAGTTCGGCAAGACTGCGATGACCGCGGTCGAGTCGCAGCTTTTTGCCGGCCTGCCCGACGAGCAGACGGTGTGGATGTCGCACCGCGACACGGTCACCGCACCGCCGGCGGGCGCGAACGTCGTCGCCGTCTCGACGTCGACGCCTGTCGCGGCGTTCGAGCAGCGTGAGCGCAGCCTCTACGGCGTGCAATTCCACCCGGAGGTCGTGCACACCCCGCACGGCCAGGATCTCCTGAAGAACTTCCTCTACCACGTGGCCGGTGCGCCGCCCGCGTGGACGCCGGCGGCGGTGATCGAGGAGCAGATCGAGCGCATTCGGGCGCAGGTCGGCCGCGAGCGAGTCCTGTGCGCCCTCAGCGGCGGAGTGGATTCGGCCGTTGCGGCGCTGCTCGTGCACAAGGCGGTCGGCGATCAGCTGACATGCGTTTTCGTCGACCACGGCCTGCTGCGCGAGAACGAGGCGGAGCAGGTCGTCGAGACCTTCGCCGGTCACTTCCACGTGCCGCTCGTGCACGTGCAGGCGCAGGGGCGCTTCCTCTCGCGGCTCTCCGGCGTCGACGATCCCGAGCAGAAGCGGAAGATCGTCGGCGAGGAGTTCATCAGGGTCTTCGAGGAGGAGGCGGCGAGCCTCGGCAACGTCCGCTTTCTGGTGCAGGGGACTCTGTACTCCGACGTGATCGAGTCCGGCGGCGACGATCAGGTCGCGGCGAAGATCAAGTCGCATCACAACGTCGGCGGCCTGCCGGCGGACATGCGCATGGAGCTCGTCGAGCCGCTGCGCCTACTGTTCAAGGACGAGGTACGCCGCGTCGGTGAGGAGCTCGGCATGCCGGAGCGGATGGTGTGGCGCCAGCCGTTCCCCGGCCCCGGGCTTGCGATCCGGATCATCGGCGACGTCACCGCCGAGCGGCTCGAGATCCTGCGCGTGGCCGACGCGATCCTGCAAGAGGAGATCCGCCGAGCCGGTCTCTATCGCGACCTGTGGCAGTCGTTCGCCGTGCTGCCCGCGATCCGCTCCGTCGGCGTACAGGGCGACGAGCGCACCTACGCCTACCCGATCGTGCTGCGTGCGGTCACGTCGGAGGACGCGATGACAGCCGACTGGGCGCGCCTGCCCTACGACCTGCTCGAGACGATCTCGAGCCGGATCATCAACGAGATCCCGGGCGTCAACCGCGTCGCCCTCGACCTCAGCTCGAAGCCGCCGGCGACTATCGAGTGGGAATAGCCCCGGGGTCTGACCCGGGGTCTGACCCTGCGGGTCAGACCCCAGCTTTCGAGTACGCCGCTTCGCGGGAAACGCGCGCGGGCTCGGCCCGCGCGCTTCTTGGTGCTGGGCGGTTGCTCCCTTCCGTGCGGCTCGAGCATGCTGCGCGTGCTCGCGTCGCATCGGTTCGCTAGCGCACGTCGAAGCCGGTCAGGTTCTCCGGCTCCTCGTCTGTGACGTCGACCGAGTCGACGCGGGCGCCGCGCGGGCCCTCGCGGCAGAAATCGACCAGGCGCTCCACGGCTTCCGGCTCACCTTCGAATACCGCCTCGACGGCCGCGTCCGGCCGGTTCGCCACCCAGCCTTTGACGCCGCGCTGCTGGGCCATCCGGCGCACCGAGTCGCGGAAGAACACACCCTGGACTTGACCTTGTACGACGACGCGGCGGCGGATCACAGGCCATATTCTCGCCGCTGTGGAGCTGAAGGAAATCCTCGCGCGCCGGCGCATGGTGCGCGCGTACGCGCCGGATCCGGTCCCGCGTGAGGCGATCGAGCGCATCGTGTCGACCGTTCGGCGCGCGCCGAGCGCGGGCTTCAGCCAGGGACAGCGCCTCCTCGTCGTCACCGGACAAGCCACGCGCGAAGCGATCGGCGACATTCTCGGCAGTCGCCAGTGGGTCAGCGACGCGCCGGTGCTGATCGTCGTCGGCGTGCGCGAGGACGATTACCACGACCGCTACACGAAACCGGACAAGCTCGTCGACGGCAGCGAGATCGAGTGGCCCGTGCCGTACTGGCACTTCGACGCCGGCGCCGCTGCAATGTTGATCCTGCTCGCCGCGATCGACGAGGGCTACGCCGCCGGTCTCTTCGGTGTTTTCGTCGAGGCGATGGCACCGTTCAAACAGCTGCTGAACATTCCCGACGACGTCGCCGTCACCTCCTGCATCACGGTCGGCAGAGCGGCCGACGATTCGAGTTGGGACGCGCTCACGAGCCGCCTGACGCAGGCACGCAAGCCAGTGGACGACCTCGTCCACTGGGAACGTTGGGGTGCTTAGGGCGTTCGGAGCTTCGACACCAGCTGCTGTTGGTGGAAGCCTGGGTTCTCGCCGGAGGCGTTGTACGTCTCGACCGACGTGGTGTAGGTGAAGCCGCCGCGGGAATCGACGCCGAAGTAATCGCCGAGAAACGTGCCGTTCGCACAGATGCAATCCGGGTGCGGGGTCGAGAGCTGCGGGTCCCACGTGTGCGGCGAGAGCCGGATGTTGTGGCCGAGCGGCTTCAGCGCCGGCGTGTAGAACTGGATCGCCGTGTTGATGCAGTAATTCGCGCGCCCGAACGGCGTCCGCGGGTCGAATAGCAGCCCCGCGATCGTCGCCTCCGGCGTGCCGCGCGCCGGACAGACGAGGCGGCGGTCGTAGAACGCCACCGCGACCCGGCCGTTCGGCGCGACGGCGATGTTCGGCTGCAGCGCCTCGGCCTCGCCCTGGTTGTCGTTGACCTGCAGGGGCGCGCGCCAACGCTTGCCGCCGTCGAACGAGGCGCGGATGAAGAGCGTCGTCGGGCCGCCCTTGGTCGCGTTCTCGTAGACGGCATAGAGCGGGTAGAAGCGCCCGACCTTCCGCGTGCCGACCTCGAATGCCTCGCCGAAGGCCGAGCGGAAGGTCGTGTTCTTGTAGCCGTCGACGTTGTGGTGCACGATGATGCGCCGTTTCGCCCACGTGCGGCCGCCGTCGCGCGACGAGGTGAAAGACATCGTGAAGGGAGCGCCGAAGCTCACCGTGCTCGACGTCGCGAGCCACACGCGGCCGTCCGGAGTGACGCGCGGGAACGAACCGTTGTCGCCGATTCCGCGGCGCTGCTGCAGCACACGCCTCGGCGCCGACCAGTTCGTGTGCGTGCCGTTTCTCCGCGCGTCCGCGTACGAGATGTAGATGCGCAGCCCGGCGTCGCTGGTGCCGATCGCCCACGAGACGTAGACGCGGCCGAAGTGCTTGCTGCGCCGATTGCGATCGACCACGATCCACTGCTTGTCGAACACCTGCGCACCGTTGAACGGCGTCCGCCGGATCAGGTCCGGAGCGCCGTTGTGCAAGACGTTCCACGATGCCGGGGTCTCCGCGCCGCGCGGGCGCACGGCGACGCCAATGCCCGAGCCCGGCAGCTTCGGGTTCACATCGGGCGCGAGGAAGAAGTGCTCGCCCGTGATCAGGTAGCGGAACATGTAGGGCAGCACGACCGCGTAGAAGTTGCCCCACGGATCGAAGGCGCCGACCGGGTCGGAGTTGTCGGTCCAGCCTTCGTAGCCGGGGATGTGACCCTGCTGCGGCCACGTCGCGCCCCCGTCGTACGACTCGTAGAAGCCGGCGAGGTGGTTGTAGCCCTCGGAGTTCACGAACCACTTGCTGACGGCGATCAGGTGCTGCGCGTTCGTCGGGTCGACGTGCAGATCCGACTCGGAGAAATCCTTCACGCGCAACGGCGGGTTCGAGACGTTCTGTGTCGCGAACGGCCCGATCACCTCGCCGGTGGTCGCGGCGCCTGCGCACGGTGTCGATCCGCCGTCGGGAAAGCCTTGCGACGGCGACAGGCTGCCGGTGTAGAGCACCTCCGGCGTGTAACAGCTGACGCGCTGGGTCGTCGCCGGAACGCTCGTGACCGAGCTGGCCCCGTAGCTGCCCGCGAAGGCCGCATCGGATTGAAAGCCTTGCGGCGGGGCAGCGTGCGCGCTGCCGATACAGACCCCGGCGCAGACGGCGGCGAGCGCCGCGACGCGTCCTCTCACGCGCATGAGCATAGTGACGCCGTGCACCCGGAAAGGTTCGTCCGGCGGCTCGCCGCCGCCGAGATCGGCGAGACGTTCAACTTCTATCGCGACGGCGACCGGGCCGAGGTCCGCCGGCGGCGCCTCCGCGACTACCTCGACGAGCGGGCGGCCGCGAAGCTGCTTCTCGTCGGCGAGGCCGCCGGCTACCGCGGCGCCCGCGTTTCCGGCATCCCGTTCACGTCCGAGCGGCAGCTGACGGGCGAGGGGCCGGCCGAGGCGACCGCGACCATCCTCCAGCGGACGCTCGGCGAGCTGGCACTCGAAGCGCTCTGCTGGAACGTCGTGCCGACGCATCCCGGCACGGCCACGTCGAACCGACGGCCCACCAGGGCTGAAATAGCCGCCGCACGGCCCTTCCTCGAAGAAATCGCCTCGGGCCGCAGGATCCTGGCCGTGGGCCGCCTCGCGGCCGAGGCCACTGGCGCCCCATATCTGCGCCATCCGAGCCATGGCGGCGCGGCGGAATTCCGGGCAGGGCTGCTACGATTCGCCGCCGGCGGACGCCTCTGAGCGCCGCCTTTTCTCCGAATGAAGACTTACAGCGCAAAACCCGGCGAGATCGCCCGTGAGTGGTACGTCGTCGACGCCGAGGGTCAGACCCTCGGGCGTCTGGCGACCCGCATCGCCGACACCCTGCGCGGCAAGGGCAAGCCGGCCTACACGCCGCACGTCGACACCGGCGACTTCGTCGTCGTCGTGAACGCCGAGAAGATCCAGGTCACGGGGAACAAGCTGGACCAGAAGCGTTACTACCGGCACTCCGGCTACCCGGGCGGGCTGCGCAGCCGGACGCTCCGCGAGCAGCTCGACCGGCGCCCAGAGGAAGTCCTGCGCCGCGCCGTGAAGGGCATGCTCCCGAAGAACCGGCTCGCCCGGCAGCAGATCACGAAGCTCAAGATCTACGCCGGCTCGGAGCATCCGCACGGGCCGCAGTCGCCGAAGCCGCTCAGCTGGGAGGACGCATGAGCACGATCGCGCAGTACCGCGGCACCGGCAAGCGCAAGACGTCCGTCGCGCGCGTGATCCTGCGCCCGGGCGACGGGACGACATGGTTCAACGGCCGCACGATCGAGGACTACTTCCCGCGCCAGGCCCACAGGACGATCGCGCTCGCGCCGCTCCAGACTGCCGGCGTCGAGGGAACCTACGACATCCGCGTGCGCGTCCACGGCGGCGGGCCCAGTGGCCAGGCCGGCGCCGTTCGGCACGGCATCGCCCGCGCGCTCGTCGAGGCCGACCCGGAGCTGCGCGTATCGCTCAAGCGTGCAGGCTTCCTCACGCGTGACGCCCGGATCGTCGAGCGCAAGAAGGCCGGGCTGCACAAGGCGCGCAAGGCGCCGCAGTTCTCCAAGCGCTGACGTGCCTCGTCAGTACTTCGGCACGGACGGTGTCCGTGGCGTCGTCGGCGAGGACCTGACCTCCGACCTCGTTGAGCGCCTTGGCCGCGCGGCCACCCTCTGGTCGGGGCGCGGACGCATCTTCATCGGCCGCGACACGCGTGCCTCCGGCGTCGAGCTGGAGCAGGCACTTGCGCGCGGCATCTCGTCTGCAGGCGGGAACGCCGTCGTCGCCGGCGTGCTGCCGACGCCGGCTGTTGCGCTGCTGACGCTCGACCTCGGCTGCGTGATCACGGCTTCGCACAACCCGCCGGAGTACAACGGCGTCAAGTTCTTCGACCGCGACGGACAGAAGCTGACCGACGAGCAGGAGGAGCAGATCGAGTCCCTGCTCGACGAGCGTGGGACGGGCGGCGGCGAGATCGACGAAGTCAGCGTCGCGACCGACAGCTACCTCGAGCACGTGGTCGAGCGCTTCGGCTCCGACCTGGGGGCGCTGCGCATCGGCGTCGACTGCGCGAACGGCGCGTATTCGGGGCTCGCGCCGAAAGCGTTCGAGCAGCTCGGCGCGAAGGTCACGGCGATGGGCAACGAGCCCGACGGGACGAACATCAACGTCGGCTGCGGCGCTACCGACCTGCGCGCGCTGCAGGAGCTCGTGCGCAGGGAGCGGCTCGACCTCGGCGTCGCGTTCGACGGCGACGGCGACCGGATGCTCGCAGTCGACGCGAACGGTGACGTCGTCGACGGCGACGAGATCGTGGCGATCCTCGCACTGCATCTCGGCGTCGAGTCCGTAACCGTGACGCCGATGGCCAACGTCGGCTTCCACGAGCTGATGTCGAAGCACCAGATCGAGACGCACACGACCGAGGAGGTCGGCGACCGCTATGTGCTCGAGATGATGCGTGCCACCGGGGGCAAGCTCGGCGGTGAGCAGTCGGGACACATCATCTATCTCGACGGCCACGTGACGGGCGACGGCCTGGTCGCGGCGCTGCTCCTCTGCCGCGCGCTCGAGGGGCGCACGCTGACCGCCGCCGCGGCCGAGATGGCGCGGTATCCGCAGGTCAAGGAAAACGTGCGCGTCCGATCGAAAATCCTGTCCGAAAGCCTGGTCCAGGCTGTAGCCGACGCAAACGAGCAACTGAGCGGGCGCGGGCGTGTGCTCATGCGGGCTTCGGGTACAGAGCCCGTCATTCGCGTGCTTACGGAAGCCCGCGACGAGGAAGAAGCGGCTCGTGTCTGTGCTAGCATCGCGGCTCTCGTACGCCGAGAGCTCGGCTGACCGTCCGACGAAGGGCGGCCCGCAGCCGGGCTTTCGCTGTTTTCGAGAACAATCGACGAGGAGGGGACCCTGTGTGCGGCATCATCGGGTACGTCGGTAGCAGGCCCGCGAAGGATTTGCTGTTGCGCGGGCTCGAGCGACTCGAATACCGCGGCTACGACTCGGCCGGCATCGCGCTCCGCGAAAACGGCGGGCTCGACTACGTCCGTGCCGTCGGGAACCTGAGCAACCTCAAGGCTGTGGCGGGCACGAATGGTTCCCTGTCGAACCACGGCCTCGGCCACACGCGCTGGGCGACGCACGGCGCGGTCACCGAGCAGAACGCACATCCGCTGACGGGCTGCGACGACGGCCGCGTCGCTCTCGTCCTCAACGGCATCGTCGAGAACTACCGCGAGCTGAAAGAGTCGCTCCTGGCGGAGGGACACTCGTTCACCTCGGAGACCGACGCCGAGGTTGTGACGCATCTCGTCGAGCGTCACTACGACGGTGATCTGATCGCTGCAGTTCGCGCCGCCTATGGCGAGCTCGAGGGTCATTTCGCTTTCGTCGTGATCCACAACGAGCAGCCCGACCTGCTCGTCGGCGCGCGGCGCCAGTGCCCCCTCGTCGTCGGGGTCGGCGACGGAGAGATGTTCCTGGCATCGGCGGTCACGGCGTTCCTCGGCGAGACGCGCCGCGTGCAGTTGATCGACGAGGGAGAGGTCGTCGCGATCACGCCGGAAGGCGCGCGCTTCTTCACCGGGGAGGGCGAGGTCGAGCACAAGGACGTCGAACCGATCGACTGGGACGACGAGGTCGCCGAGAAGGGCGGCTACGAGACCTTCATGCTCAAAGAGATCTACGAACAGCCAGAGGCGGTCAGCGAGACGATCGGCGATCGCGCACGTCGCGGCAGGCTCGTGCTCGACGGCATCGGGCTGACGGAGCTCGAGATCCAGAACCTGCGCCGTATCGTGATCGTCGCTTGCGGCACCGCGTACCACGCGGGCGTCGTCGGTCGCTACATCATCGAGGAGTGGGCTCGTATTCCGGTCGAGCCCGACATCGCGAGCGAGTGGCGCTATCGCAACCCCGTCCTTTCCAGGGACACGCTCGTGATCGGCATCAGCCAGTCGGGCGAGACCGCCGACACCATCGCCGCGATGCGGCTCGCGCGCGAGCAGGGCGCGCGCACGCTCGCGATCACGAATCAGCTCGGCACGCAGATCACGCGCGAGGTCGATTCCGTCCTCTACACGCGCGCCGGCCTCGAGATCGGGGTCGCGGCGACGAAGACGTTCACCGCGCAGGCCGCACTGCTCTCGCTGATCGCTCTGAAGCTCGCGCAGGTGCGGCGCACGCTGCCGGAGCAGGAGATCGAGTTCATCCTGGAGGAGCTCTACGACCTCCCGGAGCGCATGGAGCACTTCCTCGACGGCGACCACCCGATCGAGGAGATCGCCGAGCGCCACTACCAGAAGCCGTTCTTCCTCTACCTCGGCCGCCACATCGGCCTCCCGGTAGCCCTCGAGGGGGCGTTGAAACTCAAGGAGATCTCGTACATCCCGACTGAGGGTTATTCGGCAGGGGAGATGAAGCACGGCCCGATCGCCCTGCTGGATTCGGACACGCCGGTCGTGTGCATCGCAACCGACCAGAAGATCGTCTACGACAAGGTCGTCTCGAACATCCAGGAGGTCCGCGCCCGCGGCGCACAGGTGATCGCCATCGCGACGGACGGCAACGAGGACATCCAGCATCATGCCGACGACGTCATCTACATCCCCAGGTCGCCGGCGTTCCTCCAAGCCGTGCTCGCCGTAGTGCCGTTGCAGCTCCTCGCCTACCGCATCGCACGCCTACGCGGCCTGAACGTCGACCAGCCGCGTAATTTGGCGAAAACGGTCACGGTCGAATAGGCAGGGGTCTGACCCCAGCCTTTCAGGGCACGTCTCTCGTAGCCGAAACGTTCGCGGGAAGCGCGGGCTTTGCCCGACCTTTGCGCCGTACTGATCCATGGCGAGCGACGTAGGCGCTCGCCATCGTCACTGTCGAGTAGCTACGGGGCGTCGGGGTGAGAGCCGCGGACCGTGATGTTGCGCAGCCGCAGCTTGCCGAACTTCGACTCGAGAGGCCGGGCGCGAAGGCGCCCGTCGACGATGTCGAGCCCTATCAGCGTTCGCAAGGCGAGCAAAGGCGCGGCAGCGGCCCACGCCTGTGGCTTCAGCGCCTCGGGGTACTCGATCGGCACGTCGCTTTCGTCGCGCGCAAATCCTGCGAAGACCTCCGGTAGTTGGTTCGTGAATGCGCGCGCGGCGTCCAACAGCGCTTCGGAGAGCTTGGCCGCCTCGTCCGTGAACCCATAGCGCCGCATGCCCTCTGCGGCGATCGCCGTGTCGTGGGGCCAAACAGTCCCGTTGTGGTACTCGAGCGGGTTGTACCCGCCATCCTTCGACGACATCGTGCGGATGCCCCAACCGCCGAACATGTCCTCGCCCATGAGCCGCCGCACCATCGCAGCGGCGCGCTCGTCATCGACGATGCCGCTCCACAACAGGTGGCCGATGTTCGACGTCAGCGAGTCGACCTGCTGCTTGTCTTTGTCGAGTGCGAGGACGTAGTGGCGACGTGAGGTGCTCCAGAAGTCCTTGTTGAATCGCTTCTTGAGCTCCGCGGCGTCATGCTCGAGCCGTTCGGCCTCCTTCTCGTCGTCCCATACCTCGCGCATCAGCCGCGCCACCCGCACTCTGGCGTCGTACGCGTATCCCTGGTGCTCGCACACGGCGATCGGCGGCTCCGCTTTGCGGCCGTCGGCGAACAGGATCGATCCCGACGAGTCCTTCCAGCAATGGTTGTCCAGCGCCTTGTCGGAATCCGAACGCTTGCGGTATTCGACGTAGCCGTCGCCATCGAGGTCGGCCGGGCCTTCGAGCCACCCGAGCGCCGCGCGCGCCTGCTTCTCCATGCGCCGAACGAACGACGTGTCCGCGGTCCAGCGCTCGAACTCGTCCAAGACGATGAGCCACAGGATCGTCGAGTCGTGCGAGCCGTAGTAGGGCGTGTGTGGAATGCGGTTGAGCGCGGCGAGCGTCCCGCGACGCAGCTCGTGCAAGATCTTCCCCGGCTCTGCGTCGCGCCAGCTGTCCCATTCGGTTGCCTGCATTTCGGCGAGCGCCTCCAGCGTCGCTTGCGCCAGCTCCGCGTGGATGTGCATCGACTCGTACGCGGTGATCAGACTGTCCCGCCCGAACACGGTCATGAACCACGGCAGCCCGCCGCCCGGCATTGCCCACTTGATCGTCACGTTGTCGGGTCGTACGCGCAGCGCGGCGAGATCGAGGAGGCTCTGTCGGTAGGTTCGTCCGAGCGTCGAGTCGTCTGCGTCGAGATACGGCGCCGTCTTGAGCCAGTCGTCGAGGCTCTGCGGCATCTTCGGCGCGTGGTCGTGAAACGAGTCGCAGCGCAGCAGTGCCGGCCTGCGCTTGCCGTCGACGATCGGCACGATGTCGACGCAGAGCTTCCACGTCTGGCGCGGCTTGAGCCGCACGCGAAACGTCGCCTTCTTCTTCTGCACGCGCCCTTGGCGGTTGAACATGAGCAAGGTGCCGCGGCGGTAGCGGTCGCGCTCATGCCACAGCGTCACGGACCGTTTCGCGAGCTCCTCCCAGCTCCGGCCTTCGCCGTTGCCGTTCTCCTGCGCCTCCATCACGTCCGCAAAGTCCGAGCCGTACGTCAGCTCGAGCGTCACCTCGTGCGGATCGTCCGAGAGGTTCTCGAGCACTACGTCCTCGTGCGTGCCCTCACTGACGAACCTGTCGCGACGGACCGACACCGAAGCGGCGTCGGCACCGTTCTTCGGTGGAGTGCCGACGATGCGCGCCGAGTAGTAGTCGACGCGCCGGCTCGTCAGCGGCTCAACCGGCTTGCCGTCGACGCGCACGTGCCAGCGCGAGAGGTGACGCACGTCCTGGTAGAAGAGCCCCTCGGCCTCCTTCGCGTCGACGTCGCCGTTCTTGTCGGAGTAGAAGAACGTGCAGCCGTCGAGGATGATGATGTCGGTCTCAGCAGCCACTTGCTGCTGCGTTCTTTCGCGCTCTAGGGCATTACGAAACTGCGGTATCGCCGGGGCGCGGCTCGATCACGCCGGTCTCAGGCGGGCCGACCGGCAGCGGCGCCGGCGGGCGCAGGTACAGCCATTCGTAGGCGAGCGCGGCGACGGCTCCACCGACGAGCGGCCCCACGTACCAGACCCATGCGTCCGTCCAGTCCCGCGAGACGAGCTCGGGGCCGAACGCGCGGGCCGGGTTCATCGCCGCCCCCGTGAGCGGGCCGCCCATGAGGATGTCGAGCGTGATCGTGAAGCCGATCGCGAGACCGGCGATCGACTTGAACGTTCCGCCTGGGTCAGCCGCGGTCGCGAAGACCACCCAGACGAGGAAGAACGTCAGGACGCCTTCGATCACGACGCCCTGCCAGACGCTGATGCCGCCGGCAAGCCCGGGCGCGCCGAGGTTCGTCGCCGCGCGGACGCTGTCGGAGAAGAACCAGCGAAGCAGGAGCGCGGCCGCGGTCGCACCCAGGAGCTGCACGCTCCAGTAGACGACCGCGAGCGTCGGCGCCAGTCGCCGCGTGATGAAGAAGCCGAGCGTGATGGCAGGGTTGAAATGGCCACCCGAGATGTGCCCGACGGCCGACGCCATCACGCCGATCGCGAGCCCGTGCGCGAGGGCGACGGAGACGAGCGTCAGGCTCCCGTAGACGCCGAGTGCCTGCGCGCTCCCGTTCGTGGCCGGCTCGAGGAGCTTCGTCAGGGTGAGGATCGAGCCCGCGCCGATGAAGATCAGCGTGAATGTCCCGACGAACTCGGCGAAGCCGCGGCGCAGCGGGTCGTAGTCCATGCGCCGCGAGGCTACGCGGCGGACCGGACGCCAAGGCACCGCTTGCGGTGCCGTTTCAGAGGCCGGGCGGGCTTTGCCCGTACGGCCGATAACCCCGAAAGTTGGATCGCTGCGGCTTTAAGCGACCCTCGCCGTGGGGGCATCTCCCTTGGTTGTTCCGCCGCGAGCGGCGGCGAGAGCCTGATCGAGCGTCTCGAAGATCGCCAACTTCGCCCCCAGCCCGGTCAGGTCGAGCAGCTGGTTGACCTCCGTGTAGTTGCGCTTCGGCAGGACGAAGGTGAAGCCCAGCTCGGCCTGCTCGGCGCCGCGGCGCGCGGCGAGCAGGGTCGCGAGGGTCGTCGAGTCGATGAACTCCGTCTCCCGTAAGTCGACGACCACGCGCATGCCCTCGTCGATCAGGACGCTCAACTCGCCTTCGAGCCTTGCGGCCGAGTAGGTGTCGTGCTCGCCCACCAGCGCGACGACAGCCGCTGGGGGATCTCGGGGAGCTAGGGTGACCGAGATCGGCGCCATGCTTCAGAGTCGTAAACGGATGCGGCGGCGATCCGGATACGCCCTACTCGTCCGGCGGCCTCCGTAGCCGCTTCATCGCCGAGCGGCGCCGCTTCTGCTCCAGCCGGCGCTTCCTGGCCGCTGCGGTCGGCTTGGTCGGCACCCGCTTCCGCTCGACCCTCAGGGCCTCCCGGAGCCGCTCGACGAGCCGCTCGAGGGCGAGATCGCGGTTCCGCAGCTGGCTTCGCTCGTCCTGCGCGATCGCTCGCAGGACCGGGCCGGCCCGTGAGACGACGCGGCGCTTCTGAGCCTCCGTCAGGGCCTCCGAGGCCTCGACGTCGAAGACCGCCTCGACCCGCGTCTCCGACTTCTGCGCGTGCTGGCCACCGGGGCCGCTCGAGCGCGAGGTGCGGAAGCGCACCTCGCCGAGCGGCAGAACGACCGAGCGGGTCACCCGAATAGACTCGCCGTCCATGGCGGCGATTCTGCTGGACGTCGACGGCGTCTTCCACGTCTCGCGCGAACCGATCGCGGGCGGGGCGGAAGCGGTCAAGCGTCTCCGTGACGACGGCCACCGGCTGCGCTTCGTCACCAACAGCACGACTCAGACCCGCGGAGCGCTCGCCGAGGAGCTGCGCGGAATGGGAATCGAGCTCGAGGACGAGGAGCTGCAGACGACGCCGCGCGCGGCGGCGGCGACGCTCGCCGGCCGGCGCGTGCTGGCGCTGACGATGCACGCGATCGTCGGCGAGCTCGATGGCGTCGACCTCGTCGGCGAGGACGCGGAGGCGGTGCTCATCGGCGGCGCCGACGAGACGCCGGAGACGAACCTCGTCTTCAGCTACATGAACCTCGCGCGGGCGTTCCACGAGCTCGAAGGCGGCGCGGAGCTCTTCTGCCTGCACAAGAACAGGTGGTGGCAGACGAAGCACGGCCCCGCGCTCGATGCGGGCGCGTTCGTCGCCGGGCTCGAGTACGCGACCCAGCTCGACGCGACGGTGCTCGGCAAGCCGTCGACGGCGTACTTCGAGGCCGCGCTGAAGGCGCTGGACGCCGATGCCGGCATGACGTGGATGGTCGGCGACGACATCGAGGCCGACATCGCCGGCGCGCAGGCGCACGGAATGCGGACGATCCTCGTCCGCACCGGCAAGTTCCGCCCGGACGCTGTCGAGGCCACTCGGGTCCGACCCGACGGCATCATTTCCTCGATCGCGCAACTGCCGGACTGGCTCGAGGAGCATCTGTGAAAGTGGGCGTCGACCTGATCGAGATCGAACGGATCCGGCGCGCGCTCGCGCGCTACCCCCGCTTTCGTGACCGTTGCTTCACGCCGGCGGAGCAGGCGTACTGCGAGTCGCGCCCGAATCCGGCGCAGAGCTACGCCGGGCGGTTTGCAGGCAAGGAGGCGGTCGGAAAGGCGCTCGGGTTCGGAGTCGCGCGCGCGTTCGCCTGGCGTGACGTCGAGATCGCCGGCCGGCCCAAGCCGTCGGTCACGTTGAGCGGTCGCGTCGCGCAGTGGGCCGAGGCTGGCGGAGCGGGCCGGATCGACCTCTCGATGACGCACTCGCGCGAGCTCGCGAACGCGGTGGCGGTCGTCGAAGAACGCTGATGTTCGCGCCGCTCTACACGGCGGACGAGATGCGCGCCGCCGAGCAGGGCCACGACGTCGACGCGATGATGGAACGTGCGGGCCGCGCGGTCGCCGATGCGGTGCTGCGCCGATTTCCCGAAGCGCGGCGCATAGCGGCGGTTTGCGGCAAGGGCGCGAACGGCGGCGACGGACGGATCGCGCTCCGCTTGTTGGCCGACGCGGGCCGCGAGACGGGCGAGGAGCTCGAGGGCGCGGAGGTGATCATCGACGCGCTGTTCGGCACCGGCTTTCACGGTGCGCCGCGCGGCGACGCAGCCCGTTTGATCGAGCGCATCAACGCGGCCCAGGCGCCGGTCGTCGCAGTCGATCTTCCGTCGGGTGTCGACGCGTCGACCGGCGAGATCGCGGGTGCGGTCGTCGCTGCGGAGGTGACCGTGACGATGCACGCACCCAAGGTTGGGCTTGCCGTCGCGCCGGGGCGGCTCCATGCGGGGGAAGTCGAGGTCGCCGACATCGGGATCGAGGCGGGCGAGACGAGGAACCACCTCGTCACCGAGGCCATACTCCGCCTCGTCCCGCGCAAGCGCGCAGGCGACACCAAGTACAGCGCCGGTTCGGTGCTCGTCGTCGGCGGGTCCCCTGGCATGTCCGGCGCGCTGTGCCTTGCAGCGGAGGCGGCGTTTCGCGCGGACGCCGGCTACGTGGCAGTCGCGACGCACGCTGAATCGCTGCCGGTCGTCGAGGCGCGCCTGCTCGAAGCGGTCAAGGCTCCGCTCAGCGGCCTTGATCGGCTCGCCGAGCGCGCCTCGGCCGTCGCTGTCGGCCCGGGACTCGGCCGCGCCGAGGAGGAGCGCGCGCTCGTCCGGCGGCTCCTCCACGACCTGGATGTGCCCATGGTCGTCGACGCCGACGCGCTCTTCGAGCTGGAGCCCGGCGACTGGCCGGCACCGCGGGTGCTGACCCCGCACGCCGGTGAGCTTGCACGGTTGCTCGGCAAGGAGTCTGACTGGGTCGACGCGCACCGCCTCGAGGCGGTGGGGGCGGCGGTCGAGCGCTTCGGCTGCGTCGTCCTGCTCAAAGGAGTAGACACCCTGGTGGCCGCCCCCGGCGAGGGCGTGCTCGTGTCCGACTCGGGCAGGCCGGCGCTGGCGACGGCCGGCACCGGCGACGTGCTGACAGGCGTGACCGCGGCGTTCCTCGCGAAGGGCATGGATGCCCGCCTCGCTGCTGCAGCTGCGGCGTTTGCGCATGGCCGCGCCGCGCAACTCGTCCCGCACGAGCGGGGCGTGATCGCATCCGACGTCGTCGCGGCGTTGCCGCATGCTCTGCCGTAATGCACCGCTCTGAGATCACCGTCGACCTCGGCGCGCTGCGGCGCAACGTGCGCACGCTCCTGCGCGCCGCCGGCGACGCGCAGCTCTGGGCTGTAGTCAAGGCGAACGCATACGGCCACGGCATGGTCGACGTGGCGGGTGCGGCCCTCGGCGCTGGTGCGTCGGGACTGTGCGTCGCGACGATCCCCGAGGGGCTGGCGCTGCGCGACGAATTCCGCGTCCAGCGCATTCTCGTGCTCGGGCCTGCGAGCTCGAGCCGCGAGGTCGCGCACGCGCGTGCCGCCGGTCTCGAGCTTGCGATCGCCGACGAGGAGATCCCCGAGGGCGTCCGCGTGCACCTGAAGCTCGAGACCGGCATGAACCGCTACGGGTTGTCCGAGCTTCCGGCGCCGCCTGCAGAGGTCGTCGGGCTGATGACACATCTCGCGACGGCCGACACCGATCCGGAGTTCGCCCGCGCGCAGCTGGAGCGGTTCGAGTCGATGACGCGCATGCACTCGCAGCTGGAGCGTCATGCCGCGAACAGCGCCGCGACGCTGCGCCTGCCCGAGGCGCGCTACGACGCCGTGCGCTGCGGCGTCGCGATCTACGGTCTGTCGCCGTTCAACACCGACCCGACGGACGACGGGCTCGAGCCGGTCCTGTCGTGGCAGAGCTTTCTCGCGCACGTGAAGCAGCTGCAGCCGGGCGAGAGCACCGGCTACGGCCGCCGCTACGTCGCCGAGGAGCCCACCTGGATCGGCATCGTGCCGGTCGGCTACGGCGACGGCTTCAGGCGCGATCTGACCGGCACGGAGGTGCGTGTCGGCGGTGAGCTCTGTCCCGTCGTGGGGACGATCTCGATGGACTCCTTCGCGGTGGGCCTCGACCGCGAGCTTCCGGTCGGGACGCCCGTGGTGCTGCTCGGGCACGGCATCCTTGCTGAGAATCACGCACGGGCGGCGGGAACGATCAACTACGAGCTCACGTGCGGCGTCGAGACAGGGCCGTTGCGTGCGCGCCGCACGGTGATCGATGCCTGAACAGACGAATGTCGACGAGGTTCGTGCGCGCTTCGGCGCGACCGCCGGGCGCGTCGCCGAGCACGCGGAGCAGCAGGTCGAGGCGGTGCGCGAGCAGCTGCGCACGTTCGTCATCCCACTTGGCGACGAGCGCGCTCTGGACGTCGGCACCGGCGCCGGCACGCTCGCGCTCGCGCTGGCCCCTCTCGTCGGCGAGGTCGTCGGCGTCGACATCGTCGCCGAGCTGCTGGAACGCGCTCGTGCGAAGGCACCTGCCAACGCAACGTTCGTCGACGGCGACGCGACGAGCCTGCCGTTCGAGACAGGATCGTTCGACCTCGTCTGCACGCGGCGCACTCTGCACCACATCGCGCGGCCCGAGCGCGCCATCGCGGAGCTCACGCGAGTGGCGGCCTCGGGCGGCCGCATCTTCGTCGACGACCAGATTGCACCGGCAGATCCGCTGGCCGGGCTCGAGCTCGACCGGTTCGAACGCGCGCGGGACCCGTCGCACACGAGGACGCTCCCGGACGTCGACTTCCGCCAGCTGTTCGAGGCGAACAGCCTGGTACTCCTTCAGACCCGCTACCAGACGCACCGCCGCGAGCTCGAGTACTACCTCACGCTGGCGGGTTGCGAGGGCGACGCAGCAGAGCGTGCACGTGCCCTCTCTCCGGGCGGCCCGGAAGCCTACGTCGCCGACAGCGCCTGGTACCTGCTGCGGAAGCCCTAGAGGCGGTAGCCGGAGCGCGAGGCGATTCGGGCGACCAGGCCGGGCGCGACCGCCTGGGCGATCGCGGCGAAGCGGTACAACGCCGGCACGAACGTCTCGCGCTTGTCGCGCTCGATCACGTCGAGCACATGCTTCGCGATGTGTTCCGGCTCGACGACGAGACGCCGCATGAGCGCGCTGCGCAACACTGTCGCCTGCGGGAAGCCCTCCGTCTCGACGAAGCCCGGGTTGACGGTGTGCACGTGGATCCCGCGTGAGCGCAGCTCGGCCGCGGTCGAGCGCGAGAACGCGAGCTCCGCGTGTTTCGACGCCGAGTACGGGCCGGCCGGCCCGAATGCGACAGCGCCGGCGACCGACACGATGTTGACGACGTCCGACCGTCCCGCGGCTTCGAGCGCGGGCAGGAAGGCGCGCAGGCACCAGACCGCGCCGAGGTAGTTGACCCGCAGGACCTCCTCGAGCCGGTCGAGGTCGATCTCCGTGAAGCTCCGCCGCCCGGGTATGCCCGCGTTGTTCACGAGCAGCTGGATCTCGGGATGCCGTTCGAGGACGTTCGCCGCGACCCGCTCGATTTCCTCGCGCCGGCCGACGTCGCAGACCTCGTACTCGCCGCCGACCTCTGCCGCGAGGGCACGCAACCTGTCCTCCCGCCGCGCGAGCAGCACGGTGTGCCAGCCTCTTTCGGCGAGCAGGCGGGCGATCGCCGCGCCGATGCCGCTCGAGGCCCCGGTGACGACCGCGATGCGCGTCAGTGGCAGACCCGGAGGTTGCGCGCAGCCGAGAACGTCCGCCCGCCGGCGTCGGTCGCGCGCGCTGTCAAGACGTGGACGCCGCGCAGTGCGAAGCGTGCATTCCACGTTCCGGTGAAGACATCCGACACGCCGGTGCGATCGATCCCAACCTGCTTGCCGTCGACGAGAAAGCGCACCGAACGCACGCGCCTCGTCGAGCTCGCGACGGCGACCAGCGCGACGGTTTTCTCGACGCACGCATTCTGCGGCGGCGCGACCCAGCTCACGGCGGGGCCCGCGACGCCCGTGATCGAGACCGAGCGGAAGGCGGTGTTCGGGAGGATGTTGCTGCCGACGCCGTTGACGTTCTTCGCCTCCTGGAAGTCGGCCGCGGACAGCACGGCCCGCGTCCGGCCCTTGCCGAACTTCGCGGCAGCCTTCGGGATCGGGAAGATCGCGACGCCGGTGCCCGGGTCGTAGAGGGCGGCGCCGACCAGCACGCCGCGGTAGGCGATCACCACTGAGAGCGGATCGACCCCCGCGCCCGCATCGGTGACGTGGGCGACGATCGTCGGCCTTCCCTGCGCGACGCGTCTCGTGACGAGCCGGATCTTGGGCGGGCGCACGTCGTTCACCCACGAGCGCAGGACGTAGCGCCCGGGCAGCGCACGGCCCGTGAACGGATCGGAGCCGGAGTCCACCGTCACATAGAAGCGCTGCACCTTCGGGAACGAGGCGCCGGCCGTCCCCAGGTCGATCCCGAAATCGGGCATCAGCTCATTGACGTTCACGGGGGTGCCGGCGTATCCCTGGACGTCGCGCTCGTTCGGCGAGCCGAGGAACCACGGATCGATGAGCGCGCCCGGCGTCGCCGACTCGATCGCGACGCCGAGGTTCGCGACCGGATGGTCGATCGTGGTCGTGTACGTCGTCTCCGCGCCTGACTCGTTCATCGCAGGCCCGACGTAGTCCGGTGGCGGCCCGAACGGGGCGGACGGGCAACAGTAGGTCGTCACTCGGTTCGTCCCGGCGAGCGTGCTGCCGAGCTGCAGCCTCTGCAGCTTCTTCGCCGGCGTCAGCTCGACCTGCGGGCGCCCGACGTAGAACTCGTACGGGATCTTGCGCGTCTCCTCGCCGCGCCCGAGCAGGATGAAGCCGTAGTCGTCACCGGCCGAAGCGGTAGCGCTCGCGCGCGCGACGACGGCAAGCTCGGTCTCGCCGCCCGGCGCGAGCGTGAGCTCGGGCTGCAGGTCGAGCGACGCTCCGGCGGTGGCGGACTGCGCCTCGAGCTGCACCTGCCACGTCCCGTTGCCGCCGCCCGCGTCGCTGACACGGACGAGGAGCGCCTTGCTGTCGGCGCCGTGGTTGACATCGAGATCCTGGAACGAGAGCGACGACGGCTGCGTGAAGACGAGCGGCTTCGCTGCGCGCGGCAGGTCGACGAGCCCGGCGCCCTCGAGCGTTACCGGCGCTTCCTGCGTGCGGGCGGTGTCGGCCCACGCCGGGCCGGCGGTCGACATCAGCGCGGACTTCACCTGCTGGGCGCTCCAGCCCGGGTGGAGCTGCAAGAGGAGCGCGGCTGCGCCGGTGACGTGCGGCGCCGACATGCTCGTGCCGTCGAACACGGCGAACGGCGTACCGCCGGTGAACTCCGGCAGCGTGGAGGAGAGGATCTGCCCGCCGGGCGCGGAGACGTCGGGCTTCAAGAGGTGCGCGAACGCGGTCGGGCCGCCGGAGGAGAAGCTCGTGATCACCCCGCTGCGTCCGGTCTCGTCGCGCTGGATGATGTTCGAGATCGTCACAGGGGCGCGGCCGCCGGTCGTGGCGAGGTATGCGCGCAGATGCGCGCCGTCGAGGTCGGCGATCATCCCCGCAGGGATCGGAAGCTGCACCGGGATGGCGTTCGCTTCGCCCGGGCGGTTGTCGACGAGCACCAATCCGACCGCGCCGGCGCGTTGGGCGCGGATCGCCTTCGACACGAAGGTGCACTCTCCGCGAGACGCGAGCGCGATCACGCCGGCCAGGCTCCCGGCCCGCAGCGACGTCTTGTTCGGATTGTTCGGATCGTCGTCCGGCCCGCACAGCCGGCGATCGACGCCGAGCGAGCCGACGTCGAGGAGATCGTTCGGCGTGACGGAGAGCGTGCCGGGGAAGCGCGCGCCCCCGGCGCTCGCAATCGGAATGCCGGCGAGATCGGCGGGCGCGCCGGGCGAGCGCACGGCCAGCACCGGCGAGAAGACGTGCGTGTTCGAGGTCGCTGCGACGGTGATCGCGTCGGGCGCCGTTCCCGGGGAGCCGATCGTGCCCATGCCGAACTCGTCGCGGTCGTTGCCGGCGGAGATGACCGGCACGACGCCTGCGAGCACGACGTTGTGGATCACTTCGACCATCGCGTCGTTCGCCGGCTCTGTCTCCGCGCCCCCGCCGGAGAAGTTGATCACGTCCATCCCGTCGCGCACCGCGGACTCGAACGCAGCCGCGATCTCGGGCGTGTTGGCGATCTGCCCGATCGGCGTCGGCACGTTGAAGACCCGGTAGTTGCCGATGTACGCGCGCGGCGCGACGCCGGACAGCCCGCACGTCGGCGGGTGGTCGCGCCCGCCGGGCGAGCAGGTGCCCGCATCGCCCGCTGCGATCCCGGCGACGTGCGTCGCGTGGAACGACGCCTGCCGATCGATCGGGAGCCGGCCGCGACGGCCGGAGTTCGGGCCCGGGAACGCGCGCGCGACGATGACCTTCGGCGTCGTCCACTTCTTGCCCCCGCGGGGGAAGCCCGCCGGGTAGGTCAGGCCGTCGGGCGCCAGGAACGGGTTCTTGTTGTCGACGCCGTCGTCGACGATCCCGATCCTGATCCCCTCGCCGCGTGCGCCGGTGACCGTGTGGAGCTCGTCGGCGCCGATCACGCCTGGGCTCGTGTCGGTGAGCAGGCGGTACGTCGCGCTGGGGTAGATCTTGTGGACGACCGCCAGGCGTGCAAGCGCAGGAAGCTTCGTGACTGGAAGCGTCACGGTCATCCCGTCCAGCACGACCTGGAACCGCCGGCCGATTCGTGCTTGCGGGATGGCGCGCAGGAGCCGCGCAGCCGCGGCGCGCTGTGAGGCGACTACTCGAGCGAGATAGCGGCGGGAGAACGACGTCGTCACGTCGAGCCTGTGCGTCGGTCCGACCGCGGCGAACGTGCGGCCGTATGCGGCTGCGAGCGGCGTCGGCTCGAGGCCGACAATCACGCGCACGCGGCCGTCGGCGTGATGCGGCGGGATGGAGAGGATGCCGGCGCGGACGCGCGGGCCGTGGTGCGTCACGGGCATGAGCGTTCCACCGGCGGGGGTGACCGCAGCGAGCGCCGTCGCGATTAGCAGGAGACCCCCAGAACGGCGCAAGGCACAGAGTTTATGCTCGCCCACCATGGCTCCCTACGAGGGCAAGCGCGGGCTGGTTCTCGGCGTCGCAAACCGCCGCTCGATCGCGTGGGCGATCGCGAAGCGGCTGGCCGACGCCGGGGCGCAGCTGGCGTTCACTTACCAGGGCGAGCGGATCGAGAAGGGCGTCCGCGAGCTTGCCGGGTCCGTGTCGAGCCCGCTCGTGACGGAGTGCGACGTCCGCTCCGACGACGACGTCGCGCGGGTGTTCGACGAGGTCGGGAACGCGTTCGGCGGCCAGCTCGACCTGCTTGTCCACTCCGTCGCGTACGCGGCGGCTGAAGACCTCGAGGGACGGTTCACCGACACGCCCCGCGACCGCTTCTGGCTCGCCCTCGACGTGAGCGCCTACTCGCTCGTCGCCTGCGCCCGCGCGGCTGAGCCGTTGATGGAGGCCGCGGGCGGCGGCTCGGTCCTGACGATGACCTATCTCGGCGGCGAGCGCGCGGTGCCGCACTACAACGTCATGGGCGTCGCGAAAGCCGCGCTCGATGCGTCGGTGCGCTACCTCGCGTGGGACCTGGGGCAGAAGAACATCCGAGTCAACGCCATCTCTGCCGGTCCGGTCCGAACGCTCGCAGCGCGCTCGATCGCGGGCTTCCCGACGATGGAAGCCATCGTCGAGGAGCGCTCCCCGCTGCGCCGGCACATCGACGCGGACGACGTCGGGGCGGCGGCGTCGTACCTCCTATCGGACGACGCAAAGAACGTCACGGGGACGATCCTCTACGTCGATTCCGGCTACCACTCGATGGGCATGTAGGACGACTTTGAGTCGGCGGCGTCCAGGAGTATCCTGGGGCGCTGACGCCTCCTTTCGTCAGTTTGGTGCCCCGACCCCGCCCCTGACGGCCGCGCCTGAGAGGTTCCGTCTGCACTGACGTCGAGCAGGGGCTTCGAGGGGCGGTGGGCAAATGGCGGCGAACGCACTCGCGGGGGTGGGGGTGAGCGTCGCGCGCGCGCCGCCCAGACAGGTCGTCCTCGTGTCAATCGGGCTCGCCGGGGTCGCGGCGGCGAGCGTCTCTTGCGCGCTGGCGCTGGTCAGCGATGAAATAGCGGGGCAGCTCGGCGAGCCACTGGTGATCGCGATGCTCACCGTCTGGCTCACCCTGTCCTACATCGTCTGCGGGCTCGTCGCGTGGTGGCGGCGTCCGGGGAGCCGCTTCGGCGCGCTGCTGGTCGCCGCGGGTTTCGTGAACTTCTTCGCGACATTGGTCTGGGCGACGAACGACTACCTGTTCACGTTCGGACAAACGCTCGACCTCGTGACGCCGGTTGTGTTCCTGCATGTGTTCCTCGCATTTCCCGACGGACGGTTGAGAGGGCGGTTCGTCCGCGTCCTGGTCGCGACTGCATACGCGACCGCAATCGGGCTCGAGCCGGTGCGCATGTATTTCGGCGGCTTCGGCCCGAGCAACCTGCTCGAGCATGACGTCAACCCCGGGCTGTCGCACGCGTTTCAAAGGCTCCAGTTGACGATGGTCAGCGTGTTCTGCCTTGCGGGCGTCGGCGTGCTGATCGTGCGCAGGCTGCGCGCCGTCAGGCCGCTTCGTCCTTCGCTGGGTCTCTTCTTCGACGCCTTCGCCGGGGGCCTCCTCATGATCGCCTTCCTCTTCGGTGCAGCGGCCTGGGGTGGTCCCTGGGTTGCTCAGATTCGTTGGGCGACTTTCGCCACGCTGGCGCTGGCGCCGACCGTCTTCCTGATCGGCTTGCTGCATGCGCGGCTCTCGCACTCTGCCCTCGAGGATCTCGTCGTGCAGCTGCGCGCGGACCTGACGCCCACCGCTCTCCGCGACGCTCTGGCCCGCACGCTTCGCGACCCGTCGCTCGAGCTGGCGTACTGGTTGCCGCAGTTCGAGACGTACACCGATGTCGAAGGACAGCCTGTCGATGTCGTCGACGCGCTCGCGCGCGGACGGGCAAAAACGCCGATCGACCGCGCGGGCGAACACGTCGCCGCGCTGCTGCACGACCGCTCGTTGCAGGACGAGCCGGAGCTGCTGGCTGCCGTCACTGCCGCTGCGGGCATCGCGGTCGAGAACGGCCGCCTTCAGGCGGAGCTGAGAGCTCGGCTCGAAGAGTTGCGCGGTTCGCGCGCGCGGGTCATCGCCGCCGGCCAGCGGGAGCGGCAGCGGCTCGAGCGAAACCTGCACGACGGCGCGCAGCAACGCCTGATCGCGCTCTCTCTCGAGCTCAGCCGGCTGGAACAGCAACTGGCTGCGGATCCCGATGCTCAGCACCGCCTGGACCTGGCGCGCACGGAGATCGCACTGTCACTGTCCGAGCTACGCGACGTTGCGCGGGGAATCCACCCCGCGGTCGTGAGCGGCCATGGGCTCAAGGTCGCGCTGGAGTCGATGGCCGCTCGAGCTCCCATTCCGGTCAGGTTGTTCGTCGGTTTCGACGGCCGCCTTCAGGAGCCCCTCGAAGTGGCGGCCTACTACGTCGTCTGCGAGAGCCTTGCGAACATCGGGAAGCACGCGCACGCCACCGCTGCGAGCGTCGAGGTCGGCCGAAGGGACGGCCAGGTGGTCGTCGAGGTCGTCGACGACGGAATCGGCGGCGCCGATACCGAACGGGGCACGGGGCTCCGCGGTCTCGCCGACCGGGTCGAGGCGCTCGGAGGCAGGCTGCGCGTCTGGACGCCCTCAGGCGGCGGCACCCGCGTGCGGGCGGAGATCCCGTGCGCGTAGCAATCGCCGAAGACGGTGTTCTCCTGCGGGAAGGGCTGAGTCGCCTCCTCAGCGAGGCCGGCTTCGACGTCGTCGCGCAGTGCGGCGATGCCGAGGACCTCATGCTCAAGGTGCGCAGCTATGCGCTCGACGTCGTGATCGTCGACATTCGCCTGCCGCCGACGCACAGCGACGAAGGGCTGCGTGCGGCGCTCGAGATCCGCGCGAGTCACCCGTCCGTCGGCGTCCTCGTGCTGTCGCAGTACGTCGAGCCCGGTCTCGCAATGCAGCTGCTCGCCGATTCCCCGGAGGGCGTCGGCTATCTGCTGAAGGACCGAATCGGTGACGTCAAGGACTTCGTCTTCTCCCTCCGACGCGTCGCGGACGGCGGCTCAGCGCTCGATCCGATGATCGTGTCGACGCTCCTTTCTCGGCAGCGCGACGACGATCCGTTCACCCGTCTCACCCCTCGGGAACGCGAAGTCCTCGTCTTGATGGCAGAAGGGCGCTCGAACCAGGGCATCGGAGACAAGCTCGTGATCACGACGCGCGCCGTGGAGAAATACGTGTCGACGATCTTCTCGAAGCTCGGGCTGCCGTCGACCGGGACGGAGTCGAAGCGCGTACTCGCCGTCCTCGCATTCCTCCGTTCGTGATCCCGAACACACCAGAAACCCGCCCCCTCATCTACGGGTAGCCCGTCTTCTCGTTCCGGTCGGGCCGTGCGAGCTTGGGCACGTTCCCCAGAAGCGAGGAGCACCGATGAGGAAGCGGCGATGAAGTCGCGCGTGATTCAGAGCGAGCCCGAACCCACGGACGAGATCTACGCGCCGGGCATCGTCGCCCGCGCGAGACATCCAGAGAAGGAGACGAAGATGGCGACCATTGCAGTTCCAGTTCCGCAGATCGACGAAGACCTACTCGGAGTAGTCGGTGACGAAGCGGTCGTCACAGCCGACGACTTGCGCCGCCGCTACGGTGAAGGCGAGACGTGCGTCGATGCACTTCGCGGCGTGTCGTTGGAGGTCGCCGAAGGCAATCTCACCGCGGTCATGGGCCCCTCGGGCTCGGGCAAGTCCACTCTGATGCACATCCTGGCCGGCCTCGACAAGCCGACCTCCGGTGACGTGAGCATCGCCGGCACGAAGATCTCGAAGCTGAACGACAACGAGCTGACGGGGCTCCGCCGCCAACACATCGGGTTCATCTTCCAGTTCTTCAACCTGCTGCCGATGCTGAACGCCGAGGAGAACGTCGTGCTCCCGCTCGCGATCGCCGGCGTGAAGCCCGACAAGAAATGGGTCGCCGAGCTCATGGGCAAGATCGGCCTCTCGAATCGCCGCGACCACCGCCCGTCGGAGCTCTCGGGTGGACAACAGCAGCGCGTGGCGATCGGGCGAGCGCTCGTGAGCAAGCCGACGATCGTCTTCGCGGACGAGCCGACCGGGAACCTCGACTCGAAGACGAGCGGCGAGATTCTCGAGCTCATGCGCGACTCGGTCGACACGTACGGCCAGACGACTGTCATGGTCACGCACGACCCGCGTGCGGCAGCCATCGCCGACCGGATCCTCTTCCTCGCCGACGGCCTGATCGTCAAGGACCTCGGCCGCTCCGACGCCCACGAGGTGATCGCGGTCATGGAAGAGCTGGCGCGATGAACGCCGTCGCCCTCAAGGGATTGCTCGGACGCAAGCTCCGCACCGTCCTGACGGCGCTGGCGATCGTCCTCGGCGTCTCGATGATCAGCGGCACCTACGTCCTCACGGACACGATCACCGCCGCGTTCACGAACGTCGTCAGCGACTCGTACGAGAACGCGGACGCCGTCGTCAGCGGCAAGGTCGCGTTCAAGAACACGAACAGCAACACCGAGGAAACGCCTGCGTTCCCCGCCACCGTGCTGGCCAAGGTGAAGGCGCTCCCCGACGTGGCCGCAGCGGCCGGATCGGTCGCCGACACGCTCAAGCTGATCGACCGCGACGGGAAGGTCATCTCGACGGGCGGCGGCGCGGCGATCGCGGCGAGCGTCGATCCGGCAAACGACAAGCGCTTCAATCCGCTCAAGCTCGTCGCCGGGAAGTGGCCCGTCGGTAACGGTCAGATCGCGATCGACAAGCGCACGTCGGAAAAGCAGCACTACGCCGTCGGCGACTCGATCGGGATCGCCGCGGACGAAGGGGTTCGCCAGCTCGAGATCGCCGGCATCGCGACGTTCTCCTCGTCGTCCTCGATCGGCGCGTCGACGATCGCCATCTTCGACGTGCCCACGGCGCAGCAGCTGTTCGACAAGGTCGGTAAGTTCGACCAGGTCCAGGTCGCCGCGAAGCCCGGCGTCACACCTGAGGCGCTCGTCGGCCAGATCCGGCCACTCCTCCCGCCAACGGCGCAGGCGAAGACAGCCGCTGTGCAGACGCAGGAAGCCGTCGACGACGTCAACGGCACGCTCGGCATCTTCCAGAAGGTCCTGCTGGCGTTCGGCGTCCTCGCGCTCTTCGTCGGCGCGTTCGTCATCGCGAACACGCTCTCGATCACGATCGCCCAGCGCATGCGTGAGTTCGCGACGTTGAGAACGATCGGCGGCTCGCGACGGCAAGTCCTGCGCAGCGTCATGGTCGAGGCGCTCGCGATCGGCCTGTTCGCCTCCTTGGCCGGGCTCTTCCTCGGCCTCGGGATCGCGAAGGCGCTGGACGCGTTGTTCACCGCAATCGGGCTGAACTTCCCGAAGACAGGGACCGTTTTCGCAACCCGCACGATCGTCGTCAGCATCTTCGTGGGCGTCGCCGTCACGCTGCTCGCTAGCCTCCGGCCGGCGATCCGGGCGACGCGCGTGCCTCCGATCGCAGCGGTGCGCGAAGGGGCGACGCTGCCGGTCACGCGCCTGTCCCGCTTCGGGCCCGTGTTCTCGATCGCAACACTCGCGCTCGGGATCCTGTTGCTCGTATACGGGATCTTCGGGAGTGGCTTGACGACGGCGACAAGGCTGCTCGCGCTCGGCTTTGGGACGTTGATCCTGTTCGTCGGCGTTTCGATCAATGCGAAGCGAGCGGTGCGACCGCTCGCTTATGTCCTGGGCTGGCCGGGCGCGCGAATCGGCGGTCTCGCAGGCTCGCTTGCTCGCGAGAACGCGATGCGCAATCCGAGCCGGACGGCGTCAACAGCATCGGCGCTGATGATCGGCTTGGCGCTGATCACGTTCGTGGCCATCCTCGGAGCCGGCTTGCGGTCGTCGTTCTCGGACGCGGTCAACAAGCTCTTCGTCGCCGACTATGCACTGACGGCGGAGAACGGCTTCGACCCGTTCACGAAGCAGGCCGACGAAGCGGTCGGCGTCACACCCGGAATAACAGCCGTCACGCCGATCCGCGGCGGTGACGCGCGCGTCTTCGGGCACAACGTCCAAGTCACCGCGGTCACGCCCAATCTCTCGCGCGGAGTCAGGATCGACTGGCTGCCAGGATCGGAGCACGCGTCCGCCCGGCTCGGAGCCAACGGCGCGTTCGTGGACAAGGACTACGCCAAGGACCACGACCTCGAGCTCGGCTCACCGATCCCCGTGACCACCCCGACCGGCAAGGTCCTGCACCTGCGCTTGAAGGGCATCTTCGACCCGCCGAACGGTGGTTCTCCCTTCGGCACCGTGACCATGTCAGCCAAGACGTTCGACGCTAACTACGCCAGCCCGCAAAACCTGATGACGCTCATCGACATCAAGGGCGGTGTCACCCCCAACAACACTGCCTTGCTGGCACTTGCGCTGAACCGGTTCCCGGACGCGAAGGTCCAGACGGCCGCACAGTTCAAGAAGGCGCAGGAAGACGACATCAACCTCGTCCTCAACGTCCTCTACGCGCTGCTCGGCCTCTCGGTGATCATCAGCCTGTTCGGTGTCGTGAACACGCTAGTGCTGTCGGTCTTCGAGCGGACGCGCGAGCTCGGGAT